>JAVERM010000122.1:0-5565 GCA_034007105.1 Trichlorobacter sp.
ATGCACGGAATTTTGGGGCGTGAAATACTGGAACAGGAAGGGCTGCCGCAACATGCCCTTATTTGTGAGCGTCATATAGGCACAGGATTAACCACCGCTGATATAATCAGCCAGAACCTGCCGCTGCCGCAGCGGGATATGCAACCGGAAACATTGGCAGAACGGATTATCAGCTACGCTGATCTTTATTTCTCCAAAAACCCGCAACAACTGGAAACAGAAAAAACTGTGGCTGAAATAAAGACAAACCTTGCCCGCTACGGTCAGGAAAAAACAACAATTTTTGATGGCTGGTTACTGGAGTTTGGCGGGTAACTGGACAGCAGGATGATGACCTTAACCCCCTCCCCTTAGGCTAAGGGGAGGTTGGGTGGGGTTACGGGGTTTTAGCCACGAAATCCACGAAAGGGCACGGTAGTGGTCAATTTTTAAGCTTTCCTATTCCTTGCGCAAAGCTTATTGGCAAGCTGGGTGTTTTATCCAGCTCTTCTAAAAAGCGGCTAAGCCAATCTGAGTTTGGTCCAATTTTTTGAACGAGGTAGCCAATAATCACACCTAATACATAAATACGCTTTCGCTGCTCATCTGAAAATCTACCAAACCCTGCAAAAAACAAAGCATCTTCAGCATCGCTTAAAGGCAACTTTAAAGGGTTTTTCTCTACCTGATTCCAAACCCTTGAGTGATGCGCACATCGATTTCTTAAAGTATTAATTGCTTGCAACCAACGCGCAAAATAGGCTGCATTACTAACCCCAAGGTTCTTGATGATTTTTTGCTGAAAGCTACCTTTCAACATCTCAAAGTATTTCGACAAGGTACCAAAAGACCAGGCTTCAACAGCCACCCAAATAGGTATAGGCATGTTATTTTTAAAATGATGGACTATGTAATCTTCCTTACTGCGCAACAGCTCTGATTCTTGTCTTTTAAGCCATTCATCCCAGCTATTACATAGCTGACCTTGCCGATAATAGTCTTTTAATTGCTTAGGATTAATAAACTTGTTATCTGTATAAGCCATTGGATTTTGCTTGCCCATTACATAAGCAATTACTGCTTTTAACCTAACCTCAATGCGCTCTATAGCATCCAGAAGCAAAAGTCTTAGGCGTTTATCAAGCAAATAAAGCTTATAAACCTCATCAAAGCTAGTATTAGGTAAAAACTCATCAAGGCGTTTGTGTGTGCTGTTTGGATTAGATTTGCGGCAAGAATACCAAAAGCCGCTTAAACGATAATAACCAACCTGGGAAAGCTTGCGCTGGGCACGCTGTTTATCTGGAAGATGCATGCCTCTTTGCTCAAGCAAATCGACAAGCTCCGTATAGTCGAAGAATGGTTTAGAATTCATTCTTTTTCAACACCCCAAAAAAAGAAGGCCCCAACGTAATGTAAGCAAGCTTACAACAGAGGTCAGGGCGCTATTGGTGCAAGATTATACACCTAATCAGGTAAACATCAATGTAAAAGCTTTTAACCACAAAATTGCATGAAGAAATACAAATAAAAACAAAATCCACACCGTCATTCCACGATAAAACATGAAATAACAGAATTTGTTTGTATGGAAGCCCCTCCCCTTGGGTTAAGGGGAGGTTGGGAGGGGTTACGAGGTTTTGGTGTTGCAGGTTTTTCATAACTCCCCCTGCCCCTCTCTTATTTTAAGAGGGGGAACTTAAACCCCCTCCCCTTAGGTTAAGGGGAGGTTGGGTGGGGTTACGGGGTTTTGGTGTTACAGGTTTTTCATAACTCCCCCTGACCCCCTCTTATTTTAAGAGGGGGAACAAAAAAGCTCCTCCCCTTAGGTTAAGGGGAGGTTGGGAGGGGTTACAGCAGGGTTAGGTTTTTCATAACTTCCCCTGACCCCCTCTTAACTTAAGAGGGGGAACTTAAAGCTTCTTCCCTTGGCAGGGGGAGAGCTGTGAAACTCCCCTCCTTTGCAAGGAGGGAAAGCCTGCATGGCAGGTAGTTAAACGCAAAACTCCCACCGCCTTGTGAGCAGTGGGGGTTGCAAGTTAAAACAAAGTGGGTGTCCTTTTGCTGCGATGCCATCTTGGATTTGGCTAATTATCACCGAACAACTTCCACTGGACGCTATTTTTAATTTCATCCAATCTCGCATTATTACTTGTAAATCTAGTTTGGGCGCGTTGCAGACCTGGCTGTAACGATTGGATTTTAGAATTGTACTGAGTGATCAGATTCTCAGATTCGAGAATCAATTTCTGATTGCGCTTAAGTTCAGCATTAGCTGATGCGATTTCTTTTTTTCTTTCTGCTATATTTGATATGTGGTTTTGACAAACATTTCGTCTTTGAGCAGGGGCATTTTCCCAGCTAAGCGTATTATTATAACAGCGATCTCCCTCACGGTTCAGGCATTTCTGATAACTCTCAAGTTTCTGTAAATAAATTGCTCCAGCGGTAAGGCATCCCCATGCTTTGCCAATCATGGCAAAAATCCCTTCTCTCTGATTATTGCAGGCACTGGATGCGGCAGCACTGAAAGCATTAACAATCGTTTGATCATCCGAATAGCCCATATTGTGCATTTTTGCAACACTGCGTGAACACGCCTCGCTCGCGAGAAATTTTTTAGAGAAAGTATCTAGTTTGTCATCAAACATAGAAAGAGCTACATCACACCCAATAGACATAGAGCAATAGGAAAGAGCAAATTCTCTACTCTCGGCTCGTGACCCACAAAAAGGCTGGGGTTTTTCTCCGCGTGAAGGAAGAATGCACCTGTTATCGACATAAACACTTCTACCTTCCTTAGAGTTGAAATACGACTGCGACCTGGATATGCTTGTCTGGTGTTCGGCAAGGCTTTTTCTTGATCTTTCACTTGACTCCCGTGCAGAAGAAATGTCTCGGCTAGCATTCGAGATTCTGTTATTAAAGTCAGCTAATTGTACTTGCTGCGCTGTAATGATTTTTTGTGTACGAGCATTTTCTGATTCCAGCAGGCTGACTTCTTGTTTTAGACCAGTTGCACAGCCTGAAACCATTATTACTACCATCAATGTGATGGGCAGCCTTATCATATCCATGATTTTTACACTCATACTTCCTCCTTTTTACAGTAAAATAAATCTCTGTTTGTTTATATTAGTAATATCAGGAAGAAAAACAGTATTACCACAATGGTCGGTTTCATGATTGCTTATCATCCTTTCTGGATTGATACGCTCATCTTTTATGCGAGCCAACGTTAGTATTTCCTGTTTACTCTAAGCGTTAAATACGTCGTACCCGAACTTCACCAGCGCAACACCAATAGCACAGACCAATAATAACCACCAATACGCCGTGCTCTTTCAGAAAATCGAGCAAACTTTTCATTGCCATCCAGAATTCAAAGAAAAACCCCACCCCCTCACGGGGGCGGGGTTGGTTAGTGGTTAAGCGAGGATGTCGCCAAGGTCTGTTATTGCATTAACCCCAGCCAGCACGACAAATATATCGCTGTCGTCCAAACCTGCTACGCCATCACCACGGAAGACATAGGTGTTTGTGCCAACGGTATAAGCAGCAACTTTTTTGTCATTACCCATTTCCATTGCAACTTCACTGAACAGAGCGGCTATTAGCTGATCATTAGTCAGGCCATTATCATCAGTTACGGTAATAATGCCATTTTCTACCGTGAACTTAACTGTTGAACCTGCTGCAGTAGAGTTATCAGCCATCAAGTCACTAACACCTAGATCAAGCTTATCGTTAGCCACATGGAAGTTGGTGATGATGTCGTAAGTGTTACCACTAACATGGAGGTAGGAGTCAGAAGGCACATCAGATTCAGCAACATTACCATTATTGGTTGAAATATCGCTGTCGATCTCTGCGGCAGGAACTGCAGTACTACCATTATCAGGTGTGACGCTAATGTCGATCTCTGCGGCAGGAACTGCAGTACTACCATTGGCAGGTGTGACGCTGTTGTCGATCTCTGCGGCATCAGTTGCAGTACTACCATTGGCAGGTGTGACGCTATTGTCGATCTCTGCGGCATCAATTGCAGTACTACCATTTTCAATGGTGATGTCGTTGTCGATTTCAGCTGAATTATCTATCAACGAAGGTGCATCAAAAGCACGGCCTTTGGCATCAGTGATCGTCAGGACATCGCTTTCCCAAGCAACGGTGATATCTTCTGCATTGTCATCAGCAGTACGCAAGGCAGTTTGAATCGCCGTGGCCAATGCTGCACCATTAGCAGGACTCTCAAGGTCTGCAATCTCAATGGCATTACCATCATTTACACCAGCAAGCTTGATAGAGAAGCTCGCGGCAGTCGCTGCCTGAGTGTCATCAACATCAAACGCAACTGTTGATTCTTCTGCAGCCGTACCAGCATCCATCAACGAAGGCTCAGTGAAAGCACGACCTTTGGCATCAGTGATCGTCAGGACATCGCTTTCCCAAGCAACGGTGATATCTTCTGCATTGTCATCAGCAGTACGCAAGGCAGTTTGAATCGCCGTGGCCAATGCTTCGCCATCAGCAATGGTGCCAAGGTCTGCAATCTCAATGGCATCACCATCATTTACACCAGCAAGCTTGATAGAGAAGCTCTTGGCAGTCGCTGCCTCACCATCAGTAACAGCAAACGCAACTGTTGAGGCTGTTGCAGCAATATCGCCTCCAACATTCACCACCACCGTATCCATGCCAGTATTTTCACCCAGCGTAATCACATCCGCGCCCTTGCCGCCTTCGATGGTGTTGGTGCCTTCGGTCTCAACATTGATTACCTGATCGCCGACGGAGCCGGTTATGGTCACGCCGCCATTGCCGGTGATTGCAATTCCATCGGCCTGCGCGGCGGTCAAAGTGAGAGTCTTGGAATTGGAAACAAAGTACTCATCTACTGCACCAAGGTTTGTGTTGGAAGAAATATTGACACTCTCCCACACAAAGGCTTTCAACTTTAACGCACTGTCGATATTGGACAGGTCTGTATCGTTAGCCAAATCGGTCACGCTCACATTTCCAGCTCCGACAACAGTCACGCCAGTCAATTTAGCTGCGGGACCTTGCAACATGGCATTTGCTGCCACATTAAACGTTGCCGTACCCATATCCACAGAAGAATCAATATTGAAGATTCCGCCGATAATCGTGACAGCTGCCTTGCCAAATTTGCCCGTAAAGATAGGCTCTCCGGCATTTGGCAGGGCCACAGATGCGTTCACTGTCGAGGTCTCAATACCCGAAAGATCGGCACCCAACTCACCTTCCAGCGCCGTTACCTTCACCGTGCCGGTGCCATCAATCGTCTTGCCGCTCAGCACCGCTGCCGTACCGGTCAGCACCTGGCCTGCAGCTACAGTGATGCTGTCAATCGTAGAAGTTTCTACTGAGTGTGATTTACTACCGCGCGTGAATACGGTGTTGCTGCCATCTACGGTAACGGTGATGTCACCACTGCCATTGGCGAAGGTGACTACGCCGCCATTATTAGCTACAGTGAAGGTGAGTACAGGGGGTGGGTCGGACTCGGGCTCAGGATCGGGTGTGGGCTCAGGCTGTGGCTCTGGTTGCGGTTCTGGGGGGGGG
>JAVERM010000010.1:0-34735 GCA_034007105.1 Trichlorobacter sp.
AAATCCTTTACGCAGCTTCATGGCGTGGTACGGGCAAAGCTCGCGACAACACCAGCAGCGGATGCAATGTTCTTTATCCACTTTAAGGGTGTTGTTTTTTATTGTTATTGCCTGCGGCGGGCAGGCATCACGGCAGATACCGCAAAGCTGGCAGAGTTTTAAATCAGCAACCGGTAGTTGTGAAAGCTGGTTACGCAACAGCGGTTTCAAAAACCCGGGAATACCAAAGTGCAGATCAAGCCCTTCCGGAAGTTTAAACGCTTTTTGCAGCGGCATCTGTATCTGCTCGCCAAGCAGTTCAATCTGCTTCAGGCTGCTGCCTGGCATTTCAAGTCTTGCTGCTTCCTGTTCCACTGGCAGATGTTTTTGTTCAATGCCGGCAATACGGGCTGCAACTGTATCAACTGCCACTGGATTTTCACCTGCCAATAGTACCCCCAGATGCAGAGGTGTGCCACTGCTCGGACCATTGCCTTCCATTGCTGTTATGCCGTCCACAATGGTTAGTGCCACTGGCCTTGCAGATGCTATTTCAAGCAAAAGACGTGCAAAAAGCTGCTTTGAGTGCCCTGCTGTCAGATGTAGCCCTGCCTTTGCCGGACCAACAACAGCACCAAACAGGTTTTTTACAGCACAGGTAAGGGTCATCATCTCGTGGGTTTTAAGCTTGGGCAGGTTAATTACCAGGTCTGCATCACAGTAAGCCCTTGCCAGCTCCATTGAGCGAAAAGTTGAGCCGCCGCTGATGGTTCTGGTTTTATCAAATGCAATCATCTGTCCTCCGGCAAGCTCTACAGCCTTACAGATGCCACTTTTATCCCCTACTTTTGCAAAAGAACCGATACCAGGGCTGTCGCCCACCAATGCTGTGCCACCTGCATTGCGTACCAGTTGCACCACTGCACCAACCAGGGCAGGATGGGTGGTTACAGCTTCTTCCGGTTTGCGTGCTGCCAGCATGTTAGGTTTTAATAGTACTTGCATACCTGGCTTTACAAAGCTTTCCATACCACCAAACGGCGCAAGTAATCGTTTTAAGGCTGTGATAATATCATCATGCTGATAGCTGCCGCAGCGGGCAATGCTGACTTTCTCCACTGTATCTCCTTGCAATTTTAGGATTTTTCAGTTTAAGTGAAACCTGCCGGAATGGAGACCTGCAACCATGAGATTTCCTGAAAACGAACATTATGACATATCGTTGCTTTATGTCGAGGATGAGCGTGTTACCCGTGAGCTGGTCACCCGCATCTTGCAGCGTTTTATTACCGAGCTTTTTGTGGCAGAAAACGGTCAGCAGGGTTTGCAGTTTTTTTGCGAAAAAAGACCTGATATTGTTTTAACCGATATTATGATGCCGGTTATGAACGGTCTTGAAATGTGTCGCGAAATCAGGAAAATTGACAAGGACAGCCAGCTAATCGTACTGACTGCCTACAGTGATACTGAAAATCTGCTTGAATGTATTGATATCGGCATTAACCAGTATGTACAGAAACCGGTGGAGTTTGCAAAACTTGCCAGAGCCATTGAAACCTGTAGCAATTATACTTTGCTTAAGCGCAGGCTGGTGCGCCAGGATGCCCGCATCCAGATGCTTTCCCAGGCAGTGGAGCAGGCTCCGGCACCGATTATGATTACATCACTGCAAGGAAACATTGAATACGTTAACAACATTTTTACACGGCTTACCGGCTATGAAGCTGAAGAGGTGCTGGGCAGAAACCCGCGCCTGCTTAAATCAGAGCTTACTGCCAAAGAAGTTTATGAAGATTTGTGGCGTAATATAACCCAAGGTAAAGAATGGAAGGGCGAACTGGCAAACCGGCACAAAGATGGCACTATTTACTGGGAAATGGCAAAAATATCGCCGTTAAGGGATAATGATGGCAATATTACATGTTTTTTGAAGGTTGCCCAGGATATTACCGAACGCAAGCAGTACGAAGCCCAGCTTAAATATATGGGCACCCATGATCCGCTTACCGGTCTTTATAACCGTGCCTATTTTGAGGCAGAATTACAGCGATTGAAAGAAGGTAATCTTTTTCCGGTAAGCGTGGTAATTGCCGATATTGATGGGCTTAAAGAAGTTAACGACAACCAGGGGCATGATGCAGGCGACCGGATGATTAAAGGGGCAACCGCGGTTTTAAATGCTGCTTTTCGTGCCGGTGATGTTGTTGCCCGTATTGGCGGTGATGAGTTTGCGGCACTTTTACCCAGAACAGACCATGCCGCTGCTGCCACTGTACTGCAACGGCTGCGCAGTGAAGAATCTAACCCGTCTTTGGGAATATTTGCCAGAAATCTTTCCCTGGGTGCTGCAACCGCCAAAGAAGCATCCGAGCTGGACAACACCATAAAAAATGCCGATCGCCTGATGTATGCTGATAAAATCAAGCGGCGGCGGTTTCGCGACATAGCAACGGTTATTCCATAGCAAATCATAAAACCCAAACAGTTAGCCACGAATTTATGCGAATAAAAGCAAAATATTTGTCATCCTGCGCACCAAAAGTTGTCATCCTGCGCTTTAGTCGCAGGATCTCGATTTTAGATTCTGCAACTGCGCTAACACTTCGTACAGATTCATGTCAAAAACCGTTTTCAGATTAAACAGGAGCCAGATAACCCATGATTAAACAGATAACAGCAGGTTCAGTAAAAATTGGTGGTAACAACCCTTTAACCCTGATTGCCGGTCCTTGTGTGATTGAGGATGAATCAGCCACCTTGCGCCACGCCGAAAGGTTAATGACCATCTGCAACGGCTTGTCAATGCCGCTTGTTTTCAAGGCATCCTACGACAAGGCAAACCGCACTTCCATCCACGCTTTCCGTGGTCCTGGACTGGAAGAAGGCTTGCGTATTTTACAAAAAGTAAAAGATAGCATCGGTGTGCCAGTGGTTTCAGATATCCACTCCATAGAACAGGTGGCACCGGCAGCAGAGGTATTGGATATTCTGCAAATACCGGCTTTTCTTTGCCGACAGACAGATCTGGTGGTTGCCGCTGCCAAAACCGGCAAAGTAATAAATGTTAAAAAAGGGCAGTTTATGGCTCCCTGGGATATGAAAAATGTGGTTGGCAAAATCGCTGCTATGGATAATGAAAATATCATCCTCACTGAAAGAGGTGCATCCTTTGGCTACAACAACCTGGTGGTAGATATGCGCTCTTTACCGGTTATGCGTGGCTTTGGTTATCCAGTGGTGTTTGATGCCACCCACAGCGTACAGCTGCCAGGCGGTCAGGGGAGCAGCTCTGGCGGACAGCGGGAGTTTGTGGAATTTCTTTCCCGCGCTGCGGTTGCCACCGGCATTGATGGTATTTTCATGGAAGTACACGAAGATCCATCGGTTGCCCGCTGCGATGGCCCCAACTCCATTGTGCTTTCAGAACTGCCGGCATTATTAAAAAAGCTACAGGCTATTGATGCCCTGGTAAGGAATTAAGTTGATGAAAATACTTGAAACTGCACGCAATGTAATCAACGCCGAAGCCAAAGCAGTAGAAACATTGGCAAACCGGCTGGATGAATCTTTTGTAAAAGCAGTGGAGCTTGTTTTATCCTGCACCGGACGGGTGGTTGTAAGCGGTATGGGTAAATCCGGGCTGATCGGGCAGAAAATAGCCTCTACAATGGCTTCAACCGGCACACCAGCTTTTTTCCTGCACCCTGCCGAAGGGATCCACGGTGATCTGGGGATGATCATGAAAGGCGATATAGTAATCGCCATTTCCAACAGCGGTGAAACCGAAGAATTACTGCGTATCCTGCCGGTGGTCAAGCGGCTGGGTGTTGACCTGATCGCCATGAGTGGCAAACCTGGCTCTACCCTGGCACGCAGTGCTGATATTCATCTTGATGTATCTGTTTCTGAAGAAGCCTGTCCACTGGGGCTTGCGCCAACATCTTCAACTACTGCCACACTGGCAATGGGGGATGCACTGGCAGTATCACTGCTGGTAAGCCGTGGCTTTAAGGCAGAGGATTTTGCCATCTTCCATCCTGGCGGTGCATTGGGCAAAAAACTGCTGCTGCGGGTGGAGGATCTGATGCACCAGGGCGATGCCATTCCGCTGGTGGAAGAAACAACACCGATGCAGGAAGCACTGTTTGTAATCACCTCCAAAGGTTTGGGAGTAACCGGTGTTTGCGATAATACCGGAACCCTTGGCGGTGTAATTACTGATGGTGACCTGCGCCGTGCCTTGGCAAAGGGTGAAGAGATACTGCAAACCACGGCAAAAAACCTGATGCGCAGCAAACCCAAACGGATTAAACGTGAGGAGCTGGCTGCCGCTGCCTTGCAGCTGATGGAGCAGTATTCCATTACATCACTTTTTGTGTTTGACAATGACCATACCGGCAAACCATGCGGAATTATTCATTTACATGATCTTCTGAAAGCAGGTATTGCATGAAAGAAAAACTTGAAAACATCAAGTTGCTGATCCTTGATGTGGACGGCGTAATGACCGATGGACGGATTATCTGGGATGCCAATGGCGTGGAAAGCAAGTTTTTTAATGTGAAAGATGGGCACGGCATCAAGCTTGTGCAGCGGGCAGGTATCCAGGTGGGCATTATCAGCGGACGCAATTCACAGGTTGTTGATCTGCGGGCAAAAGAGCTGGGCATTGAGTTGGTCTACCAGGGTTCTTTGCAAAAGCTGGAAAGCTATGCAGATATGCTGAAGCGCACGGCATTGGCAGACCATCAGGTTGCCTACATGGGTGATGATGTGATTGATATACCGGTAATGCGCAAGGTTGCCTTTGCAGCAGCACCAGCCAATGCACTGGAAATAGTCAAGTCCAATGCAGATTTTATATCCTGTCATAACGGCGGTATGGGCGCGGTAAGGGAACTGTGTGATCTTTTGCTGCAAGGATGCGGCGCGTGGGAAGAGCTGGTGCTGAAGCGGTATTGCTAAGTTTTTCAATAACAGAGGCGGTTTTAAGCCGCCTCCGCTATGTTGTTACAGACCTGATAATGTAAGTTATTTCAAAAACTCACGCCCAAATGGCGACATTTCCCTAAGCCGTGCAACAATCGGCGGCAACTCTTTAATTACCAGATCAATCTCGGCATCGGTAGTATAACGTGAAAGTGAAAAGCGGATTGAACCGTGGGCACAGGTAAACGGTACACCCATGGCACGCAGCACGTGGGATGGCTCTAAAGAGCCGGAAGTGCAGGCACTGCCCGAAGAAGCACAGATACCAAGCTCAGACAGCAGCAGCAAAATCGCCTCTCCTTCCACAAATTCAAAAGCTATGGAAACTGTGTTGGGCAACCGCTGTGCCCCACCACCATTGATTCTGGCGTGGGGTATTGCTGCCAGCAGCTCTTTTTCCAGCCGGTCACGCTTTAGTTTTACCTGTGTGTTTTCAAGCTCCATAAAATCATTGGCAAGCTGACAGGCTTTACCCATGGCAATAATGGCAGCAGCATTTTCAGTTCCGGCACGGCGGCTTTTTTCCTGATGCCCGCCAACCAGTAATGGCTTAAACGGAGTACCTTTACGCAGATAAAGGGCACCAATCCCTTTTGGCGCGTGCAGCTTGTGACCGGAAAGCGCAAGCATGTCAATTACCGACTCTGCCATGTTAATCGGAATCTTGCCCACAGCCTGCACAGCATCGGTGTGGAAAAGGGCTCCTTTTGCCTTTGCCAGGACAGCTGCCTCCTCAACAGGGAAAATAACGCCGGTTTCATTGTTTGCCCACATCAGGGAAACAATGGCAGTATCCTCATCAATCGCCTGTTTATACTCATCCATATTAAGATTGCCGGCATCATCAACACCGATTTCTGTTACACGGTAGCCTTTGGCTGCCAGATTGCGGCACTGGGTTAAAACAGCCGGATGCTCTACCCGACTGGTAATAATATGACGACGCTCAGGCAGCACCTCCAACGCAGAGCGGATGGCTGTGTTGTCACTTTCAGTACCGCAGGCAGTAAAGATTATCTCACCCGAGGATGCTCCCAGTAGTTGGGCAACCTGCTTTCTTGCTTCGGTTACCTTGTTTTGCACCTGACCGCCAAAGTAGTGCATGGAGCTGGGGTTACCGTACAGCTCGCAGAAGTAAGGGCGCATCTCCTCAAAAACTGCCTCATCCACCTTTGTGGTGGCATTGTTGTCCAGATAAATCTCTTTCATGCCTGCACCTCCTGCACTTGCAGCCCTTCATAAACCAGCTCGCGCAGTTTCATCTCTACAAAACGGGCAGTGTTACCGGATGAAGCACAGCCGGCACATGCCTTACGAAAAGCAATCTGCACCAGATCACCATCAATATCAATCAGCTCCAGATCGCCGCCATCGGCACGCAACATCGGACGGATATCCCGTTCCAGCACTTCCTGCACCATCTGCATTTTTTTCAGGTTAGACAGTTTTGGCTTCTTCTGTTCAACCTTGCCCTTTTCCAGTACTTCATCAATCAGCTTCTGGATTTCAGGCAGACAGCCACCGCAGGCACCGCCAGCCTTGGTGAAGTTGGTCACCTGCTCGGTGGTGGTCAAACCGTTTTCAGCAATCACCCGTTTAAGGAAGGTATCAGTAATGCCAAAGCATTTACAGACCAGCTTGCCTTCATATTCGGGGTAGGCATGACCTTTGTCATGCTCTGCATCATGGTCAGGGATATCTTCGCCACGGTATTTCATAATCGCCACTTCCAGTGCTTCCTGACCCATCACTGAGCAGTGCATTTTTTCTTCCGGCAATCCCCCCAGAAATTCGGCGATATCATGGTTACTGATCGCCAAAGCTTCATCAAGGGTTTTGCCCTTTACCAGCTCGGTTAATGCCGATGAAGATGCAATGGCACTGGCACAGCCAAAGGTCTGGAATTTGGCATCAATTACCTTTTCTTTTTTCTCATCCAGCTTCAGATAAAGTTTAAGCGCATCACCGCAGGCAAGGCTGCCCACCTCTCCCACTGCATCAGCATCCTTGATTTCACCCACATTGCGGGGGTTAAGGAAGTGATCTTTTACGGTTGCTGTATAATCCCACATGGTTTGTTTGCTCCTTAAATTAAAAATCAACCAGATATATCGCCAATGGCAATACTGACTGCAGGTAAAACTATCTTTCAGTTTTCAACCAGATTTGATAATGAACAGGGCTTACTCCTAGCCCAGTATAAACTGCCTGCCAGCAGTCATAACCTCGGCAAGCCGTTTTTCTGTTGCCGCTTCACCGTAAAGCCGTACCACCGGCTCGGTACCGGATTTGCGGAACAGCAACCAGGCACCATCTTCCAGAATCAGTTTGACACCATCAACAGTAATGACATCCTTGATTTTACTGCCAGCTATTTCAGTCGGCACTGATGCCACTTTTTGTGGATAAGCTGCCTCCAGTGCCGCAGAAAGACGCAGGTTATCCCGCCTGGTTATGAAACGCCCCACCTCGGCGTAAAGACGTTCAATCAGCTCACGCACTGTTTTACCTTCTTTTGCCACCATTTCTGCCACCAGGAAACATGCCAAAAGCCCATCTTTTTCAGGCACATGACCTTTGATGCTTAAGCCAGCACTTTCTTCACCGCCAATGACAATTTTATCCTGGGTAATCAGCTCACCGATATATTTAAAGCCAACCGGAGTTTCATAAAGCGGCACACCATGTTTTTTTGCCACAGCATCCACAAAGTGCGAAGTGGCAACACTACGTGCCACACCGCCTTCGATTTTACGCTCTTTAATCAGGTAATCAAGCAGCAAAGCGATGATGTAGTTGGGTTCAATGTAGCTGCCATCGGCATCAATAATGCCGAAACGGTCTGCATCACCATCGGTGGCAATGCCCAGTTTTATCTCCGGATCACCCTTTACAAGGCTGATGAAATCAGGAATGTGGGCTTCTGATGGTTCTGGTGGCTGACCACCAAAGTATGGATCAAGATGATCATTGATAATGCAAAAGGGCACACCAAATTTTTGCAAAGGTGCATCCAGATAACCGCGGGCTGTCCCGTACATCGGGTTTAATGCCAGCTTGCCAATTTTTTTGATTGCTGCAAAATCTATCTTTGTTTCCAGCTCGGCAAGGTAGGTTTCGCGGGGATCAATAACCTCCACCAGCCCTTTTTCAATGGCAGATTCAAGGGTTAATTCCGGCGCACCAACCTTGCCCAGCAGGTTGTTGGCACGCTGCTCAATATCTTTGGTGGTTTCCGGCAGTGCTGGTCCACCCCAGGAAGGTGAAAACTTTATGCCATTATATTCAGGCGGGTTGTGGCTGGCAGTAAAGTTAATTCCACCACCGGCTTTTCTGCGCAAAATTTCGTAGGAGATGACCGGAGTAGGCAGGTCGCGGTTGCAAAGGAATGATTTTATCTCGGCAGCAGCCAGGGTCCGCGCTGCTTCTTCAGTAAAGCGACCTCCCATAAAGCGCGAATCAGAGCCGATAACCACCCCGCCCTTTGCCTGGCCACTTTCTTTCAAGTGATCAGCAATGGCCTGCACCACTGCCCTTACATTGGCAAAGGTAAAGTCATCACATAAAATTCCGCGCCAGCCGGATGTGCCAAAAGCTATCTGAGTCATTTTTGTATACCTCCACGAATAATTTATTGAGGTTAATACACCACCTGTACATCGTCAAGCACAAGCACTGACCGTATTGATGTTGATAAAAGTTTTATCAATAAATATGGACAATAACTTTCTTTTTTGGTATTTATTTACTCTTTTATACCATTTTATCAGTCTGGCTTTTTGTCGGCTGCCAGAGGATTTAAAAAGGCAATCAAGAATCAGGAGGATGAAGTAATGCAGTGTCAAACAGTTCTGCCGGGTACCGAGTGTACTCTTATGGCAAAAAGTGGATGTGTTTTCCCTGAAGGAAGCTGTCAGGTTGTGGTGGAAAATTGCGAAGGCTGCGAGCGTATTGTAACCGGTAGCATAGGTCAGGTTTGCAGTGCCTACCCTGCGCCTGCCAAAAAATGGACAGATGGTATCTGCAATTTTGCCACCCATGTCAAAAAGGATATCAAAACTGAAAATGCTCGGGTAAACCCGATGAAAACATCGAAAAAAGGCTCTGGCAAAAAGTAAGAACTTTTTACTATCCACGCATAAACCATTGGGAGACCTGCATACTACCTTGTTGTGCAGGTCTTTTTTTGCCTGCAAGCACGCCAGGAGTCTGTCATGTCCTTTAACAGCATAACCTGCCCAGAGTGTGGCAACAGTGTGAAACAGTACCGCAATCCGTTTCCCACGGTTGATATTATTATTGAGCTTAATGGTAAGATATTGCTGATCAAACGGAAGAATCCGCCCCTTGGCTGGGCACTGCCAGGCGGTTTTGTGGATTATGGTGAATCACTGGAACAGGCTGCAATCCGTGAAGCTTTGGAAGAAACCTCACTGCAAATAAGCAACCTGCGTCTGCTTGGCTGCTATTCTGACCCGGCAAGAGACAGTCGCTTCCATACCATCTCCGCAGTTTTTATCGCCAGCGCCACAGGCACTCCCAGAGCTGCTGATGACGCTGCTGAACTGGCTTTTTTCTCTTCTGACAAGCTGCCAGAGCAGCTCTGTTTTGATCATGCAAAAATTTTAAGGGATTACATCAGCCTGCAAATTTAGTAACTGCGCCACCTGGTTTCTGTTCAGCCTCCCATCCCTTGCAAGCCAAGGCAACTGTACGTGGTACAGGTCTTGCTCCGGTGCGATATTGGCTAACGGTGCGACGGGTTAAACCAATGGCATCGGCAGCAGCATTTAATGACAAATGGTTACGCTCCTGCCAGCGGCGAAACTCCAATGTATCCTGTCTTCCTGCCTGAGTCAGTGCCATCTCCATAATACGGTCGGCATCCAGACCCTCACCATTAGGCCATTCAAGTGTATGTCCCCAATCAGTAATGACCGCGGCATTAAAACAGTCAGGGTTGCGCAAATCAGCAAATACAGCATAACGCTCTGGCAGATCAGAAAAATCAACACGCACCGTTTGTCCGCCTGTATAATGTATTTCCAGCACCATTCCCTCTGCAGGAGTTACTGATTCAAGCCTGTTTACTTGTGTTTTCATGAGTGATTACCTCAATGCTGGGTTATTCATTCTTGCCCATTCTGACCTTATAACAGCTTCATTTCAGCAGCACCAGCTCAGGTTCCCTTTCCAGTAGCTCCATCTCTTTGCAATATGAAAAAAACAGACGCAGGCCGGCAAGTTCCTGCTCACCAAGGTTGTAGGAAATATTATCACGCCAGTAACTGATTAACCTGTCCCTGCCCATCCAGGATGCTTCAGTGGCAGATGCGGCAATCTGCTCACGCTCTTTTGTGGCAAACTCCTTTGCCACCAGCAAACGACTGGCAAGCAGGCGCATTTCATCTCCTTTTTCAAAAGCTGCCCTGCGGTTGCAAAACCACAGCGCAAACACAAAAGGTAAGCCTGTCCATTCCTGCCAAAGGCTGCCCAGATCATAGACATATGGAGCTGCACCGGCAATTGATGCCTGCAATGCCTTATCACCGATTAAAAGCAGTGCCGCTGCTTCACCAAGTGCAGTTTTAAAATCACTTTTGCAGGTACGATAATTGCAATCCATCCCGAATCTTTTACGTATCAAGACTTTAAGCAGGTTTACAGAGGTGGCTGATTCTGCGCTTAAAAGGATGGTTTTTCCGGACAGTTTTTCCAGTGGAAGTTGTGAAAACAATAAAACACTGGCTACTGCACCAGGGCTGCTGATGGAAAGCTCGGGCAGAATAAAGTAACGCTCTGCATCAACTGCATAGGCAAATGATGATGATGGGCAAACATCAATTTCACCGGTTGCCAGCATTTTATTCAAAACAGCCGGAACACCGCTTAAATATTGATAATCAGCATCGGGAAAGCAGGCTTTAAGTCCGCAGAAAAGCGGAGTTACATTGGCGTAGTTTATCTGTCCTATCTGTATCATCAGCGAATATCCTTGTATAACTTTTCAGCATCCAGTCCGGTTATCCTTATCTGCTGCTTGTCCAAAATCGCTCCGGTTGCCAGCCAAAGTGCGGTTAAAGCGTTATCATAGGCAACCTGCGCCCTGATCTGATCCTGCTTTGCCGTTGCCAGCTCCTGCTCCACATCCAGCAGGTCTTTGGTGGTGGACAGCCCCACCTCAACTTTTCGTTCAAAGGCCTGCATCCGTTCTTCGGCAAACTGTCTGCCCCGCTGCGAAACCTCCAGCAGTTTGTAATTAGCTTTCACTGCCCGTATGGCTGCACGTACTTCGTTGATAATCAGCTCCTGCTGGTTACGTATTTGCAGCAGCATCTGTTCGTTTTTCAACCGCTGCCTGCGGTACTCATTTTTTGCGGCATCGTTACCAAGTGGATAGGAAAAGGCAAGCCCCACCCCCCAAACAGGATAATTACCAGAACCAAGTCGATCCAGGTCTCGGCTGTAGCTATCTCCAAGACCTGAGGTTGCTGCCTTGGCATTAAAGCTTAAATCCGGCATGGTGTTAATACCTGCAACCCTGGTTTGCAGCTCAACTGCCTCACGGTTACGTTGCAATTCTTTCAACTCCGGGCGGTGGGCAAGTGCATATTCAACCTCTGCCTGCTCATCGGTTTCACTGGCACTGGTGGATGGTTTATCCAAAGCTTCAAGTTCAGGGATTACATTCAACTGAATCAATTGCTTTAAAACATCGGATTGATCCGACACTGCCCTTTCAGCATCAATAAGCTCCTTTTCCCTTGCAGCCACTCCATATTGCGCATTAAGAATCTCCATGGCAGGCAGTATACCGGCTTCTACCCTTGCCCTGGTCTCGGTGAGGATGCGCTGGGCAAGCTCCAGCGAAACCTGCACCACATCCTGCTCTTCCTGCAGGCTGTAAAGTCGGAAATATGCAGTACGCACCTGGGCAACCAGATTCATCAGCCGGTTTTGCAGTTTTTCAACCGCTGCTTCCTTGCCCAGTCGGGCAATGTCTATGTTCAGTTCAGTGGCTTGTCTGCCAAAATTTTTGAGCAAAGGCTGGCTTAGGGACAATCCCAAAGATGAATCCCAGTATGATTTGACACCTGTGGCAGCTGATACCTGATCAGCAAAATAGCGGCTGTTTTCAAAATCCAGGGCAACAGTGCCGCCGGTGGGCAGCATCTGGCTGATGCCGGCATTTGCCTGCACAGAGCGCGACCAAAGCTTGTTATTATTACCCAAAAGGGAGTAATTGGTTTTTTCATTAACTGATGTTGAAAGCCCCAGCACAGGATTGTAAATACTGCGACTTTGCTGCAATAAAGCCTCCTGCATGGCAGGATTGTAAAGCTCTGCCTTAAGCTCCAGATTTTTATCCACTGCCTGCCTAATCGCCTCGATAAGGGTCAGCGGTGTTTTATCAGCAGCTTCTGCCATACCTGCAAACAGAAACAGGGCAATCCCCAAAACAGCTTTAGCCACAAACAAACGTGCATAAGCACGCATGACTTCAAAACATTTTAATGAGCTGTCAAACAGAACCAACTGTCTGATTTCATGGCTAACTGCTTTATTCAGGCTAATTGTTTTTTTTGTGGTCATCAACAAAACCGTTCTCCCTACAAACAGAAAAAGGGCGGTTAACCCGCCCTTGTAAAATCATCTGTACTGCTTAAATTTCCTGATCCTCAATAAAGTCAATATACTCGTCTGCTGACATTAAAGATTTAAGTTCATCAGGGTCACTTATCCTGATTTCTGCCAACCAGCCGGAATCATAGGGATCATCGTTAATCAGGGAAGAATTATCCAACAGCTCGTTGTTTACCTCAGTAACAGTACCGCTAAACGGTGCGTACAGCTCACTTACACCGTTACGTGCTTCCACCATTCCGATTGCATCATCCTGTTCAATCTCATCGCCTTCTGCGGGCAGCTCCACAGAATCAATTGTACCGATCATGTCCTGCATAAAATCGGTAAGTCCTATAACTGCTGTTTTGCCTTCCTGTCTGATCCAGAAATGTTCCCGTGTGTACTGTAGTTCATCCGGTGTATCCATTATTCCTCTACTCCAAAACAATACGTTCTAAAAATGATGTATCAACATTGCCTTCAATAAAATCCTTGTTGGTCATAATCCGTTTGTGAAAGAAAATTGTAGTTTTAATCCCTTCAATTATATATTCATCCAGTGCGCGCGCCATACGGCGGATGGCATCTTCTCTTGTATCAGCATGGACAATCAGCTTGCCGATCATTGAATCATAATGGGGTACAACATTATACTGGTCGTACACAAACGAATCTACCCGCACTCCCAGACCGCCTGGCTGATGATAGGTGGTGATTTTACCCGGACACGGGGTAAACCGGAACGGGTCTTCAGCATTGATCCGGCACTCAATGGCATGACCATTGATTTTTATCTCTTCCTGGGTATAGCGTAACGGCATACCGGCAGCAGAACGGATCTGCTCCCTGATTAAATCAACCCCGGTGATCATCTCTGTAACCGGATGTTCCACCTGGATTCTGGTGTTCATCTCCATAAAGTAAAACTCACCGCTTTTGTCCAGCAAAAATTCCACTGTACCAACACTGCAATAATTAACAGCTTTGGCTGCCTTTACGGCTGCATCACCCATTTTTTTACGCATCTCTTCAGAAAGCACCGGACAGGGCGCCTCTTCAATGATTTTCTGGTGCCGACGCTGAATGGAACAATCCCGCTCACCAAGGTGGATACAGTTGCCATGCTTGTCAGCCAGAACCTGGATTTCAACGTGGCGCGGTTCAACACAGTATTTTTCAATATAAACATCCGGATTACCAAAGCCAGCTTGCGCCTCGGCACGGGCCGTGGCAAATGCTGTTGCCAATGTGGCCTGGGAGTGGACGATTTTCATGCCCCGTCCGCCACCACCGGCAGTAGCTTTGATAATTACCGGAAAGCCGATTTTTTTGGCAATTTCAATTGCCTCATCAACAGTCTGCACGCTTTCCTTGGTGCCTGGCAAAATCGGTACACCGTGGGGTATAACCGCCTGGCGGGCAGCTATTTTATCTCCCATTATGCGCATACTTTCTGCCGAAGGTCCGATAAAGGTAATACCGCATTCTTCGCAAATTTCTGCAAACTTGGCGTTTTCAGAGAGAAATCCGTAACCAGGGTGGATAGCCTCGGCATCCGTAAGCTCGGCAGCACTGATAATTGCGTTGATGTTAAGGTAGCTTTGGGCACTTGGTGCCGGTCCGATACAGACTGACTCATCGGCAAGCTTTACATGAAGAGAATCTGCATCAGCCGTGGAATAGACGGCAACCGTCTTGATACCCAGCTCTTTGCAGGCTCTGATTACCCTGATGGCAATCTCGCCACGGTTGGCAATAAGTATTTTATGGAACATATGCAATACCTAAACCTTTTCAATAACAAACAGTGGCTGACCAAACTCAACCGGCTGGGCATTTTCAACACAGATTTTAATGATTTTGCATTTAAAATCAGCCTCAATTTCGTTAAACAGCTTCATCGCTTCCACCAGGCAGATCACCTGCCCTTTTTCCACAATCTGCCCAACCTCTGCAAACGCAGGGGATTCCGGTGAAGGTGCGCGGTAGAAAGTACCCACAATGGGTGAATTGATGGTTTCGCCTGTTTCTTCCTGCGCAGCCGGTGCAACGGCTTCTGCCACAGGTGCGGCCTGGGCTGGCTGGGCAGCAGGCATAGCTGACATCATCGGCGCAGCTGCCTGCAGATAGGTTGTCGGAGCAGCCACCTGCACTACTTCCTGTTGTCCACGTTTGATCACAATTTTTTCATCAGAATTGTCCATCTCAAATTCGGTAATATCTGTTTCTGTGATCATTTTTATAAGCAGTTTAAGATCTTTAACTTCCATTACAAATTCTCCTTTTCAGGTAAATGTTTCCATTGTTGGAAACTAGCCAACTGTAATCAATTCTTTATCAACTTTGGTTAATATTTTGCAGCCATCTTTTGTAACAGCCACTGTATCCTCTATCCGTACCCCCATCCGGTCTGGCAGATAGATACCTGGCTCAATGGTGAACACCATACCTTCTTCAATCATCGCCTCGCTGCGCGGCGAAATAACCGGTTTTTCATGAATATCCAACCCCACACCATGCCCCAGACCATGACCAAAAAAATCACCATAACCTTTGGATTTGATGTAATCACGGGCTATGGCATCAAGTTCACGGCACAAGATACCTGGCTTTACTGCCAAAATAGCCAGATCATGGGCAGCTTTTACTATGTCATGGATCTGCTTTTGCTGTTCGCTTATTTCGCCAACTGCCACAGTAACTGTTTCATCGGAATGATAACCATCCAGCACTGCACCAAAATCAACGGTAACCAGCTCACCGCTTTTTATCTGCTTGCCGGATGCCCTGCCGTGGGGCATTGCGCCACGCTCACCGGAAGCAACAATAATATCAAAACCACAGGCATTGGCACCGCTGCGACGCATTTCAAACTCAAGCTGAAGCGCAAAATCAGCTTCTGTTATACCTGGCTTCAGCATTGGCAGGACAGTTTCAAACGCTCTGGAAGCCAAAGCTGCCACTTCAGACAGTTTTTGCAGCTCCAAAGCATCCTTGATATCCCTGATCCGCTCCAGCTCTGCACCCACAGCCACAAGCTGGCAGCCTGTGATTTTTCCGGACAGTGCTTCAAAATTTGCCACTGTTGTGCGGGTTGATTCAAAACCTGTCCGACCTGCATTTTCATTGCTGATAATTTCTGCAACAGCTTCATGACGTTGGGATTTTTCAACAATGGTCAGCCCGCTGGTCTCTTGTGCTGCCTGCAAGCTGTAGCGTGAATCACAGATAAACCAGCCGTTTCCCGTGACTGAAAGCAAAAGCGAAGCCTCAGAACCACTGAAACCGGTCAGGTAACGCAGATTAACCGGATGCTCCACCAGTAAAAGATCAAGGTTATACTCTGCAAAAAAGGGTTGTAAAAGAGCAATACGGTTTTTTAACATAATTAAAACTGTTCCCTCAACTTATATTAGTTCCTGTGAAAAACCCAAAAAAATAATTAGCCACGAATTAGCACGAATTTACACAGATTTTATCATTGCTATCGGACAGTTAGCTCCAAACACTCCCTTTGTTCAAAAAGTTTTGGTGCTTTGTCAAAAGCCTTTGATTTTATTCGTGTTTATTCGTGTAGATTCGTGGCAAAAACCGCTTTTAAGATCGGCTTGTGGTTGCCACTTCTTCAGGTTTTAGTATGGCTGAAAAGTGCCCGTAATCCCAACAGATAGCTTTCCATCCCGAATCCGCTGATCTGTCCAATGGCAAGGGGAGCAAGGTAGCTATGGTGGCGAAACGGTTCGCGGCGATAAACATTGGAAAGGTGAACCTCCACAAAGGGAAGCCCCACAGCGGCAAAAGCATCACGCAGAGCAACACTGGTGTGGGTAAAGGCAGCAGGGTTAATCAAAATTGCGTCAAATTTATGGCTGGCTTCCTGTACTGCATCCACAAGCCTGCCTTCGTGGTTAGATTGAAAAAACTCAACAGTGCAGCCCAGTTCCCTGGCCGTATTTTCAATTTCAAGGTTAATCTGCTCTAAAGTCAGCCTGCCATATATTTCAGGTTCCCGCTGTCCCAGCAGGTTAAGGTTGGGACCATGCAACACCAGCACTCGCATATTTCAATACTCCGTTAGACAGCCTGCTTCAGACTTTGGATATTTGCCAGCCAGCTTTCCAGTACAGTGACTTTTGCCTGGTTTTCCGGTGAGAGCTTACCTTCATCGGTTTTATCAGGAACATCATTTTGTGCAAAGGTTGCTTCTGCCAGCTCGCCTAGCTCAAGATAACGGGCTTTTATCTGTCCATCTTCAGGGTTTAACTCATGTAACTGCCTGTAAATCTCCATTGCTCGGTCGGTAAAACCTTGCTTGTGATACAGCTCGGCAATGGTGGGGGTAAGCATCGGGTCATCAACAATCAAAGTATCAGGCTGATCTGCAACAGTTGTTGATGACATCAGTTTTTCGTCTGCATTATTATCATTTTGCCAAGCTGTTATGGGCAAAGGCAGCGGCACTACTTCCATCACAATATCATCCAGCGACAGCTCAACCAGCTCCATGGCTGCATTTTCACTGATTACAGGCAGGGCATCACGATACGCCATGCCCAGCTCTATTGGGGTCTGTTTCAGGATTTCATAGCCACCAACACTACGGTTGCAGATGTAACCTATACTGCCACTGCGGTTTTTCTTGTCACCGGAAAGGGCTAAAATGAGTTTATCTGATTCAACTTCAGGCGGAGTTAAAGGGAGTTGCAAAGCTTGCAGCAAGGCGATCAGCCGGTCACGATCCGCTGCATCGGCAAAACCGTGTTTACGGGAAATTTCGGCGGCAAACATCATGCCAATGGCCACAGCCTCGCCATGTACAAAATCACGGTAATTACCCAGGGTTTCAAAAGCATGACCCAGGGTATGACCGTAGTTTAATATCGCCCTGATTCCCGATTCACGCTCATCCTGTTCCACTACTTTTGCCTTCAGGTTGCAGCAAATTGCCACCACCTCGGCAAGCAGTTTAATGTCACGGGCAAGCAGTTGCCCTGTATTTGCCTCCAGTTTTGCAAACAGGTTGGCATCAAGCACCATGCCGTATTTAACCACCTCAGCCAGACCAGCGCAGTAATGGCGTTTTGACAAGGTTTGCAGGGTATCAAGATCAGCCAGCACCAGCGCGGGCTGATAAAAAGCTCCGATCAGGTTTTTTCCGCTGCTATGATCCACACCTGTTTTACCGCCAACAGAGCTGTCCACCTGTGCCAGCAGGGTGGTGGGTATCTGCACAAAAGGGATACCGCGCAGCCAGGTTGCAGCTGCAAATCCAGCCAGATCTCCCACCACGCCGCCACCAAGGGCAATGATAAAATCATGACGGTCAATACCTGCTTCCAAAAGTGCGTTGTAGACCGTACCAAGGGTAGCCAGGGTCTTGTATTCTTCACCATCGGGGATTTTAATCAGGTGGGTTTCAAAGCCGGACTGTTGTAGGGATTCAGTCAGTTGAGCAGCATAAAGAGGGGCAACTGTGGTGTTGCTGATTATGGCAGCACGTCCAGACAGCCCAACCTTTTTGCAGGCAGAACCTGCCGAAGCGATCAGCCCGCTACCGATGCGGATATCATAACTGCGGGTATCAAGTTTAATGGTAAGGTTATGGAAAACATTCATGGCATCTGTTTTTCAAACAATTTTTTATGGATTTCAGCGGCAACATCTTCCAATGTTTTATTATCAGTGTCAATTCTAATGTCCGCATCAGCGTAACAGCTTTCCCGTGCCTGCAAAATAAGGGATAACTGCTCCTGTCTTGCGCCATCTTTGGCAAGTAAAGGTCGGTCATCAGTCTGCATCAATCGCTCTGCCAGAGTGTTGGCAGCAGCTTTAAGGTTGATTACAACACCAAGCATACGCATTAAAAGCCGGTTTTCCTCCTTAAGCACTGCCCCGCCGCCTGTGGCAAGTACCATTTTGGTATGTTGGGCAAGGGTAGCCAGGGCAGCGGTTTCCATTTCACGGAAAGCCTGCTCGCCATCACGGGCAAAAACCTCATTTATACTGGCACCTTCAAGCTGGACAACAAGCGCGTCAAGATCAACGAACCGGTAGCCAAGCTGTTTTGCCAAAAGCCTGCCCACACTGGTTTTACCACTGCCCATCATTCCGGTAAGAACGATGTTTGAGACTGTTTTTTGGGTATCCATTACCTGCTCCCCAGATATTCAAGATAGGCATCACGGTTGCGTATTATTTCTGCGAGTGAATCGCCACCAAATTTTTCCTGCACTGCATTCATCAGCTCAATGGCCACCACTGCCTCTGCTACCACCAATGCTGCCGGCACTGCGCAGGTATCTGATCTTTCCACCGATGCTTCAAAAGGTTCATGGCTGCGCATATCCACCGAACGCAGTGGTTTATAAAGCGTGGGGATAGGCTTCATGGCTGCACGCAGAATCAACGGTTCTCCGGTGGTCATTCCCCCCTCAATGCCGCCGGCATTGTTACTGTAACGCAGATAACCGTTATCAGGGTTGTAGCCGATTTCATCATGCACCTGCGAACCAGGCTTGCGTGCCGAATCAAAACCAATGCCGATTTCAACCCCCTTGATCGCCTGGATACTCATCAGTGCCATGGCCAGTCTGGCATCCAGCTTGCGATCCCACTGTACATGGCTGCCAAGTCCTGGTAAAAGCCCGATAACCTGCACTTCCACCATTCCGCCAAGGGTGTCGCCAGATGCCTTGGCATGGTCAATCAGTTGCTTCATTTCAGCCTCTGCCTTTTCATCACAGCAAAAAAGCTCGGAAGCTGCTGCCTTTGCCCATAATTTAGGGAAATCCGGCTCATCAACATTGGCAGTAATTCCGCCTAGTTCTGTAACCATCCCGCCTATCTTAATGCCCAGTTGAGCAAGAAAAATACGGGCAACTGCACCCACTGCCACCCTTATGGCTGTTTCGCGGGCACTGGAACGCTCAAGAATATTACGCAGGTCTTCATGTCCATATTTAATTGCTCCGGACAGATCAGCATGTCCTGGTCTGGGGCGGGTTACAGCCTCTGCCTTGCCTTCATGCTCCGGCAGGGGGGACATCTTTTCCAGCCAGTTTTCCCAATCACGGTTTTTCACCACCAGGGTAAGGGGTGAACCAAGTGTTTTGCCCCAACGTAAACCAGAAAGCAGCTCCACAGTGTCTTTTTCTATCTTCATCCGCCCGCCGCGACCGTAACCTTGCTGCCGCCTTGCCAGCTGCTCGTTTATATCGGCTGCCAAAAGCGGCATTCCGGCTGGAATCCCTTCAATAATTGCAGTAAGTTGCGGTCCATGTGATTCACCGGCTGTGAGGTAACGCATCTGTGTTGCTACTCCTTTACAAACTTTGACAGATTTTGAAAAACCACTGTGGAAGTTGAATTTTCAAGCAGATTACAGTAAAGCTGCCACCTGCGCAACCACGAGGTTTACAGCTTGTGGACAACTGGTTAAAGCTGTGCTACAGGAGCGTCTATGCTAAATATTGCCATTTTTGCCAAAGTACATGATCCCCGCTGCCAGGGTGTGGCTGCCGAGCTGGTCACCTGGTTAAAAGAGCGTGGCTGCCGCCCTTTGCTGGAAGCCCACTTGGCGCGTCATATAGGACATGCCGGCGGTGTTGACAAAGAAGAGCTGCGCCAATGTGCCGAGCTGGTAATTGTGCTTGGCGGTGACGGAACCCTGCTTTCGGTTGCACGTCTTTTCAGTGGTCGTGAAGTGCCTGTTTTAGGTGTCAACCTGGGCAGCCTGGGTTTTCTGACAGAAGTAACCGTTGAAGAGCTTTATCCGGTGCTGGAAAGCTGTATCACAGGCAAGTCAGGCGTTACTGAAAGAATGATGTTGCAGGTTGTGGTTACCCGCAGCAATTGCGAGTTGGCACGCTGTGATGTTCTAAATGATGTTGTCATCAACAAAGGTGCCATTGCCCGCATTATTGATCTGGAGGCGCGGGTTGACGAACATCTGCTGACCAACTTCAAGGCTGATGGTCTGATTATCTCCACCCCCACCGGGTCCACCGGTTATTGTCTTGCTGCCGGAGGTCCCATTGTACAGCCGCTGATGAACTGCATCATCATTGTGCCGATCTGCCCCCACACCTTAACCAACCGCCCCATTGTAATATCGGATCAGGCTACAATCAAAATTGTGGTCAAATCTTCCTTTGATGAAAAAGTCTACCTGACCCTTGATGGGCAGGTGGGGGTTGACCTGCAAGAGGGAGATACAATCACCATCAGCCGCGCCCGTAAAACCACCCATCTGGTCACCTCCAGTAATAAAGATTACTTTGCTATTTTGCGTACTAAGTTAAAGTGGGGCGAACGCTGAAACAAATCTTGGAAAAACTACTGTTTTCTAAAATTTGCCAAAAACCAAACCGTTTTTTTGCAACGAAACAGACGGAAGCTTTTAAGGATCAAGCAATGCTTACCCACCTCTCCATCCATAACATAGCGATTATACAACAGTTACAGCTGTCTTTTGAATCCGGGCTGACCATCTTCACTGGTGAAACCGGTGCCGGTAAATCGATTATCATTGATGCCTTATCACTTGTTTCAGGAGGCAGGGCAACGGCAGAACTTATCCGTTCCGGTGTTGACGAAGCAGTTGTGGAAGCTCTGTTTGACATCTCAAACCAGCCGGAAATCAGTCTTTTTCTTGAAAATGCCGGAATCGCCAATGATGGTGAACTGCTGGTAAAGCGCATCCTCAACCGCTCCGGCCGCAACCGCATCTACCTTAACGGCTCAATGGCAACCCTGGCGCAACTGACTGAAATAGGCAGTACCCTGGTTACCATCCACGGTCAACATGAATCCCAAACCCTGCTTAAGCCTGATTCCCATCCCATGCTGCTGGACAGCTTCGCCGGTTGTCATCAACAAAGGGATGCTGTTGCCGCAGCCTTTAACAGATGGCAGCAGCTAAAAGACAAGCTTGAGCAGTTTGACCAACAGGAGCGGGAAGCGGCACAACGGCTGGATTTAATCTCCTGGCAGGCCGAAGAGATTGAAAAAGCAGCCTTACAGGAAGGCGAAGATGAGGAGCTAAACGAACAGCAGCAGCTGCTTGCCCATGCCGGAAAGCTTACCGCACTGACAGGCAACGCTTTTGAAGCCCTTTATGGCGGCGAGCAGACAGTGCTGGGTGATCTGCGCAAACTTTGTGCAGACGTGCAGGAGGCAGCCGCAATAGATGCAAGCCTTGATGACACAGCCAGACTGCTGGAAGACAGCTTTTTACAACTGGAGGATATCGCCTTGCGCTTGCGGGATTATGGGGCAAAAATTGAGGCAGATCCAGGTCAGCTATCCATTATTGAAGACCGTATTGATCTGCTGCACAGGCTTAAAAGAAAGTATGCCCCCACCATTGGGGAAATAATCGCCCTGGGTAGAAAAATGGCTGAAGAAAGGGATGAACTGCTTGGTCGCAGCCGCTCTCGGGAAGAGCTGGAACATGATGTAACTGCTGCCCGTGAAAAGCTGGAGCAGATGGCTGATAAACTGAGCACAACAAGGAAAAAGGCAGCCAAAGAGTTGACATCCCGCCTGGTTGAGGAAGTTCGCCAACTTGCCATGCCCCATGCCGAAATAACTGTTGTGCTGGAGCGGCTGCCACAACTGCGTGCCAGTGGTAATGAACGGGTGGAGTTTCTGTTTTCTCCCAACCCTGGTGAACTGCCACGACCGCTGGGCAAGGTTGCTTCAGGTGGCGAGCTTTCACGCCTGATGCTGGCTTTTAAGCAGATATTGCCTGAAGGAGAAGCACCAACCATTGTATTTGACGAAGTTGATACCGGCATTGGTGGTGCAGTGGCAACAGTTGTGGGCAGAAAGCTGAAAAACGTTTCTGCTGGTCAGCAGGTGTTCTGCATCACCCATCTGCCCCAGGTGGCAGCCTTTGCAGATGAACATCTGCGGGTGGAAAAGCAGGTGACAGACGGGCGTACCGGCACTAGGCTTACCCTGCTTGAAAAAGCAGGCAGGGTAGATGAGCTGGCAAGGATGATGGCTGGCGAATCAATCACAGAAACCGCCAGAGAACATGCAGCAGGGCTGCTGCAACAGGCAGCAAACAGTTAGCTGCCATCCGGAAAAGTAATCAACCGCTTTCAGATTTATTTTGAATTGCTGCCATACTCTGCCAAAAATGTCTGCTTATAAGCTGCAAAGCGGTTTTGCGCAATTGCCTGGCGAATTTCCTGCATCATGTTCAGATAAAAGCTGACATTATGGATGGCAGATAAAACAGCAGAAAGCACTTCATTGGCAGCAAAAAGATGGTGCAGATACGCCCTGCTGAAGTTCTGGCAGGTGTAGCAGTTACAGGATGGATCAACCGGATAAAAATCCCGCCGGTAGTTTTTGTTGGAAACCCTGATTCTGCCCCGCCTGGTAAAAAGCGTGGCACTGCGTGCATAACGGGTGGGGATAACGCAATCAAACATATCCATGCCTCGCTCCACACTTTCCAGAATATCCTCCGGCAGACCAACTCCCATCAGATAGCGCGGCTTGTCCTCCGGCAGGTGCGGTGCTGTCCAGCCCACCACTTTTTTCAGCAGCTCAAGCCCTTCACCCACACTTACTCCGCCAATGGCATAACCTGGCAGATCCAGTTTTCTCATCTCCCTGGCGCAGCTTACCCGCAACTCCTCGTACACGCTTCCCTGCACAATACCAAACAGTGCCTGATTATCAGAACTCCAGGCTTTTTTGCACTCTTTAAGCCAGCGGATGGTTTTTTTAGTGGATTGCTCGGCATAGCTTTTATCACACGGGTAAGGGATGCATTCATCAAAGGCCATCATAATATCCGAGCCAAGCTCTTGCTGAATGGCAATCGCCTTTGCCGGATCAAGGTAAATCTCTTCGCCTGTATTTTCATGGCGGAAGAAAACACCATCTTCGGTGATTTTTTTCCTGGGCAGCGAAAAAACCTGAAAACCTCCCGAATCTGTAAGAATCGGCTTATCCCAGGACATAAAACGGTGCAGACCGCCAGCTTTTTTCACCAGTCCTTCACCAGGTTGCAGATGCAGATGATAGGTGTTGGACAGAATAATCTGCGCGCCGGTTTCATGTATCTGCGCCGGAGTAAGCGGTTTCATGGCACCGTGGGTTGCCACCGGCATAAAAATCGGGGTTTCTATCTGACCATGTGCTGTTTCAAGCAGCCCAAGGCGAGCTTTACTGTCTTTATCCTGCTTTAATAATCTGAATTTCATGTTCTATCCGTTTTCACCCAGAAGATTTGCCACTGTATGAATATCCTTGTCCCCCCGTCCGGAAAGGCAGACCACTATTGTTTTATCCTTTGCCATGGTGGGAGCCAGCTTAATGGCATAGGCAATGGCATGGGCAGATTCCAGGGCAGGCATAATCCCTTCTTCTTTTGTAAGTAGCTGGAAAGCCTCCAATGCCTCATCATCGGTGACAGCGACATACTCAGCACGTCCGCTATCTTTCAGCCAGGCATGTTCCGGTCCCACACCAGGATAATCAAGCCCGGCAGAAATGGAATGGGCATGGGCAATCTGACCATCTTCATCCTGCAAAAGATAGCTGCGGCTGCCATGCAGGATGCCAGGACTGCCGGCACAAAGCGGTGCTGCATGTTCACCGGTTTCTATGCCATGTCCGGCTGCTTCCACACCAATCATCCGCACTGTGTTGTCTTTGATGAACGGGTAAAACAGTCCCATGGCGTTACTGCCGCCACCAATGCAGGCCAGCAAAACATCCGGCTGCCGCCCTTCGGCTTTCTGGTGCTGTTTTTTTCCTTCTTTTCCGATTACAGACTGGAAATCCCGCACCATCATCGGGTACGGGTGAGGTCCTGCCACAGTACCAATCAGATAAAAAGTGGTACGGATATTGGTTACCCAATCCCGCAATGCCTCGTTCATGGCATCTTTCAAAGTGGCTGTACCGGCAGCTACAGGTGTAACTTCTGCCCCCAAAAGCTTCATGCGAAAGACGTTTAACGCCTGACGGCGAGTATCTTCAACCCCCATAAACACATTGCACTGCATCCCCAGAAGTGCCGACACTGTGGCAGTTGCCACCCCGTGCTGTCCGGCACCGGTTTCTGCAATAACCCGTTTTTTACCCATCCGCCTTGCCAACAGCCCCTGACCAATGGTGTTATTCACCTTATGGGCACCGGTATGGTTTAAATCTTCCCGCTTCAGATAAATTTTTGCTCCGCCAAGCCTGGCAGTCAGTTTTTCAGCAAAATAAAGCGGCGACGGACGACCAACATACTCCCGCAGATAATAATCAAACTCCTGCTTAAACTCCTTATCATTACGGTATTGGCTGTAGGCTTCTTCCAGCTCTTTTAATGCGGGCATCAGCGTTTCCGGCACATAACGGCCACCATAAATACCAAAATGCCCTTTTTTATCCGGTTGGGACATGACCACTCCTTTAGTATGCTAATTCAAATGCGTTCTGAATATGCTCTATCTGATGCCTGCCATCAGGCGACAGTAATATTGCAACAACATCAAAACGTGCATTATGCTCCTGTTGTCCGGTTTTAGCCAGCCAGGTAAGTGCTGCCTTGCAAACCTGGCGTTGCTTGAAATGGTTTACCGCCTGCTGGGGTAAACCATAGGCTGTTGAACGCCGTGCCTTTACCTCTACAAAAATCAGGCTGCACTCTTTTGGCGCAAAGGCAATTATATCAATCTCTCCGCCTTTACAGCGAAAGTTGCGCTCCAGAATACGATAACCGCAGGATAACAGAAAGTTTGCTGCTACTTCTTCACCTGTACTGCCGGTCTGCTTGTTCTGATTTTTCTTTTCCATCATCCACTTTGTTTACCATGCAGTTACAAAACAGGTCAAAAAAATGATAGTATTGTTATGCTTAAAAACCATAAAGGAGACAACCAATGGCAGAACATGATTTATCACAACTGGAAAAACAGTATTACCTGGATATACCACAGCAAAACCAGGCATTTTTCCTCAAAGGTTCCAATAATTATGATTGGGGCATGAAAAACCGTCTGGCACGGATTTTCAACCCTGCTTCAGGCAAAACCGTAATGCTTGCCTTTGATCACGGCTACTTCCAGGGACCAACTTCCGGACTGGAGCGGATTGATGTAACCATTAACCCCCTTGCCCCCCACGCCGATGCACTGATGTGTACCCGCGGTGTTTTACGTTCATTGATTGATCCCTCAACACAAAAATCCGTTGTTATGCGTGCCAGCGGTGGTCCCAGCATTTTAAAAGAACTATCTGATGAGCGGATCGCCGTGGATGTTGAGGATGCCTTGCGGATGAACGTAAGCGCAGTCGCGGTGCAGGTTTTTATCGGTGGCGAGTTTGAAACCCAATCTGTGCATAACATGACCAGGCTGGTGGATAGCTGCAACCGCTACGGCATACCAGTGCTGGGCGTAACCGCTGTTGGTGCCCAGCTTACCCGCGATGCCCGCTATATCAGCCTTGCCACCCGTATTCTGGCAGAACTTGGCGCAGCTTTCATCAAAACCTATTATGTACCGGATTTTGAGACAGTAACCGCATCCTGTCCGGTGCCGGTAATTATTGCCGGCGGCAAAAAGCTGGCTGAGGTCGATGCCCTTAAAATGGCACGCAATGCCATTGATGCCGGTGCAGCCGGCGTGGATATGGGGCGCAATATCTTCCAGTCAGAAGCACCGCTGGCAATGTTAACCGCGGTACGTAAGGTTGTGCATGAAAACATGTCCGCAGAACATGCCTTTGAACTTTATCAGGAGCTTGCAAACAGGTGAAAGTCGGCGTTTATTACAACAATAGCGATGTAAGGCTTGAAGAACGGGATATGCCGGAAATCGGCGATAACGATGTCCTGATCAAGGTAATGGCATCCGGCATCTGCGGCAGTGACCTGATGGAATGGTACCGTATAAAACGGGCACCGCTGGTGCTTGGGCATGAGCTTGCCGGCGAGGTTGTCAGCATCGGTGCAGCTGTTGATAATGTGCAGGTGGGAGATCGCGTCTTTGCCACCCACCATGTGCCGTGCGATGAGTGCATTTACTGTCTGTCCAGCCATGAAACCGCCTGCGTCACCTTTCAGGAGAGAAACAACTTCACCCCGGGCGGATTTGCCCAATACCTGCGGGTAAGCGGTCGCAGTGTGCGCACCGGTATTCTGAAGCTGCCTGACAGCATAACCTATGAAACAGCCACTTTCATTGAACCGCTGGCAACCGTGGTACGTGCCATGCGCACCATGAACATCACCCCTGGCAACAGTATGATGATTTACGGTGCCGGTCTGGCAGGGCTGCTTTTTGTAAAGCTCGCCAAAGCATTGGGCGCAGGCACAGTTACAGTGGCTGATATAAATGATTACCGTTGCAGTATGGCACTTAAGGCAGGTGCGGATTATGCTGTAAATGCCAGAGAGGATCTGCCGGATTTTCTGCTGCAAAACTGCGGTCATCTGGCAGACAGGGTGGTCATCAGCACCGGTGCCTTACCTGCAATGGAGGCTGCGCTGCAATCAGTGGATCGGGGTGGTACGGTACTTTTCTTTGCTGTTGCCAGACCTGGTGAAACCATTGCCGTGGATTTTAACCCGTTCTGGCGCAATGATATCAGCTTTAAAACCTGCTACGGTGCGGCACCAAGGGATAACCGGCAGGCACTGGAACTGCTTAAAAACCATACTGTTGCGGTGGATGACCTGATTACCCACCGGATGGGGATTGAGCAGATCGGGGAGGCTTTTAAAATTGCTGCCAACCCCACAGGAACCTTGAAGGTGATTATAAAACCAAACGGGTAGTTTTCAGAATACCAGAAAGGGCATGGCACGCCATGCCCCTACGAACTAATTCCTACAGTGGAATATACAGTGTAGGGGCACGGCATGCCGTACCCAACTGCGCACCAAAAGTTGTCATCCTGCGCACCAAGATTTGTCATCCTGCGCTTTAGCCGCAGGATCTAGGTTTCAGATTCTGCAACTTCGCTAACGCCTCAAGCCAAGCGAGAGGTAAGGTCATACTTTGTTGATTCCAAAAAAATGAATCCAGCTTGATTTAGCAATAATGACTGCGTATAGTTGTTATCCGCTCACAACTTTTTTACTCTTATAGGTAGATGTATGAAGCAAACACGGGAAACAGGGCTGGATACTCTGCTGGATTTGCACGGGATTACCTACCATCTGGAGAATGGCTACTGGGTCAAGTTTGAAGCTTATAGGGTAACAACTACCAGCGAGCAGATACCCCACGGTATTTCCTATTCTCTGACTCTGCATGACCGCAACAATACACGGGTGGCAGGCTTTGATAATGCCCATGGCTGCCCACCCCCAAAACGAAAAAAATTCGGAGGATGCCGCCTGGCGTGGGATCATCAGCACCATCAGGAGAAGATTGTCCCGTATGAGTATGAATCGGCAGCACAGTTGCTTGAAGATTTCTGGAGAGAGGTTGAACTGTTTATCGATGGAGGCAATAAATGAAGAAAAGCATGCATATCGGAATTATATCTCGGGAAGAGTTCAAGAAGCGAACTATCGCCATTGCCAAAGGTGAATACAAGCCCCGCAAGGATGAGCCGCAGATCTGGTTTGAATCACTGCAATCCTTTGCCCAGGTGCTAAGTGACGATAACCGGATGTTACTGCATGTTATAGAAGAACAAAAACCCAAATCCATCAGTGAACTGGGAATATTGACCGGACGTAATAAAAGCAACCTTTCACGAACACTGCATACTTTGGCTGGTTATGGCATTATTGATCTGGTCAAAAAAAATGCCCGTGAGTTAATACCCCATGTCAAGGCTACCCACTTCAGACTTGAGGTGGGTATATAGCTGTCGAAGCGGTGCTGGATCCATTTGAAATAAAAACTATTTTGTCACGATTCTTAAAAATATCATCCTGCCTGGGCATGGCACGCCATGCCCCTACGAACTAATTTCTGCAGTGGAATATACAGTGTAGGGGCACGGCGTGCCGTGACCAACTGCGCACCAGAAGTCGTCATCCTGCGCTTTAGTCGCAGGATCTCGATTTTAGATTCTGCAACTTCGCTAACGCTTCGAGCAGAATGACGGTGGGGGTTACGGGGTTTTGATGTTGCAGGGAATTATGATAAGTCAAGGTAGTGTAATAACCGGCTTATCATCCGCTGCCCTGTACAAAAGAAAAGTCTTGCCAAGCAGTTGTGCCACTTCTGATCCGGTACTTTCAGCCAGCATACTGCTGGCTTCATGGCGGTCGAGGTTACATCCTTCCATAAGTTTTACTTTTATCAGCTCATGACAGGCAAGTGCTGCCCTGGTCTCTGCAATCAGGTTATCATCCAGGTCTTTTCTGCCGATCATCACCACCGGTTTCAGACTGTGCCCCAAAGAGCGTAAATGTCTTTTCTGTTTACCACCTAACATTTAGTTTATTTCCTTTCATCTTCAAGATTTTGCCCAGCTACATGCAAATTTAAACAGCTCATATTTGTGCAACGCTTGTTTTTATCACAACCTGCATGTATAAATGTACATTTTGTGTTTATGAGTCCTGTTTTTACAAGATTTGATGAAGGAGTAAATAAGTATATATGAGTATCAACACAGGCAAACTGCCCATATCAGCTGCACTTACCTCGTTTAACCCTGATGATGAAAAAGTCAGGGTGCCTGCTGCGCCAATAAAAAAGGCTGCCAAGGTGCATCACCTGCCCACCTCCATCTGGAAAAATATTGATGATGCAACAGATAACCCGCTTGACCTGGCAATTACCCGCACCCGCAATTTTTTTCTGCGGGAGCAGCTGCCAGACGGCTACTGGTGGGCAGAGCTGGAATCAAACTGCACCATTACTGCCGAATATCTGATGCTTTTTCATTTTCTGGATATTGTGGACCATGACCTGGAGCGTAAAATAGCCAATTACCTGCTGCGCCAGCAGACAAAAGAAGGTTACTGGTGTTTGTGGCACGGCGGTCCTGGTGATCTTTCCACAACCATTGAGGCTTACTTTGCCCTTAAACTGGCAGGCTATTCTTCTGATCATCCAGCCATGGTCAAGGCGCGTGAATTTATCCTTGCCAATGGTGGCATTCTTAAGGCGCGAGTTTTCACCAAGATTTTTCTGGCAATGTTTGGTGAGTTTTCCTGGCTTGGTGTTCCTTCCATGCCGGTTGAGCTGATGCTGCTGCCAAACTGGGCATACTTTAATATGTACGAGCTTTCCAGCTGGGCGCGGGCATCCATCATCCCGCTTTCCATTGTAATGACCTGCAAGCCGTCACGCAAACTGCCACCGCAGGCACGGATTCAGGAGCTGTTTGTGCGGCCTCCCCGCCCCACTGATTACAGCTTCAGCAAGGAAGAAGGCATCTTTACCCTTAAAAATATCTTCATCGGCATTGATCATATGCTTAAGGTATACGAATCAAGCCCGATCAGACCTTTTAAAAACAAAGGCTTCAAGGCAGCCGAAGAGTGGATTCTTGAACACCAGGAAGAAACCGGTGACTGGGGCGGTATCCAGCCGGCTATGGTTTATGCCATCCTTGGTCTGCACTGCCTGGGCTACGGTAACGACCATCCTGTAATTGCCAAAGGGCTGGAAGCTCTGGCAAATTTCTGTATTGAAGATAAAGACACGCTTTGCCTGCAATCCTGCATCTCGCCGGTGTGGGATACTGCACTGGTACTGCTTGCCATGCAGGAAGCCGGCATAACAACAGACCATCCGGCATTGATCAAGGCATCGCAATGGCTTCTGGACCGTGAAGTACGTATCCGTGGTGACTGGAAGATAAAAGCACCTGAGCTGGAACCTGGTGGCTGGGCGTTTGAATTTCAGAACGACTGGTACCCTGATGTTGATGACACCGCAGCAGTATTGATTGGCATTAAAAACATCAAAACCAAAAGTAACAAAGCCAAGCAGGATGCCACCAGACGCGGCATTAACTGGTGCCTGGGTATGCAAAGTCAAAACGGCGGCTGGGGGGCATTTGATAAAGACAACACCAAGCATCTGCTCAACAAAATCCCTTTTGCTGATATGGAGGCGTTGATTGACCCGCCCACTGCTGATCTGACTGGTCGTATGCTGGAGTTGATGGGGCATTACGGCTATGAAAAAACTCACCATGTTGCAGTGCGTGCCATTGAATTTCTGAAAAAAGACCAGACAGCTGAAGGTCCCTGGTTTGGTCGCTGGGGTGTAAACTACATTTACGGCACCTGGTATGTATTGATGGGGCTTGAAGCCATTGGTGAAGATATGGGGCAACCGTACATCCGCAAAGCTGTCAACTGGGTAAAATCCCGCCAGAATCTGGATGGTGGCTGGGGCGAGGTTTGCGATTCATACGCAGACCGCACCCTGATGGGCTGCGGCAGCAGTACCGCCTCCCAGACCGCCTGGGCACTGATGGCTCTGATGGCTGCCGGAGAGGTTGACTGCAACGCAGTGGAGCGGGGCGTGCAATACCTGCTGTCCACACAAAACGAGGATGGCACCTGGGATGAAGATGCTTTTACAGGCACTGGCTTCCCCAAGTTTTTCAAAATCAAATACCATATTTACCGCAACTGTTTTCCGCTTACCGCCCTGGGACGCTTCCGCAGATTGCGTAAAAACGGCGAAAAACAATGCTGACAGTTACGGCTGATAAAGTATTTGCGAAGCCCCGCACTCATCACGGGGCTTTTCCCGTATATATCGGGGCAACAAGATGAAAGCCTTTATCACCGGAGCAACCGGCTTTATTGGTGCAGCCATTGTGCGTGAGCTGCTTGCAGATAATATTGCAGTACGGGCACTGGTGCGGCCTGATTCTGACACCTCCAACCTGCGCGGGCTTGATGTTGAATTGTGGCAAGGTGATCTTGCCGATCCGCAAACCATTGCAAACGGCATCAAAGGGTGTAATCTGGTTTTTCATGCTGCCGCTGATTACCGCCTGTGGACAAATAATCCGGTACAGATGTACCGCATAAATGTGGATGGCACCAAAGCTGTTTTACAGGCAGCGGCTGAAGCAGAGGTTGAACGGGTTATCTATACCAGCAGCGTCGGCACCCTGGGTAATCCCGGAGATGGTCGCCCAGGTACAGAAGATACGCCGGTAACTTTTGATGACATGGTGGGGCATTACAAAAAAAGCAAGTTTCTGGCAGAAAAGGTGGCAAAGCGTTTTATTGAGCAGGGTCTGCCGCTGGTGATTGTCAATCCTTCCACCCCCATTGGCCCAAACGATATAAAACCTACCCCCACCGGCAAGATTATCGTTGATTTTTTAAACCGGAAAATGCCTGCTTACCTGGATACCGGACTTAACCTGATCGCTGTGGAAGATTGCGCCAAAGGTCATCTGCTGGCAGCAAAATCAGGGCGTATTGGCAGTCAATATATCCTTGGCAATCAAAACCTTACCCTGCGGGAAATATTTGACATACTTTCTGACATAACCGGTCTTACTGCCCCCAAGGTGCGCCTGCCTTTTTACCCGATTCTGGCAGCAGCCTGGGTTAATGAAAAAATATCTGCCATAACCGGCAAAGAACCGCTTATCCCCCTTGCCGGTGTGCAAATGGCGCAAAAATTTATGTATTTTGATTCCACAAGGGCAGTTACAGAGCTTGCCCTGCCCCAAACCTCTGTCAAAGATGCCCTGGCGCGGGCTGTAGACTGGTTTGATAAAAACGGATACCTGAACACAAAGCGAGGCGTTTTGCCATGATTCTTGAAACCATTAACTCTCCTGCTGACCTGAAAAAACTGCCCGTTGAGCAACTGCCTGATCTGGCTGCCGAGCTGCGTGAATTTCTGCTGCAAACAGTGGCAGAAACCGGCGGTCACCTGGGTTCCAACCTTGGTGTGGTGGAGCTTACCCTGGCACTGCATTACAGCTTTTCCACCCCAAAAGATAAAATAGTGTGGGATGTGGGGCATCAGGCGTATATTCACAAAATCCTTACCGGACGGCGGGAGCAATTTCATACCCAACGGCAATACAAAGGCTTGTCCGGATTCCCCAAGCGCAGTGAGTCCGAGCATGATGCCTTTGGTGTTGGTCATGCCTCCACCTCCATTTCTGCTGCCCTGGGCATGGCTGCTGCCAGCTCGTTAACTGGTGAGAAAAACAACGTAATTGCCGTAATCGGTGATGGTTCCTTAACCGGCGGTATCGCCTTTGAAGGGCTTAACCAGGCAGGACACCTGAAAAAAAACCTGATCGTTATCCTTAATGATAACGAAATGTCCATCTCCAAAAACGTTGGTGCCTTCCCTGCCTTTATCTCCCGCAAAATGACCACCCGTCATTTCCGCGAGCTTAAAAAAGAGATCAAAGGGCTTTTGACCAACATTCCGGCAGTGGGCAACAATGTACTTAAATTTGCCAGACGTGCTGAAAACTCCCTGAAAAGCTTTTTAACCCCCGGGGCTTTGTTTGAAGCACTGGGCTTTGATTATATCGGTCCCATTGACGGTCACAACATCACCAGCCTGCTTGAGGTTTTTTCTAACCTGAAAGACTTTGAAGGTCCTGTGCTGGTGCATTTGATGACCACCAAAGGCAAAGGCTATCAGCCAGCGGAAAACAAGCCGGACAAGTTTCATGGCGTAGGTGCCTTTGATTTATCCACCGGCACTGCACCAGGCAAAGCTGCCCCGCCATCTTACACCGAAATTTTCGGCAAAACCCTGACTGCGCTGGCGCAAAAAGACCCATCCATTGTTGCCATTACAGCAGCCATGCCCGATGGCACCGGTCTTAACCACTTTGCAGAGGCACTGCCCGAGCGGTTTTTTGATGTGGGCATCGCCGAACAACACGCCCTTTGCTTTGCTGCCGGACTGGCAGCCGATGGCTTAAAACCTGTTGCTGCCATATATTCCTCCTTTGTGCAGCGTGGCTATGATCAGGTTTTTCACGATATCTGCCTGCAAAACCTGCCGGTGGTTATTGCCATGGATAGAGCCGGACTGGTGGGTGATGATGGTCCCACTCACCACGGTGTATTTGATCTTTCATACCTGCGCCACCTGCCCGGGCTTACCTTCATGGCACCAAAGGATGAAAATGAACTGCGCCACATGTTGAAAACAGCCCTTGAACTGCGCAAGCCGGTTGCACTGCGTTATCCCCGTGGTGCCGGTTACGGTGTGCAGCTTGATTCGGAACTGCAAACCCTGCCGGTGGGCAAAGGCGAAATCCTGCAACAAGGTGATGATCTGGCTATTATCGCCATTGGCTCCACAGTAATGCCCGCACTGGAAGCAGCACAAAAACTGGCTGAAGATGGTATAAAAGCCGCTGTGGTAAACGCCCGCTTTATCAAGCCGCTGGATGCAGAACTTATCTTGCAGATGGCTGTAAAAACCGGAAGACTGCTTACTGTGGAAGAAAACGTACTGCAAGGCGGATTTGGTACTGCTGTACTGGAACTGCTGCAAGAACATGGTATGTCAGTACCGGTAAAGCGTCTTGGTATCGCAGATATGTATGTGGAGCATGGCAGCCAGGCACAGCTGCGCCATGATGTTGGCATTGATGCCGCTGGCATAGCAAAAGCTGCAATGGAGTTTGTGGGTAGATAGTTATGCCGTCATCCTGTGTACCAGAAGTTGTCATCCTGCGCTTTAGTCGCAGGATCTAGATTTTAGATTCTGCAACTACGCTATGCTTCGTGCAGAATGACGTAATTGAAAAATAGTTATGTTGCCATCCTGCGCTTTAGCCGCAGGAACCTGATTTTACGGTTGCTTCAATCTGAAAGGATTAACCCAAATGCGTTTTCCCTGGCGTCTTAATTACGACCTGACCAAATACATCATGAAAAACCGGCTTAACAAGGTTGAAAAATACCCGTTGGTGCTGATGCTTGAACCTACCCACCTTTGTAACCTTGCCTGTTCCGGTTGCGGACGTATCCGCGAATATGCCGACACCATCAACGCCATGATGCCGCTTGAAGAATGCCTGAAAGCAGTGGATGAATGCCCAGCCCCTGTTGTCACCATCACTGGCGGCGAGCCGTTTCTTTATCCCCATGTTTTTGAGCTGATTGATGAGGTTCTTAACCGTGGTCGCCATATTATGTTCTGCACCAACGGCATTTTGATGGAAAAATCACTGGAGCAGATGACACCCCACC
>JAVERM010000123.1:0-5503 GCA_034007105.1 Trichlorobacter sp.
TTTTGGTATCAAGTACTTCTGAATATTCAAAATCTGCAAATATTTTTTTACGGATTTTCACCTTTACCACCTCCTTTTTTGTTAAATATAGTTTTACACATCAATAATTTGCAACACAGAAAGGTTTTCAATGATTCTTGTTTCCAACATCATGTACGCGCTTGCCAAAATTGTCGAGCTTGGCGATGGGCTTTTAACCATTTACAAATATATTCTTATTGCCTCTATTTTAATCTCCTGGGTAAACCCTGATCCATACAATCCGGTGGTTAATTTCCTCTATCGGGTAACAGAGCCTTTGCTAAGCAGAATCCGCCGCTTTGTGCCGCCCTTTGGGGCAATGGATTTTTCACCTCTGGTGGCATTTGCGGCAATTTATGTACTGCAAATAGTGGTACTTAACACCCTTTACCAATACCTGATACGTTTTGCACAGATGGCGAAACTTGGTTAAACAAAGCCAGCGATATCATACTGATATTACTATAGTTTAACTGCTTTTTCTTGACTGTTGACTTGAACTGCGGTACAAATAATTTTTATTTATTTTACTCTTAACCGTTTTAAAGTCCTTGGTAAATCCTGGGACTTTTGTTATTTGAACTACCTTGCAAAACCTTATCTGCAATAGTGGCAACAAAATCCATACACAAAAGGAGAACCGTCAGGTCGATACACAAAACTTTTAACACCTGTTTTCAACCCCTGCACCACCTGACACCCCACTGCCCAGCCTTCCACACAAACAAATTATGAAAAAAACAAGTATTACTATCAACATTCATCACCTTGTCGCCGTATTACTGCTTCTGCTTTTACCAATTTTCTTTGTTGCGTGCAGCAATGCGCTATGGCACTCATCTCCAGAAATTTCTGCATCAGATATTCCGGAAGACAGCCTGGAATTTGAACTGCGCACAGTTATGGAAAAAGGGATTTCACTTGAAGAGCGCAAGCAGCAACTGCCGGTTATTGAGGAAGCATTTGCCCGACTGACCACAGCGGAACGTGCCAGAAACCTTGCCGCATTATGCTATCTTAAAACCCTTGGTACGCGACTTGCTCCATTTGATCTGGCAGAAATAGCACTGGCAGAAACCGGAGGTCATGCTCTTTCATCTGATGCCACTTCCGTAAAAGGTGCCATTGGTGTCTGGCAGCTCATGCCAAACCAGGCACGTATCCACGGTTACACAGCGTCTGAAATGCGTAACGATGAAAAATGTGCTGAAGCAGCAGTACGCACATTGCTGGAAAAACTGGTCATTGCCAGGGGACAACTTGATCTGGCGAAAAAATATTACTGCGGTGTCGGTCCCCAGGCAGACGCTTACCTGCGCAAAGTACAAAACATACGCAGGCAACTGCACGTATCTCTTGCCAATTCAAAACCAGCCAAACCGCTTCAGATAGCTGATGCTTCGCTGGACTGATATCCCCAATAGCCTGCCATATCAGACTTGATTTTTACACTCAGGTTCTGCCTTTAAATTCAACGCTGTTTTAATAATCCTGCTTTTTTCAATCACCTGCTTTATTTTTTTCTTGCAATTAGCAAAAATACTGTTTTATATTCCGACCGCAAAAAATACTTCTTGCAGCTTTATGTGCCAACAAGTGCTCTTACGAGATATAACCTAGTAAACACAATAAGTTATACATCTATCGGCACACTCGTACAACAAACAAGGTGTTTAAAATGACCTGTTTTCCGAAAAGCATAGCAGACCGTCGCGGATTGATAGCAATCGTCATTGCTATCGCTGTTCTGCTTGCCTCCATTGGTGCAGGGTTTGGCAACAGCAAAGCCGGCTTTCACAAATCAAAACATCGTCATCGCACATGCATACAAAAAATACTTGTTATACAGGAGGCAACCCGCGCCCAGCATACAAATCGGAAGTGTACTGGTATTGTCTTTCAACAATCTACGGAAATAACCGCAGTTACTGCAAGCAGAACATCACTAAAAAATTATTATAACCCACTGTTTTTACGCGACTTTATCCTATCCTCACTCTCTCCTCGCGCCTCACCCCTCGCATAAACCGTTTTTGCCCTTTCTGAAAAACAACATCTCAATCTGACAACTGTTCTTTGCTGTCAAAACCATCTGGCATCCCCTGATTAATCGTTTGCTACCAGGAAGAAAGCTCTCTGCTGCCTGCGCTACAGGTTTTGACATCATTTAACTACCAACACTCAATCAAAATTATCGGAGGTCTTCTATGAGAGCAATCAGAGAGGATCATATAGCTTCGATTGAAAACGCGCTGTTGCTGTTTGAATTGATCGCTAAATCAGATGAACCGCTTACGCCAGCCACGCTGGCACAGGATACCGGTCTTAGTGTCAGCAAGGTTAACAACTTTTTAGAACTGCTTGCTGACAGAGGTTTTATTGAAAAAGACAAAGGGCTTGGCTTTTGCCTCGTGGGTATCAAAGGAATTCAACTGTCGCAGGCGATTATAAGCAACATGAACGTTCTCAAATACGCAAAACCTGTCATGCAGGTGCTTGAAAAAGAGCATGACGAAGCTATCTACCTGGCCATGCTGAACAAAACAAACGTGGTTTTTCTGGACATGGTTGATACAGAACAGCCGGTTAAAGCGGTTTCATTTATCGGACACAGCTTTCCGTTTTTTACCAATGCTGCCGGCAAAGTAATTATGGCGTTTGAGCCAAGGGACTATTTGCAGCAGCATTTAAACAGGATTTTAAGAAAAAGGTCTGATGTAAACATTACCCATTTTATGGAGGAACTTGATGAAATCCGCAGCAAAGGTGCTGCTGTGGATGTGGGCGGGCTTGGCGAAAACATCCTTAGTGTTGCTGTTGCAGTAAAAGATTATGCCGGAAAAGTTTTGGGAGCAATCACGCTCATTGCGCCAGCGTTCAGGGTTTTGGGCGAACGTCTGGAAACTGAAATCATCCCCTCAATGATTGAAAGTGCCGGTGTGCTGTCTGCACGTTTCGGGTATGTGATTGCCTGATCTGTGGAGCTACCGGAAAAGGAGGTGATGTCGGCTCTTTTAGCAAAAATCCGTAATAAGCAGCAAAAGCATAGACAGGGTTTTCAAAAACCTGTCGGCTGCGATTTTCAGAAGCTTCGCGTAGCACAAAACAGAAAGGAGAAACCTGATGTCAGAAAAAAAGTACGATTGGCTGGCAATTGCCGAAAACCCTAAATTTAAAGAACTGCATCACAAAAAAACAACATTTCTGTTTGGCTGGTGGATTTTTTCCACTGTTTACTATTTTCTTTTGCCAATAGGGATTGCCTTTGCACCAGGGCTTTTCAAGGTAAAGATTATTGGTGCCATCAATTTTGGCTACCTGTTCGCACTGTCACAATTTTTTGTTTCCTGGGGGCTTGCCCATTATTACGCCCATGTTGCCAACAAAAATTTTGACACGCTAACCAAAGAGCTGATCATTGAACTGGGCTAAGGGAGGGTACAAAATGACAATGAAAAAAATAATACTTGCCTGCACTTTGGTTTTTGCAATGTTTACAACAGCTTTTGCCGATGAACCAAAGCAGGCAACAACAGATGCCACAACGATTCAGACAACAACTGCGCAAACCGCTGCTGATCTGAACACCCAGGCAGCACCGGTTGAAAAAGCCGTTACACCTGCTCCAGCACCGGCTCCACCTGTTCCTGCAAAAAAAGAAATCAAGGTAAACAGAACCATTACCATCGGTATGTTTTTGGTTATCGTTGGTATCACCATGTCTATTGTAGTCTGGTCAGCAAAACGTACAAAAACCGCTGCTGATTTTTATACTGCCGGCGGTGGTATTACCGGCACGCAAAACGGATGGGCAATTGCCGGCGATTACATGTCTGCTGCCTCCTTTTTAGGTATTTCCGGTCTTATTTCTGTTTATGGCTATGATGGTTTTAACTACTCGGTAGCCTGGCTGGTGGCATACATTACGGTGCTGCTGATTGTTGCCGAACCTTGCCGTAATGCAGGGAAATACACCCTTGGAGACATCCTGGCTTTTCGCACCAACCCCAAACCGGTAAGGGCACTGGCTGCTCTTTCCACTGTTACTGTTTCGCTTTTTTACCTTGTTGCCCAGATGGTGGGTGCAGGTAAATTGATGGCACTTCTGGTGGGCATACCGTACAAAACATCCATTATTGGTGTTGGTATTCTGATGGTCGGCTACGTTGTATTTGGCGGCATGACAGCCACCACCTGGGTACAGATTGTCAAGGCTGGTCTGCTCATGTCCGGTGCGTTTTTGCTATCTCTCATAGTTCTTTTTAAAGCCGGCTTTAACCCGATAGGCTTTTTCGCGGATGTGGTAAACAGCCCGCACATTCAGGATCATGTTTCCAAAATGTTGCTAAAAGATGGCATTACCATATCCGGACAAGAGGCAGGACAACGCTTCCTTGAACCGGCACTGTTCCTTAAAAACCCGCTTGACCAGATTTCATTGGGCATGGCTTTGGTGCTGGGTACTGCTGGTATGCCCCATATTCTAATGCGCTTTTTCACCGTGCCAACGGCACAGGCAGCCCGTAAATCCGTTATAGTTGCCATGTGGATTATCGGTGGTTTCTACGTATTAACCACTTTGCTGGGCTTTGGCGCGGCACTGCACGTTACTCCGCAAGGGATTACCCAGGTGGATGCCGGCGGCAACATGGCAACCTTGTTGCTGGCAGAGCAGCTTGGTGCTGATATTGCGCCGATACTGGGGGATATTTTCCTGGCTTTCCTCTGCTCAGTGGCATTTGCCACTATTTTGGCTGTTGTGTCCGGTCTGGTACTTACTGCCTCTGCTGCCATTGCCCATGATATTTATGTAAACGTGATTAAAGATGGCCATGCAGATCAGCATCAGCAGGTTTTTGCTGCCCGTATCACCTCTTTATGTGTTGGTGCTGCCGGTATTGTTATCGGGCTTCTGGCTGAAAAACAAAACGTTGCCCACCTGGTTGGTCTTGCCTTTGCAGTTGCTTCTTCCGGCAACCTGCCTGTGGTTGTAATGTCACTTTTCTGGAAAAAGTTTAATACCGCTGGTGTGGCTGGTGGTCTGATAGTTGGTACAGTTGCCTCCATTTTCCTGGTTATGGTATCCCCCAACATGACTTACCCCAAAGTGGTTGCTGCCGGTGCCCAGAAAGTTATCACTGCCATGGAACAAAAACAGGCAGAACTGCCTGCTGGTACACAACTTGCAGAAGCTGATGCTGTTGCACTGGCAAAAGCTAGGGTTGATTATGAGAAGAATAAAGATGGCACCTCCATCATGGGTCTTGATAAACCGCTTTTCCCTTTAAAAAACCCTGGCATTCTTTCCATTCCCCTTGGCTTTTTGTCTGCAATTATCTGTTCGTTGCTGTTCCCAAGCAGACGATCTGAAGAAATGTTTACCGAGGTTTATGTACGTCAAAACACAGGCATAGGGATGGCAAAAGCCATAGACCATTAAACCTGAAAACAGCTACTTGCTCTTATTCAGATTAACAAGCAG
>JAVERM010000124.1:0-5418 GCA_034007105.1 Trichlorobacter sp.
TTGCCAATGATTTACAGGTTGTTGTGCCAAACGATGTCGCCAATTGGCTGCTGACAATTTTACCACGGGATTCAGAAGCCTTGCAGGCGGGCTGCAAAGAACTTTATTACGAAGCATTAAAGACAAAGCGCAAAATAAGTTTAAAATTGGCGAGAGAGCTGTTTTTAGCGAAATCTGACTATAGGCTGCAAGTGGAACAGAATCAGGAATAAATCGCCTTTGGGTAATACACTCAACTTTACATAATATATCTTATGCAAATTATATAAAACATTCTTAAAGGAGTTTTATTGAACCATGTCAGAACAACATGTTGATTTAACTGGCGAAAATGGATGGGAGCTGTTTGATGCCCCTGCTTTGGTTGGCGATTCTTTACGTTTTGTTTCAGGTCAGCCGGATGGTAACCGCTTCAGAACCAGGTATTACCGCGACAATGAAAAACATCTCCATGCCCGTATCTGGTTTGGACCGGAAACCGAAGGTCCCCCTGGTAATGCCCACGGCGGTGCCGTAGCCGCTGTAATGGATGAAGGTCTTGGTCTGGCAGCCTGGGCTGCTGGTCATGCTGTTGTGGTGGGCAATCTTAATGTAAGTTTTCGTGCTTTGCTGCCTGTGTGCAAGGTTGTTACCCTGGAAAGTCGTGTGGTTTCCGTTAGCGGACGAAAAGTACTTGTGCAAGGACGGCTCTTTTGCGGGGATGCCCTTTATGCTGAGGGAGAATGTCTTTGTATCACCATCAAAAAGTGAAGTTCATTCCGGATTATAAAAAATCAGGTGCTAATGCGCAGACAACTGATCTTTAACCAGTTGCGCCAGACAATCAATAAAAGTCGGGCTACTGTTAAGGGATTCAACACGCTTAAAGCTGCTTATCCCCAGTTTTGCAGCTTCTTCGGCATATTCAATATCAATTTCATGCAATGTTTCAATATGGTCAGAAACAAAGGACAAAGGTACCACCAGCAGATTTTTACAACCTGCGGTTGCCAGTTCTTTCAGCTTGTCATCGGTTGACGGCTCCAGCCATTTCACCGGTCCTGCCCGGGATTGAAACGCCAGATGATGTTTCACATCTGCAAACTGCTCCATCACCAGTTTTACCGTGGTCTGGATATGCTCAAGGTAAGGGTCGCCATCATCAATAAATGATTGCGGCAGCGAGTGGGCAGAAAAAAGCAGCTCCACCTTTGTGCGGTCAGAAAAAGAATCCAGTCCGTTTTCAATCTTTTCAGCCAATGCTTTTATATATAGAGGATGGTTGTAAAAATGGGGGATACGGATAAGTTCGGGCTTGCCAGGCATATTGGCAAGGCAGCGGTCAAGGTCATTAAAGCTTGAGCCACTGGTGGCACGTGAGTAATGCGGATAAAGAGAAATTGCTAGTATTTTATGTGGTTTAAGTACAGATACTTCTTGTAAAGCTTCATCAGCAAAAGGATGCCAGTAACGCATGGCAACAGTGCATTTAAAACCATCCCCAAGCTTTTGCTGCAAAGCATTGGACTGCGCCCTGGTCAGCTCCCTGATGGGGGATTTCCCGCCAATTTCAAGGTACTTTTCCATAACAACCGGTGCACGCCGTTTTACTATTATTCTGGCAATAAAAGGTTGTAGCCAGGCAGGCCCTATTTTTATAATCTCGCGGTCTGAAAACAGGTTTTGCAAAAACGGTCTTACAGCTGCAAGAGAGTCTGGACCGCCCATCTGCAACAAAATCACACAAATATTTTCAGACATTTTATCTCCGTAATTCCTGACCAAATCTCAACATAACCGCAATTCAACCCCCCACTCTGCCGGTTTTTCTCCATCTGCCGTTAAAACCCAAAGTGTGGGAAACTCCATATGTTGCGGTGCCTCGCCAAAACCATCGGTCAGATAAATTATTGCTGCAGGTCTTGGGTGCATGATTTTAGCATATTCAAACACCGGTCGCAGGTCTGTAAAACCACCACCATCGTAACGCTGGCTGACAAAGGCACTGCTATTAAACTTTTCAACACGCTGAATCCTGCTGTTGGCGTAAAGTACGGTAATACTGCAATTCGCTCCACGTGCCAGGTTTAGCAGCTCTGCTGCAAATGCTTCCCGCAATTCAACTATATTGGTGGAATCACTGACATCTATTCCCATCAGCAGTTGCAGTTTCCGTCTTTTTCTCACCCCTGGTATCTGGTGGGCAAAACGGCGGTGCTCCCGCATCCAGGTGCTGCTGCGCCCACTTCGTCCGGCAGTGGCAACAAACTGGCGCAAAACCTGTCGCCAGGGAATCGGTGCGGGTTGCAGCAAGCTGTTCACCAACTGTTGCAGGTCAGCCGGAATCTCGCCATCACTGGCACGTAGCGCATCTCTTGCCATGCTGCGCACCATCTCTTCAGCTAAAATCTGTGGTGTTCCATCTGCATCCTGCCATAATTGATGCTCATCCAATGTGTCGGCATCGTGCAGGCTCTCCCCCTGCCCTGCTCCGGATGCGCCTTTGCTATCTTTTTCAGCCGAGCCGTAACCGCTTCCTTCCAGATTACCGGTGTCAAAAACCGGCACAATAAAATCATAATATTCCTCAGCTGCCAGATGGAGGGGCAGCTGGTAATCCTGCGGTAAAAGTGCACCTAACGGCAGGTTTACAATGGTCTGGTTAATGGCAAGATCGCAGGCTACATCCCAGTCGTGCTGGTTGCGTTCTTTGCGGCGCAGGGGATGAAGGTGCAAAAGGTGTTTAAGCAGGTGCTCAAGCAGTGCCTCCTGATGGCTATTGTCAAGGTTGGCAAACCGCTCGCTTGCAATGGCCATTACAGGAATACCATTACGGATGGTAATGGCAGCAGCCTTGTTGCTTTGAGGTAAATTCTCCCGCCGCAACTGTAACAACATATTGCCGTAAAACGGTTTCTGTTTTAAAAGGCGGATAATGGTGTTTTGGACTGCTTGCATTTGTTGAACTTTCAGCATTTTTTTCAAAAGCCTGCTAAATTTTACGCCGATCAACAACCCTTTGCGCCTTACCTTCAAAACGTTCGATACTGCCTGGCTCCACCAGCTTTACTTTAATCCCCACACCTATGACAGATTCAATCTGTTTTTCCACATTTATCAGAAAAGCCCGCTGCTTTTTCATCTCATCAAAAAAGATATTTTCTGTAACTTCAATGTCAACTTCCAGCAGATCACTGTTACCCTGCCGTTCCACCACCAGCTGATAATGGGGTTGGCAGCCATCAATGGCAAACAGCACTTCTTCAATTTGTGACGGAAATACGTTTACCCCTTTGATAATCAGCATATCATCGCTGCGCCCCATGGTTTTCTTCATCCGTACCGTGGTGCGTCCGCATTCACAAGCAGAGTAATCCAGGCAGGTGATATCACGGGTGCGGTAACGGATCATGGGGAAAGCTTCCTTGGCAATGGTGGTCAGCACCAGCTCCCCCACCGAGCCCGGGGGCAGTACTTCACAGGTATCAGGGTCAATGATTTCAGCTATAAAGGCATCTTCAGATACATGCATACCGTTTTTGCAAAGGCATTCACCGGCAACGCCAGGTCCGATAACTTCAGAAAGTCCGTAGTTATCGGTGGCACTAAGGCAAAGCCGTTGTTCTATTTCCCTGCGCATCCCTTCAGACCAGGGTTCACCACCAAAAAGCCCCACCTTAAGGGAAAGACTTTTGGGATTAATACCCATTTTTTCCATTTTATCAGCCAGGGTCAGGGCATAGCTGGGAGTGCCTACAAGTACGCTGGTGCGGTAATCCTGCATAATCATCAACTGTTTTTCTGTATTACCACCACCCATCGGGATAACCGCAGCACCGATCGCTTCAGAACCGTAATGCAGCCCAAAAGCACCGGTAAACATGCCATAGCCAAAAGTAACCTGGATAAGGTCATCATGGGTTACACCGGCAGCGGTCATAAAGCGTGCCACCAGATTAGCCCAATGTTTAAGATCGTTTTTAGTGTAGCCCACCACTGTTGGTTTGCCGGTGGTGCCAGATGATGAATGGATACGCACCACCTCACGCAAAGGCACTGCAAACATACCGTAGGGATAGTTAAGGCGTAGATCTTCCTTGGTGGTAAAAGGCAGGCGGGCAAGATCGGCAAGGGAGGTTATATCTTCAGGTACAATCTTTAACTGATTGAATTTATTATTATAGCATTGCACATTTTTGTAGGCGCGGTTAATGGTGGACTGCAAACGCTCAAGCTGCAATTGCTCCAGATCCTCGCGCTGCATTGACTCATAACGGGAATCCCAGATCTGGTGGTTCACTTCACACCTCCCAGTTCTGTATGAACAGCCTCAATAACCCGTGCCACAGCTTCATCCCTTGCAAGCAGCAATGTTTCACCATTTGCCCTTGTTTTAAACTCCACCTTGTTATCTGCCAGATTTTTGCCGCCAACCACGATACGCAGCGGAATACCGATTAAATCATGATCTTTAAATTTAAATCCTGGTCGCTCATCACGGTCATCCAGCAGTACTTCAATTCCGGCTGCCTCCAGCTGATCATGAATCTGCTGTGCAACCTGCATAACCTGTGCATCTTTTTGAGCGTTAATCGCCACCACCGAGCAATGAAAAGGTGCAATTGCCAGGGGGAAGATGATGCCGTTTTCATCATGGTTTTGCTCAATGGCAGCGGCAACAGTACGCCCGATACCAATGCCATAGCAACCCATGAAGCAGATCTGTTCCTTGCCATTTTGATCAAGATAGTTGGCATTTAAGGCACCGGAATATTTTGTGCCCAGCTTGAAAACATGACCAACCTCAATGCCGCGCCACTCTTCCAGCTTGCCCTTTTCACAACGTGGACAACAATCGCCGGCACTGATTAGTCGGATGTCAGCATATTTATTTGTTGTAAAGTCACGACCTTGCACCACATCTTTAAAGTGTTGGTCGATTTCATTGGCTCCGGTAACCAGGCTTTCCATCTGTTGCAAGGCATAGTCAGCCACCACCTGTAGTTCAGACTTTAAACCGATTGGTCCAAGAAAACCTGCTGGCGCACCGGTGAGACGCAATATTTCTTCATCTGTAGCCATGCGGATATCATCCCAACCAAGCATATTTTTCAGCTTCAGTTCGTTAAGCTCATGATCACCCCGCACCATTGCCATTACAAAATCACCTGTGCCATTGCCAAGCACCAGGGTTTTGCTGGTTGCTGATTCCGGTAATCCCAAAAATTGTGCCACCTCAGCAATGGTTTTTTTATCCGGAGTTGCAACTTTGGTCATCGGTTTGTTGCCTGGTGCAACCGGCTCATGCTTTATCCCTTCCGCTTTTTCAACATTGGCAGCATAGCGACAGCTGTTGCAGGAAACTATGGCATCTTCACCAGATGATGCCAGCACCATAAATTCGTGGGAGGCAGAACCGCCAATTGAGCCGGTATCAGC
>JAVERM010000125.1:0-5415 GCA_034007105.1 Trichlorobacter sp.
TTGATGATGTTGTTATCAGCCATGCCAGGGTTTAAAATTTTATCCGGCAAGTCTGCCAGGGTAATAACATCGTTACTGCGCATAATCAGCAGCCGTTCAACCAGATTTTCCAGTTCGCGCACATTGCCAGGCCAATGGTATTTTTTAAGTGCTGTCATGGCTTCTTTGTCAAACCTTACCTGCTCGGCATGGTGGCGTTTGCAAAAATGTTTCAAAAGCAGTGCAATATCTTCCTGCCGTTGCCGCAATGGTGGCAGGTGCAGCGGAATCACTGCCAGCCGGTAATAGAGATCTTCCCTGAAAGTACCATCTGCAATTGCTTTATCCATTTCCAGGTTTGTTGCTGCAACTACACGCACATCAAGCCTTATTTCCCTTGTGCCACCCACCGGCTCAACCACCCTTTCCTGCAATGCCCGCAACAGTTTTGGTTGCAGGGCAACAGGCAGTTCTCCCACCTCATCCAGAAAAAGCGTACCACAATCAGCCTGTACAAATTTGCCCACTTTATCCCGCACAGCACCGGTAAATGCTCCCTTTACATGTCCAAAAAGTTCACTTTCCAGTAAGTCATGGGGGATTGCTGCACAATTTATGGCGATAAAGGGGTTGTTTTTACGGCTGCTGCGGTTATGTATTGAGCGTGCCACCAGCTCTTTACCAGTGCCTGATTCGCCGGTAATCAGCACAGATGCTTCGGTATCTGCCACCTTTGATACAACCTGAAATACTTTTGCCATCACAGTGGAGTTACCGATAATTGTGCTGAAATCATCCTTGTTTGCCAGCTCGGTTTTTAAACGTTGGTTTTCGGCAGAAAGCGTACTAAATTCCAGGGCTTTTGCCACAGTAAACCTTAGCTCGTCACGGTTAAATGGCTTGGTTATGTAATCGTAGGCACCTGATTTCATGGCATTTACTGCCATGTTCACCGAGCCAAAAGCAGTAATCATGATTACCGGAGTTGCTGGTGATTGCTCTTTTATGCTTTTAATCACCTGCATACCATCCATATTGGGCATTTTCATATCAGTTATAACCAGTGCCGGCATAATTTCAGCAAAAACGCGCAGCCCTTCTTCGCCAGAAGCTGCTGCTGTTACCTTGTAGCCAGCTTCCTGAAGGTTAAATTCCAGTACGCGCCGCAATGAAGTATCGTCATCAATAATCAGTATTTCTGTTTGCATCGCTTGTTTGCACTCCAATAAAGTTTACAATCAGGCGCAACTGTCTGTTTTACTGCGCCTTGTCCTTGCTATTAAACTAGCAAAGAATTATAAAAATAGCTGCTAATTCTGGTTGTAAAGCGTTATCTGAAATCCAAATACAATTTAAGAGGTGCCAGTTGCATAACAAAACAGAAAAAGTAAGTATGGTTAGCCTGGGATGCCCAAAAAACCTGGTGGATGCAGAGGTTATGCTGGGGGTTTTGGCTGATAAGGGCTATGAAATTACCACTGAAGAAAAAGATGCCGATATTATTATCGTCAACACCTGCTCTTTTATCAAGGAAGCCCGTGAAGAAAGTGTTGAAGTTATTCTTGATCTGGCAGATCGCAAACATGATGGTCGCTGCCATACCTTAATTGTGGCAGGTTGCCTGCCCCAGCGTTATCAGGAAGAGCTGGCAAAAGAGCTGCCCGAGGTGGATATTTTCATCGGTACCGGTGATTATCCCAAAATTGCCGAAGTTCTGGCAGAGCGGTCTGCGGAAGCCGGGCAGATAAAATATGTCGGTGATCCCAACTATATTTTTGATGAAACCCTGCCGCGTCTTAACTCATCACCTGCCTGGTACGCCTACCTTAAAATCGGTGAAGGCTGTTCAAACTGCTGTACCTATTGTGCCATACCTGCTATCCGCGGTGCCTACCGCTCCCGTCCGCAGGAGGCACTACTTGCAGAGGCAGAAAAACTGGTGGCAGGCGGCTCGCGGGAGCTGATTCTGGTTTCCCAGGATACAACCAGGTATGGCAGTGATCTTGGGGAAGGGGTAAATCTTGCCAGCCTGGTTAAAGAACTGGCAAAAATCAAGGATTTACGCTGGATTCGCCTGCTTTACACCTACCCTGATGGCATTGATGATGAGCTGATTGAGCTTTTGGCAACCGAGCCAAAGCTGTGCAAATATCTGGATATTCCTATCCAGCATATAAGTACGGCGGTGCTGAAAAGAATGAACCGGCGCAGCACAGGCGAGCAGATCCGTAATCTGGTTACCAGACTGCGGGAAAAGGTGCCAGGTATTGCGCTGCGCACCTCCCTGATTGTTGGCTTTCCTGGAGAGACCGTGGAAGATTTTACAGAGCTGCTCCGTTTTGTTGAGCAGACCCGTTTTGAGCGACTGGGTGTGTTTTGCTACTCAAAGGAAGAAGGTACAAAAGCAGCAGAAATGGAAGACCAGATATCCGAGAGGGTGAAGCGTGAAAGACACCGCAAGCTGATGCGTATGCAATCGCGGGTTTCTTTCCGTATCAATCGCGGGCTGGTGGGCACGGTTGAGCAGGTGATTGTGGAAGGATACAGTGATGAAACTGATCTGCTGCTGAAAGGCCGTACCAGCCGTCAGGCACCGGATATTGATGGACAGGTTTATATAACCTCTGGTCGTGCAGATGTGGGAGATATTGTAAGCTGCCGCATAACAGACTCTTCAGATTATGATCTGGTGGCAGAAATGCTGGAGGAGGAAGAGGAGTAAAACCCTCTCTCCCTTCTTTAACGCTCCAACAGATCAGGCAGGGTCAAGGTTGAATTTTCTGACCATAGCCGTCAGTTTATATACCTGATTTTCAAGCTCTTGTGCAGCTTCCGATGATTTGGCAGCACTGTCAGCATTTTTGCGTGTCACCTGATTTATCTGGGCAACAGACTGACTGATCCGGTCAATGCTGACAGCCTGCTCACTGGTTGCTGCTGAAATTTCATCGGTCAGATTGCTGATGGAGTGGGCAGCTTCAACTGCCCCTGCCAACTGCTGATTGATATCACGGGAAAGCTCTTCACCGCTGCGGGTTAATTGCAATGAGGCTTTGGTCAGGCTTTCGGTACGTTTGGCAGCATCGGTGGAACGGGTCGCCAGGCTGCGGATTTCATCGGTCAGATTGCGGAAATCGTTACCGGCTCCCTCCACATGGGCTGCTTCAATGGCGGCATTTACCCCCAGCAGGTTTGAAAACATGGCCACATCTTCCAGATCTTCAATCAGATACTGGAAATCATCACGCAGTTTGTCAGCTTCTTCGTTACCTTCCAATGAAATTTTCTTGCTGAATTCCTTCATACCCTTGGCTGTCTCGGTACACCTGCTGCCCAGTTTGCGGATCTCCTGTGCTACAACACCAAAGCCACCAGCCGAGGTGCGGATTCTTACTGCCTTATCAATTGCGCTGGTGGATAATGTGCCGGTTTCTTTGGCTATGCCGTCAATTTCACTGACAATGGCTGAAGTGTTGTCAGCGGCTTCACGTATTCTGGTCATTGATTGCAGCATTCGTTCCATGGCTTTTTGTGCCTGCTCCATGGAGTAAACAGTATCATGGGCGTTTTGGTTAGCCTGGCTGGTTTTGCCGGAGCTGGTGGCTGCACTGCCGGCAATCTGCTCCAGCCTGCCGGATGTTTCGTCCAGCTGGCTTCTTTGCTGTGCTGCACCGTCAGAGACAGCAGCACTATCTGTTGCAATCCGCTGACCTACCCTTGAAACCAGTTCAACGGTTTCTGCCACCTGAGAAACCGCATTATGCAATGCTTCAGCGGTGGTGTTCATCGCCTTACGGATTGCGGCATGTTCGCCGTGGTATCTGCCGCGCATTCTGGCACTAAGATCATAATCAGCCAGGCTTGCCAGTACGCGGCTGGCTTCGTTAACCGGATCAAGTACCGCGTCCAGTGTGCTGTTCATCCCTTTGATAAGTTCTTGCCAGATGCCGTCATAATCCCAGTCATTGCCCCTGGTTTTAAGGTTGCCACTGCGTACCGAGCTGGTCAGGTTTGTGGTTTCCTTGTGCATTCCGTATAAAATCGCCAGCAAAGTGTTGATATTTTGTTTGATCTGGTTGTACTCCCCCTGGTAGTCATCAATTACAAAAGGTGGTATGCGTCCGTGGGCTATTTCATTAAGGGCACCTCCGGCAAGCCGCATGGGGGTAATCAGTGAGTCCAGCATGCCGTTAACCAGTAACAGCAGTTCGGCATCCTGCGGCGGATGCCCTGCCAGATCGCAGCGTTCATCCAGGCGACCGGCTACCATTGCTTCAGCAACCTGTTGTACTGCCATACGCGCATTTATCTGTGTTGGCTGCTCACTCATCTGCTTCCTCCTGTATTTTACGGTGTATTGCCCTGATTGCTGCTGGTATGGCTGCTTTTACCTGAGGTGTCATTTCTCCTCCCAGTTGATCAAAGCATTGTCCCTCCACTCCGATAAGAATTATACGCTCTGGTATTCGCTCTGGATATAGAGTCTGTCCAATGGCAATGGTATCTTTGAGGCCTATACCATGTGCCGAAACAGCATGTTCTTTATTAACCGGCAGCTTTTCCCAGGGGATGATATGCAGTGTTCCTGGCAATGCTCCAAGCTGTACAGCATCAACCACAATCAACAGCTTTTCTGCACCGCTTAGCAACTCAAGTAAAATAATTCCGCCCACGGCGCAGTATTCAAGGCGTATTTTTTCAGACATATTTTGTTGCTGTAACTGCCGGTATATGTGGTATCCAACGGCATCATCGGCAACAAGCTCATTACCGATACAGACCACCAGGGTGGCAGGTCTGTTTACTGGGTGTGGGTTTTGATCAGGCACACTTCGCCTACTTCCATAATCTCTGACTTTACAGGACGGTGCAGTAGTTCATTGACAATGCCGTCAAAGTAGGAGTGGTACAGGCGACAGACAGATGCGCCGGTCTGGCGTTTACGCACTTTGCATACCTCGCGCAGTGCGCACAGGCCGTAACGGATTTCGGCAGAGTTTTCATCAAGCGGCGTTATTGTCATTTCAAAACCGGCCTGCATCCTTTTGGCCAGCAGTTCAAGAACCTGAGCAAGTGTTGGGTTATCAAGGTTAAGCGGTAGCTTCCGTGCCATCTCCCGTCCGGCGATTCTGCCCACCGGCGCGGTGGCTCCTCCCATGATGTTATCAATGGTATTGGCAAAACTGCCGATTAAAAATGCCACTTCTGTAAAGGCTTTCTGATGATCTTCAGGGGTAATCTGCAAGGCATTGTCACTGGTCATAAAAATTTCCCCATCCGCTTGCTGAATTCTATGTCGCGGTAAAAGTTTTTTGGTTCTGTTCCATTTTGTGTGGGTGATTTGACAGTCGTTTACTGAACCTCAACCACAAGATATAGTACCCTCAATGTTCACACATCTGAGGGAGGTTGTTCTGTGAATTCCGAATCGCTTTT
>JAVERM010000126.1:0-5393 GCA_034007105.1 Trichlorobacter sp.
TTTCAGTCTGATGCATAGTTTGCGTTCACTTCTTCGGAATTATGTCATGTAGTAAACTAACAGCCAAAATAATAATTTAATACTGGAGATACATTTATGTTTTTCAGCAGCAGTTGCTTCCAGTTTTTAACTATTTTCTTTTTTGTGGGTATCAGTGTCCTGTTTTCTGTATCGGATCCTGCTGAATTTACCAGAGAAAATGGATTTCTGGAGAGCTTTCAGCTATTTTTCCTGGTCATTGGTTTTATATTGGCTGCTTTGGGTACTACAAAACATCAAAAGCCTGTTTATCGTTATATCCTTAGCGGTTTTACACTGTTAATCGCTGCGTTTTTTATCCGTGAAGCAGATTTGCGGGGGGGGGCACCTGTATGGATAATCAGCCTTACCCATTCACCTGGTTCTGTTATTCTCACCATTACCATGTTTGTTCCATACTTATTATACAGCCTGCGCAATATTGGTTTTTCGCTGCAATCCTGTTTAAGCTTTGCAGGCAGTATTCATTTTATACGTTCTGTTACAGCTGGTCTTTTTCTTGTGGCAGGCGGTCTTTTTGACCGTGGACTTATCAAAACAGCAAACTTCCAGTATTATGAAGAGTTTCTGGAGCTGTGCGCATATTACATCCTTGCCTACGCCATGTTTAAGCTGCTGCCAGGACAGATAGACCGTGATAACAGGCTATACCGCAATACAAAGCGTATAAATTTGTGAAAAGCACTACTTATTTTTATTGATCCTTGATTGACAATAGGATGCAACCTATATAGTGTGCAGTATAAAAAGGGTAACCGCTATGGGATGGCTGGTTAAAACTACTGATACTTTTGATACATGGTTTGATACCCTGGATGACACGGACCGCAAAAATGTTCTTGCTGCAATGTTGGTACTGCAACAAAAAGGTCCGCTGCTACCACGTCCCTATGCAGATACAGTAAAAGATTCAATCTACAGTAATATGAAAGAGTTACGGGTGCAAAGCAAAGGAAACCCTATCCGGGCTTTTTTTGCTTTCGATCCCCAAAGATCTGCAATATTACTTTGCGCAGGAGATAAGAGTAGAAATGAAAAACTGTTTTACAAACAGATGATACCCTTGGCTGATAAAGAGTTTACGGCATATCTGGAAATGTTGCAGGAGGATAAATAAAATGGCTAGAACACTGGAACAGATCCTGGCTAATGAAAAACCTGACATTGTGGCAGAAGCCAGAAAAAAAGCAGATGAAATTTTAATAAATATTCATCTGGCTGAAATACGCTCTTTAATGGAAAAAACCCAGGCAGAAATGGCTGAAGCACTGGGAGTAAAGCAACCTACAGTGGCAGGTATGGAAAAACCAGGCAATGATATGAAGCTTTCCAGCCTGAAACGCTACGTAGAAGCAGCTGGTGGCAGGATACGTCTTGATATTGAACTGCCTGACGGTAAACACCATGGTTTTATGTTATAAGCTGCTTACTTTTGTCTGATGAAATAACAACAAAACGAGGAACAGATGACCCCTGAAACAAACAGCACTCCAACCAATTTTTTGCGTAACATCATTACTGATGACCTTGCCAATGGCAGACATAAAACTGTTGTCACCCGTTTCCCGCCCGAGCCAAACGGTTATCTGCATATTGGTCATGCCAAATCAATATGCCTTAACTTTGGGCTGGCAAAGGATTTTAACGGTCGTTGCCACCTGCGCTTTGATGATACCAATCCGGTAAAAGAAGAAACCGAGTATATTGAATCCATTAAAGAATCTGTACGCTGGCTGGGCTTTGACTGGGGAGAGCACCTTTACCATGCCTCGGATTATTTTGAGCAGCTTTACCAGTGGGCTGAACATCTTATCTTGCAGGGCAAAGCCTATGTGGATGATTTAACACCAGAGCAGATGCGTGAATACCGCGGAACCCTGACTGAACCAGGCAAGAATTCACCCTGGCGTAACCGCAGTATTGACGAAAATCTGGAGCTTTTCCGCAAAATGCGTGCCGGTGAGTTTGATGATGGCAGCAAAGTACTGCGTGCAAAAATTGATATGGCTTCGCCCAACATCAGTCTGCGTGATCCGGTTATGTACCGCATTTTGCACACCAGCCATCCCCATGTGGGGGATAAATGGTGCATTTACCCGATGTATGACTTTACCCACGGACAAAGTGATGCCATTGAGCAGATTACCCACTCCATCTGCACGCTGGAGTTTGAATCCCACCGCCCGCTTTACGAATGGTTTCTGGATAATCTGCCTATACCGACCAGACCGCGCCAGTATGAGTTTGCCCGCCTTAACCTTACCTACACGGTAATGAGCAAGCGTAAATTGCAGGAGCTGGTGCAAACCAGACTGGTTTCCGGCTGGGATGACCCCCGTATGCCAACCATTATGGGGCTTAAACGGCGCGGTTACACACCAGCATCCATCCGTAATTTCTGCGAGCGGATAGGTGTTGGCCGCAGTGATTCATGGATAGGCTTTGAACTGCTGGAAGAATGCGTTAGGGATGACTTAAATGAAAATGCAGCCCGAGCTATGGCAGTACTGCATCCGATTAAACTGATTATTGATAATTATCCGGCGGATAAAGTTGAGGAATTTGAAGTGGCAAACCATCCATCAAAACCTGAGCTTGGCAGTCGCAAGCTGCCGTTTTCACGGGAGATACTGATTGATGCCGATGACTTTATGGAAAACCCTCCAAAAGGTTTTCACCGCCTGACAGTTGGCGGCGAGGTAAAGCTTAAGTACGCCTATGTGGTTAAATGCACCAGTGTGGTAAAAGACGAAGCTGGTCAGATAATTGAGCTGCACGGAGAGTATGACCCGGGTTCCACCAACGGTCCAAAAACTTCTGATGGGCGTAAAATTAAAGGTGTAATTCATTGGCTTTCTGCCCCCCACGCTGCAACAGTGGAAACACGACTATTTGATCGCCTTTTCAGTGATCCAAACCCTGATCAGGGTGGTGCTGATTACAAACAGTTTCTTAACCCTGATTCTCTCACCGTACTTAACCAGTGCCGGATAGAAGCTTCTTTATTGCAGGCAAAGGCAGGTGAAAGCTTCCAGTTTGAAAGGCTTGGCTATTTCTGTGCTGATGAAAAAGATTCAAAGCCAGAAAAACCGGTATTTAACCGCGTGGTTACATTGCGGGATAGCTGGGGGGCAAAGCACTGACATGACCGCTATCCCTTACAAATCAGGCTTTATCTCCATTGTTGGCCGTCCAAATGTTGGCAAATCAACCCTGCTTAATTGCATTTTGGGTGAAAAACTGGTGGCTGTTTCTGACAAGCCGCAGACAACCCGCAATGTAATCAGGGGTATTTTATCAGATAGCAGCAGCCAGATGGTTTTTGTGGATACCCCTGGCATACATAATGCCCGCAACCGGATTAACCGCTCCATGGTAAACGCTGCCATGTCGGCAGTAAACGGTGTAGACCTGCTATTGCTGGTGGTGGATGCCACCCAGAAACCGGATGAGCAATTTATCCAGCAGTTGTGTAGCAAAAGCGATGTCCTCACCTGGCTGATAATCAACAAAATTGACCGTCTGGAACCAAGGGAAAAGCTGTTTGCTCTCATAGATGAATACCGGCAGCTGCACAATTTTAGTGAGATCATCCCTATTTCTGCACAAAACGGCAGTAATGTTGACAGGCTGATAAGCCTGGTGCGTCAGCAGTTGCCAGAGGGCAAGCCGTTTTTTCCGGAAGACATCCTTACCGATCTGCCGGAAAAATTTATCTGCGCCGAGTTAATCCGCGAAAAGCTGTTCCGCTTGACCACAAAAGAGATTCCCTACGGCACGGCAGTGGTGGTGGATAGCTTTAAAGAGCGGGAAAACGGTATGGTTGCCATTACAGCCACTATTATGGTGGAAAGGGACAGCCAAAAAGGTATTATCATCGGTAAACGGGGCAGTATGCTGAAAAAAATCGGTCAACAGGCAAGGGGTGATATTGAACGACTGTTGGGAACCAGGGTGTTTTTAGAGCTTTTTGTGCAGGTACAGGAACGTTGGACAGAGCGCACTGCCATGCTGCGGGAACTGGGGTATGAATAACCATATTACTGAACATATGGAGCTTTTAGCCTGCCCTACCTGCAAAAAAGAGCTGCAAACAGTAAAAAACTGCCAATATCTGCAATGTATAAACTGCGACCTGCTTTTCCCTGTCATTGAAAACATACCGGTACTGCTGCTGGATGAAGCAGTTAAAGCTGAAAAGGAAAATATTTTATGAAAAGAGCACTTATTACCGGTGTTACCGGACAAGATGGTGCCTATCTGGCAGAATTTCTGCTTGCAAAGGGATATGAAGTGCATGGCATTAAACGCCGTGCTTCCCTGTTTAACACCGACAGAATAGACCATCTTTACCAGGACCCCCATGTTGATAACCGTAATTTTGTGCTGCACTATGGGGATATGACCGACTCCACCAACCTGATCAGAATCATCCAGGCAGTGCAGCCGGATGAGATTTACAATCTGGCTGCCCAATCCCATGTACAGGTTTCTTTTGAAACACCTGAATACACTGCCAATGCCGATGCCATCGGTCCTTTGCGGATTCTTGAAGCGATCCGTATTTTGGGGCTGGAACATAAAACCCGCTTTTACCAGGCATCTTCTTCCGAGCTTTACGGTCTGGTGCAGGAAACCCCTCAAAAGGAAACCACACCGTTTTACCCACGCTCACCCTATGCTGTGGCAAAGCTTTACGCATACTGGATAACCGTAAACTACCGCGAAGCCTACGGACTTTACGCCTGTAACGGCATCCTGTTTAACCACGAAAGCCCTGTGCGGGGCGAGACCTTTGTTACCCGCAAAATCACCCGTGCCCTTGCCCGTATAAAACTTGGGCTGCAAGACTGCCTTTACCTGGGTAACCTTGATGCTCTGCGGGATTGGGGACATGCCCGCGATTATGTGGAAATACAGTGGCTGATGCTGCAACAGCCTCAACCCGAAGACTTTGTTGTTGCCACCGGCATCCAGCACAGTGTGCGTGATTTTGTTAATGCTGCCGCCGAAGAGCTGGACATAAACATCACCTGGCAGGGAAAAGGTGCTGATGAAACAGGTAAAGACTCAAATAACAATACAATTGTGCAGGTTGATCCCCGTTATTTTCGCCCCACTGAAGTAGAAACATTACTGGGTGATCCCTCAAAAGCGCGGCAAAAACTGGGCTGGGAACCAAAAACCAGCTTCCGCGAGCTGGTAAAAGAGATGGTGCAGGAAGACCTTAAAGCTGCAAAAAGGGATGAGCTGGTTAAGAGCCATGGTTTCAGGGCATTTGACTACAATGAGTAAGCCTGAAAAAACCACAACCACCAGTCCGGTTTTAAAAAGAACCTTATTGTACATGAAGC
>JAVERM010000127.1:0-5331 GCA_034007105.1 Trichlorobacter sp.
CACCCTCCGCCGTGCCTTTCTTGACCTTACCCTGGTCGTCCTGCCCAAACAAGTCGTCGATATAGATAGAAACCTTCACGCCTCTGCCGACCGTTTTGTATATCTGTTCAGGCACGTTATCTGCCTTGATGGCGTGCGTGGAAATAAAAGGAGAGGAGATAATCACTCGCTGCTTTGCTGTTTGCAACGCTTCTCGCAGCAGGTTGGAGTGCTCTTCAAGTGTGGAAATACGATGGGTTTGGATTTGGTTTGTCATGGCGCTCTCTACAGGGCTTTAGAGTTATGTGTGATGGAAAATTCGCGTACCGTGTTCCCCTGTAGCCGTTTTTGCATTGCGTGTCAACAGTTACACGCACTGCCCCTTTCTGTTTTTGGTATGGCTGTATTAGCCTGTTTACATATATACAATATGTTACCCTTAATGTCAATTATTTATTTCAAATGCAACGTTTTTTGTGACTATCTCAACTTATTTTTACCCTGCACAGCCTTGTGTTTCCCCCGCCAACGAAAAAGGCGGTTCTCCGAAGAAAACCGCCTTGCTTGCTGCTATCTGGGCTTTGGTGTACCTGTTTTGCCTTTGTTGCCAGGCACGTTGTTTCCTCCCGTTCCGCCTTTGCCCCCTGGTATTGGTGCGGACGTCCGCGCCGGTGCAGAGGCTTGCTGAACCTGTTTGCCAGCCTGACTGTTGCTCGCAGGGATTGTTTTTGCATTTATTGCCACCTGTGGTGTCGGTGTCTGTGTAGTTGCCGATGTAGTTGCTACCGGCTTGGCTCCTCCGTCAGTTGTCACCTGCGGTGCAGGCGTTACGGCTTGTCCCGCTCCCTGCTGCGTCCCTCCCCCGCTATTCACCACAGGTTGCTGGGCAGGCGTTACAGGTGCAGGCGCTGCCGGAGCCGCCGCATTAGTTGCAGGTGTCCCGCCCATTCCAGAGCTTGCCTGTGGTTGCGGTGCAGGCGTTACGGTTTGTCCCGCTCCCTGCTGCACTCCTCCCACGCCAGTTGTTGCCGCTACAGCCGCCGGAGCCACCGTAGGTGAAGCGGTGGAAGCCGCTGCCCTTGTCTGGGGTTGTGCAGGTGCCGGTGCAGGCGCTGCCGGAGTCGCTGCATTAGTTGCAGGTGTCCCGCCCATTCCAGAGCTTGCCTGTGGTTGTGCAGGTTGCTGAGCAGGCGTTACAAAACACCCCGCCGAGAAAGCCTCGCTCTTTGGGCGGGGATGGTAGGCGGCAAGATGAATATACTTGCATAATTTTGCCTTTTATGGTATAAAATCATTATGAAAAGTAACTCGAATACACATTATGAGTCAACCCGGCACGCCAAGTTCCTGCTGGCATACCACTTCATCTGGTGTCCCAAGTACCGGCGCTCTATTCTCGACCGCCCGGAGGTTGTCGAAACCACCCGTGAGGTGATTGAGGCCCGCGTCGCCGAACTTGGTTGTTCTTTGATCGCCCTGGAAATCATGCCTGACCACATCCACCTGTCTCTCTCCGCTCCACCCCGTCTTTCACCTGCCGAGCTGGCTGGAAAGATCAAGGGCGGTTCCGGCTCCACTCTGGCGGCCCGGTTCCCGGAGTTGAAGAAGAAAGGCTCAATCTGGTCGAGGTCGTACTTCTGCGCCACCACCGGGTCTGTCTCAACCGAAGTCATTCGCCAGTACATCGAATCACAGTGGAGCAAGATCAAGTGATCAAAGCCCGGCACTGCATACTGCGGCTCTCTGTTGCAGACCAGGATCGGTTGGAGGTTGTCCAGCAGGAGGCTGCTCGCTGCTGGAATGATATCCTGGTTATTGCCAAGTCTCACTACGACGCTGGTAATGGCTGGATCTCCAAAGGCGACCTGCAGAAGTCGCTCAAGAAGGGCTACCGGCTGCACAGCCAGACCATTCAGGCGCTCACAGATCGTTTCTGCGCCAACCGCCTTACTGCCGCCGAGAACCGTCGCCAGGGACTCAACACCCGGTATCCGTGGAGAGAGAAGCGCTTCGTCACCATCCCGTTCAAACAGATGGCGATCAAGCGGTCTGGCGGTGGTTCTCTGGTTCTTTCCCTTTCTGCTGGTGATCGGATTGACACCGGCCTGATCATCTCCGAAGAGATCAACACCTGCGAGATCCTCTGGCGTAAAGGTCGCTACATCCTTAGCTACACCAGCGAGTACCCGGATGCAGAACCGGTCCCCGGTATCCGTGCCGGCATCGACATTGGCGAGATCCATCCTGTTGCTGTTGTGGCCGAGAACGGTACCGGCCTGGTGGTTTCCGGGCGGGAGATCAGGGCCGTCAAACAGCAGCGCAACAAGTCCCTTGGCTGGTTCAGCCGCGCGCTTTCCCGCTGTACCAAGGGAAGTCGCCGCTGGAGGAAACTGATCAGGGCCAAGGGAAGCCTCAAAGGCAAGACCGACAACCAGGTCAGAGACCTTCTTCACAAGGCCACCAGAAAAGCGATCAACTGGTGTCTCTTTAACGGGATTGGCGAATTGGTGATCGGCAACCCGGCCGGCGTGGAGAAAAACACCAAAAAGAAGAAGCGGCTTGGCCGTAAGTCTCGCCAGAAGGTTTCCCAGATGGAGACCGGCCGAATCAAGCAGTATCTCAGATACAAGGCTAAGGAGTCTGGTATCGCATCGTGCTTCGTCGGGGAACGAGGCACCAGTAGCACCTGTCCTGTATGTGGGCATGTGCACAAGCCGAAAGGAAGAACCTTCCGGTGTTCCAGGTGTGGCTTCACTGCCCACCGGGACGGCAAAGCGGGATTCATGATGCTCTGGAAAAAGCATCCTGAAATCCCACTGCCTATCTGTTTCAAAATTCAGCATGTGCAGTCATTCCCCAAGTATCGCAAGCCTGCTTGCGTAGATGGCCCCGACGTGGTCCTAAGTAGCTTGGCCATAGCCGACTCCCTGCTCTGCGAACGTCTCGCAGCGTAAAGCCGGTGTTCCCAAGAATCCTCCTCTTTCAGAGGGGGAGAACGTCAAGTTTAGTGTCATTACCCTCATTGATCTTACTTTGCGTTGCGCCCTTGGTTTGCTCTCCGATGCCAAAGGATTCGATGTACTTACCAATCAGCTCTTGCAGAGCTTTTGGGTCGTTTGTAGCCATTTCACGGAGTTTTTCTTGTGTCCGCAGCTGTCCATCAGCACCTTCGAACCCGAAGTACTCCTGGGCCCACTTGGAGCCGTGCGTCTCTATCGCAAAAGTTCCCCCAGCCGTCAGAGACGAAACAGCCTCATGTGCCTTTTGTGCAGCTTCAGACCTCTGCTCCGCTTTCGATACTTTATCCGACGCCTGGGTCAACTTGCTCAAGGTCTCCTTGGCTTCTCGGATCGTTGCGTTTGTGATGCTTCCTTCTGTACCTGTGGAGTTCTGTATGCCTGCGCTCAGGTTTTCTGCTATAGCCCTTTCAAACGCCTTAGCTTCTTCTCCGGTTAGCGTGTGCGAGAAAGTGCGATTGTCGCTCGTCACTCCTCGGATTTCATACCTTCCTCCTGCTTTTGCCTCTACACCTAAAATCCCCCCGCTTACGGAGCCTTCCATAAAACCGCTAAGGGCTCTCTGTGTCTCGGTGCTAAACTTTTCATTTAAACCCGACCCGCTCTTTGTTGCCTCAGTGACCGCCCTCTTTATAGCGCTGTTTATTATGCTGTTGGACGACTCTCCAATGCTGCCTTTATTTGCAACGCTGTCGTTGTGCGTCCGCCCAGTACCGGCGTTTATTGTCTTTCCCCAAATATCGTTTTTCTCCTGAGTGGCAGCGTGAACCTCTTGCGCAGTTTCGGTCAAAGCATGTTTAGTCGCCTCCTGCAAGTTCTGTCCAAGCTGCTGGCCTTTCAAAACACTGCCATTGATGTTTTGCAATTCGCCATCTTTTCCGTAGCCGTTCCGCAATACCTATGCAAACCTAATCATTTCTGATTAAATCTGCTGCTTGAATCCAGAATCCCACGTGCTTTAACCGTGGGAGTACGTCAATCGTCGTCGTGAAGCTGTGCAGTATACCACGCCGCCGAACCAGGCATCGTCGGGTCGTTGTTTTCGTCCCAGTCGTCATCCCACTCAACCTTGTCGTTACTCATTCCCCATCCGTGTCCATCAAAGGAGCCTGCTCCTAGCAAAAGAAAGCCAACGAAAAGAGCAAAAGGACTTACGTCGCTATCGCCAAGTGCTAACCCCAACAAGGAGACAATTATTATTCCCGCTCCCAGCCCATTGGTTTCTCGCTTGCCTTTCTCCGCAGCAGTTTCTTTCTCCTCTAGGTCTATCTTCTTTCCTGCGCGTTGCAAAGCCGCCACCGCAGCATCAGTCGTAGCTGCAACCCCAGCACCCTTCAAGGCTATAGAGTCCTCCATGCGTTGGTGGGCTGCACCTTTCTTGCGCACCGCAGATAACCAATTGAAGCTGCCTTCGGAGATAAGGTTATTGTCTCTGATCAACGTCTTGCTGTGGATGCCATTTACTACATACACATCAGCACCAGCGCGAATAAGCATCCTCACTCCATCCGCAGTATCGCTTTTAGTGTTGCCCTGGTCATCCTGCCCGAACAGGTCGTCGATATAGACAGAAACCTTCACGCCTCTGCCAACCGTTTTGTATATCTGTTCAGGCACATTATCTGCCTTAATTGCGTGGGTGGAGATAAAAGGAGAGGAAATGACCACTCGCTGCTTTGCGGTCTGCAACGCTTCTCGCAGCAGGTTGGAGTGTTCTTCCAGGGTGGAAATACGATGGGTTTGGATTTGGTTTGTCATAGCGTTCTCTACAGGGCTTTAAAGTTATGTGTGATGGAAAGTTCGCGTACCGTTCCCCTGTAGCCGTTTTTGCATTGCGTGTCAACAACTGCACGCAACGCCCCTTTCTGTTTTTTTGTATGGCTGTATTAGCCTGTTTATATATATATAATATGTTGCCCTTTATGTCAATTATTTATTTCAAGTGCAACGTTTTTTGTGACTGTCTCAACTTATTTTTGCCTTGCATGGCTTTGTGTTTCCTTCGCCAACGAAAAAGGCGGTTCTCCGAAGAAAACCGCCTTGCTTGCTGCTATCTGGGCTTTGGTGTACCTGTTTTGCCTTTGTTGCCAGGTACGTTGTTTCCTCCGCCGCCTTTGCCACCTGGTATTGGTGCGGACGTCCGCGCCGGTGCAGGGGCTTGATGAACTTGCTTGGCGGCTTGGCTGTTGCTCGCAGGGATTGTTTTCGCCGCTCCCTGCTGCACTCCTCCCACGCCAGTTGTTGCCGCTACAGCCGCCGGAGCCACCGTAGGTGAAGCGGTGGAAGCCGCTGCCCTTGTCTGGGGTTGTGCAGGTGCCGGTGCAGGCGCTGCCGG
>JAVERM010000011.1:0-33618 GCA_034007105.1 Trichlorobacter sp.
CCCTGTGGTAAAAATCCTCGGTAAACCCTTTCAGGTCAATGTTGGCACCGTGCAGTACAGTTGCCAGTTTGTCCAGTGCCTGGGGCGTGATGTAACCATTGGTGACAAAAAAGTTCCAAAGTCCGGCATCTGCTGCCAGTCGCCCTGTATCCAGGGCGTATTCAAGCCAAACAGTTGGTTCGGTGTAGGTATAAGAGATGGAGCGGCAATCGTTAGACTGTGCCTGGCGCACTGTTGCTTGTGGATCAACCGGTTGCCCGGGAAATCTGCCGCTGCTGCTATCATCATAGGCTGCTATTTCTACGTTCTGGCAATGCAGGCAGTGCATATTGCAACCCACCGAAGCCACAGACCAGGTTTGCGAGCCGGGCAATACGTGGTAAAGCGGCTTTTTTTCTATGGGATCAGCGCCTTGCGCAACCAGCAAGCCGTACACAAGATTGTAAAGCGAACCATTGCGGTTTTCACGTACACGGCAAATGCCCCGCTTGCCATCACTGATAATGCAGCAATGACGGCAAGCAAGGCATTGCACCCTGTTTTGTTCCAGAGGTATGTAAAGGTCACATTTTTGCATGATTACCCTTGGTTTCCTAAACTGCCTTCACCATCAGCTCGCTGACCAGCCTGGTGAACTTCAGTGGATCCTTGATGGCTGAACCTTCGGTTAAAAGAGCCTGATCATAGAGCAGGTCGGCATAGTCAAGCAGGCGATTGTTGTCCGGATTCTGTTTGTACATATCAGACATTACCTGCACTATCTGGTGATCCGGGTTTAGCTCCAGCACCCGTTTTGATTCCGGAACATCCTGGTTCATTGCCTTCATAATCCGCTCCATGTTGGCATTCAGACCATATTCATCAGCCACCAGACAGCAGGCACTGTCGGTCAGGCGGTTACTAAAGCGCACCTCTTTAATCCTGCTTTCCAGATGTTTCTGAATCAGTTCCAGCAGTGTACCAAACTCTTTTTTGGCTTCTTCCTGCTTTTTCTCTTTTTCCTTTTTTTCCTCTTCGCTGTCCAGGTCAACATCACCACGGTCAACTGCTTTCAGCTTTTTCTCCTGATACTCAAAAAGTGATTGCACCACCCATTCATCAACCGGATCAGTCATAAACAGCACTTCAAAACCTTTGGCATTAAAGGCTTCCAGTAATGGGGATTGCTCCAGGCTGGCGCGGTCTTCGCCGGTGATGTAGTAAATCTCTTTTTGTGCTTCAGGCATCCGCTCAACATACTCTTTTAATGAAACATATTCATTTTCGCCTGTGCGGGTACTTTGGAAAAGAATCAGCTCTTGCAGTTTCTCCTTGTTGGCATAATCAAAATGCAGCCCTTCCTTAAGCACCGGACCAAACTCTTTCCAGAAACCAAGGTACTGCTCATACTGCTTGTCCTTCAGTTCAGACAGGGTGGAAAGTACCTTGCCCACCAGGCTTTTCTGAATCCGCTTTATCTGCACATCTTCCTGCAAAATTTCACGGGAAACATTAAGGGGCAGGTCGGATGAATCCACCACACCGCGTACAAAGCGCAGGTAATCCGGCAAAAGTTCATCACATTTTTCTGTGATAAAAACCCGCCTTACATAAAGCTGCACACCCCGCTTGCGCTCGGCCATAAACAGATCAAACGGTTTTTTGGCAGGCAGATAGAGCAAGGCTTTAAATTCGCTGGTACCTTCGGCGGCAAAATGGATGGTATGGAAAGGGTCTTCAAAATCATGGGAGATATGTTTGTAAAATTCCTTATACTCTTCCTCTGAAACCTCGCTTTTGGGGCGTGCCCAGATGGCTTTCATGGAGTTTAAGGTCTGTTCTTCGGTCTTTTCAATGGTGCCGGCACCCTCTATCTCCTCACCGTCCACCCCTTTTGGTGTTTCTGTGCGGGTAACATCCATGCAGACCGGATACTGGATAAAGTCGGAATATTTTTTGACAATGGAGCGGATACGCCATTCATCCAGAAACTCTTTATGCTCTTCCTTCAGATATAGAACTATCTCGGTGCCACGACTGTCTTTTGTGCAGCTTTCAATGGTGTAGGTGCCGTCTCCTGTGGACTCCCAGCGGGTGCCAGCAGCAGTATCACCGGCGCGACGGGTGGTGAGGGTTACTTTATCTGCCACCATAAACGAGGCGTAAAAACCTACACCAAACTGACCGATCAGCTCTGGCTGATCAGTGGCAGCAGCATCTTTTAATGCCTGCACAAACGATTTGGTACCGGATTTGGCGATGGTGCCGATATTTTCTTCCACCTCTGCCATGGACATACCGATGCCGTTGTCGCGGATAGTCAAAGTGCCGTTATCTTTATTGGGGATAAGTTTGATTTTCCAGTCGCTGTTACCTTCCAGGATGGATTCATTGGATTGGGCTTCAAAGCGTGCCTTGTCAACGGCATCGGAGCTGTTGGAAATCAGCTCACGCAGGAATATTTCGCGGTTGGAGTAGAGAGAATGGATAACAAGATCAAGTAGTTGTTTGACTTCGGTCTGAAACTGTTTTGTTGCCTTGGACATGCGGTGATTTCTCCTTCAGTGACAAATAGTTGATTACCTTTATAAGCATAGGTATCCGATCGCGATATTTCAAGGGGCAAACTGGTTTTGTGTAGCATGAAAAAAACCCCTCTTATTAATCAAGAGGGGTAAAGAGGAGTTGCTAAAAGTCAGACAGACTTCTGTTCTGTGCGGTTATGCTCCGCCACCAAGTACTTTATACAATGTTACCTGATTGGTCAGCTTGGAGAGGCGAACGGTAATCAACTGCTGCTGGGCAGCATAGGTTGAGCGTTGCGAATCAAGTACTGCAAGGTAACTGTCTATGCCGTTATTGTAGCGGGCTTCTGAAAGGCGGTGACTTTGCATGGCAGCATCGGTAAAAGCCTGCTGTGCATCCAGTTGTTCACCAAGGGTTGCCTGGTTTGCCAGGGTATCTGCCACTTCGCGGAAAGCAACCTGGATACTTTTTTCATACTGGGCAAGTGCTATATCCCGCTCTGCCTTTGATACATCCAGCCTGGCTATATTTGCTCCGGTATCAAAAATCGGCACACTTATCTGGGGTACAAAGTTCCAGGTTGCCGAGCCGCCCTGAAAAAGATCAGTCAGCTTTGCACTGGCTGTACCAAAGCCTGCACTAAGACCAATACGGGGAAAAAATGCAGCTCTGGCAGCTCCGATATTGGCGCTTGCCGCCTTTAGCTGATGTTCTGCCTGGATAATATCCGGACGGTGCAGCAGTACTTCTGACGGTAATCCCACTGGCAGCTCTTCCATGGCAGTTACCGCAGAAAGCTGCTGCGGCAGCAAGTCATTCGGCACGTTTATGCCTGCCAGCAGATTAAGGGCGTTTAACGATTGTGCTGCACGGCTGGTGTAAAAGGCACTGTCCGCCCGCGCTGCTTCCACACGGGTACGTGCCTGGCTGAGATCCAGTTGTGATGATGCCCCCACCTCAAAACGTCTTTCAATCAGACGATAGCTTGACTGCTGGCTTGCCAGGGTTTCCTTTGCCAGTGCCAGCCTTTCCTGGTCAGCAGCCAGGGTAAGCCAGGCATTGGCTGTTTCAGCAATCAGGCTTATCTGCATGGCGCGTCTGGCTTCTTCTGTGCCAAGGTACTGCTCCAGTGCCTGGTCTTTCAGGCTGCGCACCCGACCAAACAGATCCAGCTCATAGTTGCTAACTCCAAGCCCCACGCTGTACTGACGGGATATCCTGGCTTGCCCGATTCCGGAAAGATCGGCAGGCAGCCTTTGAATATTTGCCCCTGCTGTGCCGTCCAGTTGTGGCAGCAGGTCAGCACGTTGTATCTGGTACATGGCTCGGGTTTTTTCGATGTTTAAAGCTGCCACCCGCAGGTCACGGTTGTTTTCCAGGGCAAGCTCAATAACCTTGTGCAGCCTTGTTTCAGTGAAAAACTCCTGCCAGGGGGTATCTGCAACGGATTTTTCACCATCCGCTGCAACTGATGCCGAAAGGGCAGGCCAATCTGCCGATACCGGTGCATCCGGACGGGTGTACTCAGGAGCCATTGTACAGCCGGAAGCAAGTATTATCAGTATGGCTGGTATAAAATAGCGGGCAGAGGTTTTAGTCTGCATATCAATTTACCTCCGTTGTCTGGGTGGTTGTATCAATGTTTTCCTTGTGTTTTCTGCCAAAAGTCCGCGAGACCAACACAAAGAAGAACGGAATAAAGAGCAGGTCAATAAATGTTGCTGATAAAAGTCCGCCGGTTACAGCTGTACCAATTGCGTTTTGGGCACCTGCACCTGCACCTTTGGTAAGGGTAAGCGGTAAGGTACCAAAGAAAAACGCCAGTGAAGTCATAATAACCGGACGCAGCCTGATTTTAACCGCAGTAAGGGTTGCCTCCACCAGCCCCAGCCCATGATGCAGCTGGTCTTTAATAAACTGGATGATCAGGATGGCGTTTTTGGTGGAAAGCCCCACAGTGGTTAAAAGTCCTATCTGCAAGTAAACGTCATTTGGCAGCATCCGCAAGCTGACAGCAGTAATGGCACCAATCAGACCCAACGGTATCATCAAAAGGTTTACAAAGGGGATTGTCCAGCTTTCGTACAGTGCGGCAACAGCCAAAAAGACCACCAGCAAAGAGATGGCGTAAAGTGCCGGAGCCTGGGCACCGGCGTTTTTCTCTTCATAGGAAAGACCTGTCCATTCATAGCCTATTCCTTCGGGCAGCTGTTTTGCCATTTCTTCCATCTCTGCCATTGCTTCGCCGGTACTGATGCCAGGAGCTGCCTGCCCCATGATTTCTATTGAGGGCAGACCGTTGTAACGTTCAAGACGTGGAGACCCATACTGCCAGTGCGCTGTGGAGAATGCGGAAAACGGCACCATTTCTCCCTTGTTATTGCGCACATGCCATTTGTTGATATCTTCCGGCAGCATCCGGTAGGCTGCATCTGCCTGGATATATACTTTTTTCACACGTCCGTTTTCAATGAAATCATTAACGTAGGAGCTGCCCCAGGCAGTGGCAAGCACTTCGTTTATACTGGCAAGGGAGATGCCAAGGGCACCGGCACGCTGGTCATCAATATCCAGGTTAAACTGGGGAGAATCATCCTGACCGTTTGGACGCACTGCCACCAGTTTTTCATTTTGCATGGCCATACCCAGCAGCATGTTGCGGGCTTCCATCAGTTTATGGTGACCTACGCCACTGCGATCTTGTAGCATAAAGTCAAAGCCATTGGCCTGACCAAGCTCAACAACGGCAGGTGGTGAAAATGCAAAAGCCATCCCGTCTTTTATATGGGCAAAGGCTGCCATGGCTCTGCCAGCCACTGCCGGAGCTTTCAGGTCTGCACTGTGGCGTAAATCCCAGTCTTTAAGCTTTACCCATGCCAGACCCATATTCTGCCCCCGTCCGGCAAAGCTGAATCCGGCAACGGTTACTATGGCTTCCACCGTATCTTGTTCATTTTCCAGAAAATGATGTTCAAGCTGTTCAAGTATTTCAATAGTTCTTTCCTTTGCAGCACCTGCCGGCAGTTGTACCTGACAAATCAAAAAGCCCTGGTCTTCATCAGGCAAAAAGGCAGTGGGCAGGCGGTGGAACAAAAAAGCCATGGCAGCCACAATGCAGCCGTAAACAACCAGATAGCGGATCGGCTTGCTAAAGGATTTGCCCACAATCTTTTCATACTTGTTTCTGGCAAAGTTAAATCCGGCGTTAAACCTGGTGAAAAACCAGCTGAACCAGCCTGTTTCACCAAAATGCTGCCCTTTGTTAATCGGCTTTAGCACTGTTGCGCAAAGTGCCGGTGTAAGGGTTACTGCCACAAAAAGGGATAAAATCATGGCAGTGATAATGGTAACGGAAAACTGGCGGTAAATTACACCAGTGGAGCCACCGAAAAAAGCCATTGGTAAAAACGCCGCTGAAAGCACGGTTGATATACCGATCAGGGCACCGGTAATCTGCCCCATTGATTTTATGGTGGCTTCTTTGGGGGATAGTCCCTCCTCGGACATAATCCGTTCCACGTTTTCCACCACAACAATGGCATCATCCACCAAAAGCCCGATAACAATAACCAGGGCAAACATGGTTAAGGTGTTAATGGAATATCCGCTGGCAAAAAGTACGCCCATTGTACCCAGTAACACCACAGGTACGGCAATGGTGGGGATAAGGGTGGCGCGGATGTTCTGCAAAAAGAGAAACATGATGATGAACACCAGGCAGACCGCCTCAATAAGTGTATGCACCACCTCTTTAATGGAAATTTTAACAAACGGCGTGGTGTCGTAGGGATACACCACCTTCATGCTGGCAGGAAAATATTCGGACAGCTCTGCCATTTTCTGCTTGACACGGTTACCGGTGTCAAGGGCGTTGGCACCGGCTGCCAGACGGATTGCCATGGCACCAAAAGGCATCCCTTTGTAGCGGGCTTCAATCTCGTAGTCTTCTGTGCCGATGTCGGTTTTTGCCACATCTTTCAGCTGTACTGAAGAGCCATCTGGGCTGATTTTAAGGATAATCTGATCAAATTGCTCCGGTGTCTGCAAAAGTGTTCTGGCGTTGATGGTGGCGTTTAGCTGCTGTCCTGGCAGGGCAGGGCTGCCGCCAAAATGACCTGCCGAAACCTGGGCGTTTTGTGCCTGAATAGCCTCAATCACATCCCGCGTGGTCAGTTGATAGCTTTTCAGTTTATCCGGATTAAGCCAAATACGCATGGCGTTTTGTGAACCAAAGACAGTTACCTCACCAACTCCCTCGGTTCTACTGATCGGATCCTGGATGTTGGATACCATGTAGTCGGTCAGTACAGAACGACCAAGGCTGCCGTCATCGGATATAAGACCAACAATCATCATGAAGTTTTTAGTGGATTTAACCACCTGAATCCCCTGTTTCTGCACTTCCTGAGGCAGTAGCGGGGTGGCCAGTTGCAGTTTGTTCTGCACCTGCACCTGGGCGATGTTGGGATCAGTGTCTGCTTTAAAAGTCAGGTTGATTGATACTGCACCGGCTGAATCACTGGTGGAGGACATGTAAATCAGGTTGTCAATACCGTTTAATTTTTGCTCTATAACTTGGGTAACGGTGTCCTGCACAGTCTGGGCAGATGCGCCCGGATATATGGCGTTAATGGAGATTTGCGGCGGTGCAATGGGCGGATACTGGGAAACCGGCAGGTTTTTCAAGGCCAAAAGACCCACCAGCATGATTAAAATTGCTATAACCCAGGCAAATATCGGGCGGTTTATGAAAAACTTGGGCATTGTTAGGAACTCCTTATTTTGTTCATGTCCGGAAAAGCTTTCTGCTTTTTCGGTCGGCAAACAGCTATTAAAGGTCTGTTTTAGTCTTTTTTGCTGTCTGTGTTGCCGTTGGTTTCTTCCTCTGCCGGCTTTTCTGACTGTTGTGCAGCAGCGGCTTTTTCATCTTTGCTGATAAAAGGGACAGCTTTTAAAGGAGTGCCCGGACGTGCCCTTTGCAAGCCTTCAACAATTACACGGTCTCCTGCCTGTAAACCATCACGTACAAGCCAGGCATCGCCGATTGTACGTACAACCTGCAAAGGTCTTACAGCTGCTTTTTCTTCTGCATCAACCACCATTGCTATGGGAGTGCCGTCCGGTGTGCGGGTAACGCCTCGCTGCGGCACCAAAATAGCCTGATCACTTACCCCTTCCTCAAGGATTGCCCGTACAAACATTCCGGGAAGCAGCTGCTGTGCAGGGTTGGGGAAAACCGCACGCAGGGTAACCGAGCCAGTGCTTTGGTCAACAGTAACCTCTGAAAACTTGAGGGTGCCGTAATGGTTGTAATCGCTGCCATCTTCAAGGTGCAGTTTTACCTTTGCCTGGTCTGCTGCGCCACGCTTAAGCAAGCCGTTTGAGAGGTTTCTTTTAAGCTCAAGCAGTTCAGAGCTGGATTGGGTTACATCAACATACATGGTGCTTAAATGCTGGATGGTTGCCAGCGCGTTTGCCTGATTGGCAGTAACCAGAGCACCTTCAGTCATGGTGGAGCGACCGATGCGCCCTGAGATAGGGGCAGTAACTTTGGTGTAGGCAAGGTTGATTTCGGCTGTTTGTACTGCTGCCTTTGCAGCGGCAAGTTCGGCTTCAGCCTGTTTGTAGGCTGCTTGTGCTTCATCATCTTCCTGCTGGCTGACCGCCTTGATTTTTACCAGTTCCTGATAACGCTCGGCTCTTAGTTTTGTTGATACAAGCAGTGCTTCGGCTCTGGACTGGGCAGCCTTTGCACTGGCAAGGGCAGCTTCATAGGTTGCCGGATCAATCAGGTAAAGAACCTGACCTTCCTTAACATCACTTCCTTCAACAAAAAGCCGCTTTTTGATGATTCCGCCAACCTGGGGGCGTACCTCGGCAATCAGAAAAGGTGCTGTGCGACCGGTTAGCTCGGTGGTTAAAGTGATATGCTTGGGGGTGATGGTGACTACGCCAACTTCAGCAGGACCTGCTTGTGCCTGGGCAGATTGTTGCTGACCCTTGTTGCAGGCGGTTAGAGCCAGGGTTGATATCAGTAGCAATACGGTGAACATTAAACGGTTCAGGTTTTTTTGCAGCATGAAAATGTACCTCGTTTTTATATGATTTGATGTTGCATAAAATAAGGAACGTTTTGAAACTTAAAAGCTGGATTAACGTTTAAGGGAATCCCAGCAGGCTGAAGCAATCTGTTCAATCAGGTTTTCATCAAGATTGATAAACCCAAGGATATGGTTGCGGGCAACAAAAACAATGGGACCAAAAGCCAGATCGTAAAGCACTTCCAAAGGCAGATCCTTGATTATCTGCTGCTGTAAGCCCTGTTTAAAAAGCGCGCTGTAAACTCCGCAATCGTTGGATTGGTTGACGATCCGGTCACGGCGAAAGGCAACGCCATAGGGTGAGTTGTGGAACTGTTCCACAAATTTGAATTCCTGTGGGTGGGTGATAAAAAATCTGAAAAGGTTGGTGATAAGGTGTATGAATCGCTCACGAAAAGGTTTGTCATCAGAATAGCCTTCCAGAAGTACAATATTTATTTTTTCTTCCAGTTCCTGATAAAGCGTGAAAATCAGCAGTTCCTTGTTTTCAAAATAGCGGTAAATGGTGCCTGCCGCAACACCGGCACGCTCGGCTATAAGCGAGCAAGGCGCGTCATGAAAGCCATGCTGGGCTACCAGTTCAAGGGTTGCCCGCAGTATTGAAGCGCGTCTGTCGGTTTTTACCTCTTCCATCTGCTTCTCCTTTTTTTTGTGAATGACCGTTCATTCATTATTTGAAAAAAGTCAACAGGTCAAGAAAAAAATAAAAACAGCGGGTGATTTTTCAAAAAAGTTGGGGTAGGCTGATGTATCAGGAATTTTGCCACAGGGAGATTTGAAAAATGGAGAACTGTATCTTTTGTAAAATCATTGATGGCACTATTCCATCAAAAAAAGTTTATGAAGACGAAACCATGGTGGCCATTGAAGATATTGATCCAAAGGCACCTTTGCACCTGTTGCTGCTGCCAAAACGTCATTTTTGCAACTGCTTTGATATGACCGCACAGGATGAGCAGACAGTGGGGCACCTTTTGCGTATGGCTGGCAAGCTGGCAGCAGAGCATGGTTTTTCGGAAACAGGCTTCAGGCTGGTGCAAAATAACGGTGCCAGTGCCGGACAAACTGTGTTTCATCTTCATATTCACCTGCTTGCCGGACGTGATCTGCAATGGCCTCCAGGGTAAATAAAAAGCTTACAGAGTACGGTGAGGTCAACAAGCTTTGTACAGGTTGCAGGCATACTTGCAAACAGCCTGCCGTTGTAACCGTTGCTTCCTGCCCGCGCTATCAACCCAAAGTTAAAGAATGGCAACAGCCCGAACTGTTTACCACACCCAGAAAACGTGTACGCAAACAAGCTGCAAATAAATCTTGAGCGTTGTTCTGGATGTGGACGCTGTGTTGCTTCCTGCCCGCAAGGCATACTCACACTTCAGGTAAACGGCTTTCGTAAACATGCGTATGTTACAGATATGAATTTATGCACTTTATGCGGCAAATGTGTTGCTGCCTGCCCGCTGGAAATAATTGAACTGACTAACTGTATGGAGAGCATCGAAAAATGACCAAAGAACAGCTTGACCAACTGCTGTCATCAGCAGCCTATCCGGAAAAGACAACCTCTGTAAGTATGGGGCAAACCCATATCTCGTTTTTGTTTTTCACAGACAAGTATGTTTACAAAATTAAAAAAGCGGTTGATTTTGGTTTTCTGGACTTCAGCAGCCTGGAAAAACGTTTGTTTTATTGCCAGGAAGAGTTGCGCCTTAACCGCAGGTTGGCACCTGATATCTACCTTGATCTGGTGCAGTTAACTGAAGATGAAAATGGCAGGCTTTGCTTTGAAGGCAAGGGCAAAACAGTTGAATACGCTGTGAAGATGGTGAAAATGCCTCAGGAGCGGATGATGCCTCACTTGCTGGAAACCGGTCAGGTTACATATGCACATATGGACGAGCTTGCTGGATTGATTGCAGACTTTCATGCTAAAGCTGAAAATAATCCGCATATTGATACCTTTGGCTCCATTGAAATGATTAGGCATAAATGGCAGGAAGACCTTGATCAAACACGTTGTTTTATTGATCGTTCAATCTCCAAAGAAGATCATCAGTTGATTGGGGCATTGGTGCAAGAGATGCTGGATCAGAAAAAAGAGCTTTTTGTGCAGCGGGTAGCACAGGGTTATATAAAAGAGTGTAACGGTGATCTGCACAGTGGCAATATCTGTCTTGATCAACCTGTGCATATTTTTGATTGTATTGAGTTTAATGAGCAGTTCCGCTTCAGTGATACTGCCGCTGACATCGCTTTTTTGGCCATGGATCTGGAAAATCACGGTCGCCTTGATCTGGCGCAGCGTTTTCTTGAACAGTACCGTGATGCAAGTGGTGATAACGGTTTTGCAGAGATACTGCCACTTTATCTGGCAAGTCGTGCATTCATCAGGGGTAAAGTTGAGAGTATAAGGCTTAATGATCCTTTGTTTTCCGCTGCTGAAAAAGATGCAGCAACCAAAAGGGCAAAGCGTTATTTTTCTTTGGCGCGGGGGTATCTGCTGCGTCGGAAACTACCGCTTACGCTGTTTATCACCTCTGCTGTCAGCGGTTGCGGTAAAAGTGTGCTGGCTGATGAGCTGGCGTTTCAACTGGGTATTAACTGTTTTTCTTCAGATGTGGAGCGTAAACAGCTGGCAGGCATAGCAGCCGACCAGCCAGGCGGCGATATTTACAGTTCCCGAATGAGTAAGGCAACCTACAACCTGTTGGCTGAAAAAGCTGCCAACGAGCTGGATGCAGGCAACAGCCTTATTCTGGATGCTACTTTTATACATAAAGCATATCGGGAACAGATGGCTTTGGTTGCCAGAAATTACAACGCAACTTTTACAATTATTTTACTGGAATGCTCGGATCAGGTGGCACGTAAACGGATTACCGAGCGTATTGCAGCTGGCGGAAGCTATTCTGATGCCACAGTTGATATATATGAGCAGCAGTTAAAACACTGTGAGGCGGTGTGCGCTGAAGAAGGGATAATTGTAAAGCTTGATGCAGATAATTCTGTTGAGTGGATGGTTGATCAGATTTTGAAACAGATTTTATTGATATAAAAAAAGCATTCATAATGCATTTTTTTGCATACAGGCGGCAAATAGTGTGCTAGTCTGCTGTATCTTTGATAATTTGCAGCGTGCAAAATTTTTTTAGTTTTTACCAGACACCGGCGACATCGTCGGTGCATTACAACAAGGAAGAAGCAGAAGGAGTAAGTACGGTATGACAACAGGTAAGGTTAAATGGTTTAATGACAGCAAAGGTTTTGGTTTTCTGGAGCAGGAAAATGGAGAAGATGTTTTTGTACATTTTTCAGCTATTAACAGCAATGGTTTTAAATCCCTTGCTGAAGGTGACACTGTAGAGTTTGAGGTTGTGCAAGGTCCTAAAGGTCTGCAGGCAGCCAATGTAAGCCGCATTTAATATCTGTTTAAACAGCAGATTAAAAGCCCTGGTTTTAGTTTAAACCAGGGCTTTTTTACGTTCAACAGACCAGGAGCCTGTTAAGCAGCAGGTTGCCTAATTTTGTTTGCGGGCAGTGATAATTTCAATAAAGCGTTTCAGTAGCTCAGGATTAAAGGCACCATGCATTTCAGTGCGCATTGTTTCCAGTGCTTTTTCATGGCTGACAGATTTACGGTAAATTCTGTCAGTGGTCAAGGCACTGTAGACATCGCATATAGCCATTACCTGGGCTGTGCGGGGGATTTTGTCACCTTTAAGTGCGGCAGGGTATCCATCTCCGTCATAGCGTTCATGGTGATGACGAACTGCGGCAAGTGATATTTCGCTGAAACCGCCGATATCATGCAAGCACTCATAACCAAGTTGTGCATGTCTTTTAATTTTGTAATACTCAAGATCATTTAAAGCATCGGGTTTTTCCAGAATATTATTTGATATGAAAATCATACCCAGGTCATGTAGCAATCCACCTATACCAACATCAAACATTTCTTCAGGTGTAAGCCCGTACACTTCTTCATGTACCAGTAATGCAAGTGCAGCCACCTGCAAAGAATGTACAAAGATATAATAATTATGATCAGCCAGGGTATGCACTGCACTTAAAGATGTTGTGTCAGATGAAAGGTGTTGCAGCAGATGTTTGACAAGGTTGCGGCAGCGGTCAAGCTTTGCTGCTTCTTCCGGATTTTCAAAAACCTCGATAACGTAGTTTACAGTAGTCTGATATAATATCTGTCCTTTTTGGTGTACATTCAGGTCGTTTCTTGACAGGGTTTCACTCAGCCCTGCTTCAAGAAAGGCGGTAACCTCCTCCATATCGCCTGTTCTTACGTATAAAAACTCCACAAAGTTGCGCTCAAGACGCATTCTGTCCATTTCTGTAAACTTGCGGTCGTGGGGTTTGTACAGCACATAGTTGTTGCCGGTTTTTGTGTACAGGGCAACATCAGGAAACGTCTGAGGATTGATGCTGGCTATGCTGACTGGACGGCAATAATGATCACGCACTTTGTTTTTGGCTCCTTCTGTAAAAAAGTAGCAAATATATGGTAAAATGATGTTCTATGCAATAGTGATGTAATGAAATAATTGTATATCCGATAATAGTAATGATACCGTTCCATGTCAAAAAGAGTCCTTTTTCTGGCTAAAAGCATGAAGATACTACGTACTTTTATAGGTTTTAACTGATCAGCAAATGCCACAAGGAGCATGTCAAGATGAATAAAAAAATTTATGTAATCGGGCACCGCAACCCTGATACAGATTCCATTGCCTCTGCAATTGCCTATGCATCTTTAAAACGCCGCCAGGGGCAGCGCAATGTTTTTGCGGCAATGTCCGGTCCACCCAATCCACAGACCAGTTATATCCTGAAAAGACTTGGTATTGAGCCGCCCCTTTACCTGGCTGATCTGCGCCCAAAGGTTTGCGATGTTCTGGGTAAGCGTCCGGTTATGGCGCGAAGCGAACAGACCCTGAAAGAGGCTTTGGAGCTGTTTCACCAGTACGGCATTAGAGTGCTGCCAGTGGTTAATGAGCAAAAGCAGCCGGTGGGTGTGGTTTCACTGCTCAAGCTATCTGAAAAATACCTTGTTGCAGGCAGTGGTCGCAAACGGGGTGTGGATACCTCCATAGCTTCACTTGCCGCAACCCTGGAAGCCCAGTTTTTAAGCGGTGCCCCTTTGGAAAAAACCGAGCACCTGCACCTTTTTATCGGTGCCATGATTGAAGAATCATTTTCAGGCAGAATATCCGGTTATGACCCGGACACACTGATGATCATGACCGGTGATCGACCTTCGATCCAGCAGGCAGCAATTGAGCGGGGGGTGCGGATTTTAGTGATTACCGGTGGTTTCGGTATGCGGGCGGATCTGCTGCAAAAAGCAAGGCAGGCAGGTGTTATTGTCCTTTCCACCCCTTTTGATACTGCAACAGCTGCCGGATTAACCCGCCTTTCTGCACCTTTGTCCTGTTTTGCTGAACCCAGGTTTGAAAGCATAGGTGTTGCAGAACCGCTTGACCATCTGCGTTTGAAACTTCTTCATTCCGGTGAACCTGCTGTAATCGCCCTTGAGGAGGATGGCACGCTGGCAGGTGTTGCCACCAAATCATCGCTTTTGCGCCAGCTGCCCTATGCCCTTATTCTGGTGGATCATAATGAATTGAGCCAGGCGATACCAGGTGCAGAGGCAGTGGAAATCCTGGAGGTTATTGATCATCACAAACTGGGCAATCCCCCCACAAACCAGCCGATAACCTTTATGGTTGCGCCGGTGGGCAGCACCTGCACAATCGTGGCAACCCTTTACCGTGAAAGGGGTATCCACCCTGAGCCGGATATTGCCGCACTGCTGCTGGCAGGCATTATGACCGATACCGTGATTTTAAAATCACCAACAACCACAGCAAGGGATCGTGAAATTGTTGCCTGGCTGGAGCCGCTTGCCGGATTTGACCATGTTGGCTTTGGACAGGATATCTTTGCATCATGCAGTGGTTTTTCTGCCCATAATACACTGGAGGAGGCGGTGCGTGCCGACTTCAAACATTTTAGCTGCGGTGAAATACAATTTGGGGTAGGGCAGGTGGAAGTGGTTGGCTTTGATGAGTTTTTTGAGCTGAAAGATGCCTTGCGCGGCACTTTGGGCAGGGTTAAGGAAAAAGATAATCTGGACCTTGCCGGTCTTATGGTTACAGATATTTACAGCGAAACCACAATGTTTTTATCCGAAGGGATGAACCAGTTGGCACATTTGATGGGATACCCGCAGTACGAGCCGCATCTGTACGAACTTAAAGGGGTTATGTCCCGTAAAAAACAGATGGTGCCGCACTTGCTGAAGGTACTGGGCGCGCTGTAACACTTTCCGGTTCGGAAACAGCCTTACCATTCTACTGCCAGCATCATACAGTTAAGCCCGCTGCCAATACCCAAAAAGGCAACATTATCACCAGATTGCAAAATATCCCGCTCTGCTGCCAGGGCAGCGGTTATGGGAAGGGATACGGTGCCGATGTTGCCCAGATATTCAAAAGTTGTAAAATCTTTTTCTTCTGCTATTCCCAATGTTTCCAGGATCATCTTCTGGTGAGCCGAGCCGACCTGGTGGCAGATTACCCTGTCCACCTGCTCTGCCTGCCAGTTAACTTCCGGCAGAAAAGCCTGCCAGGTATTAAGACCCAGCTGCACACCGTAGTTCATTACATTCACGCCATCAGTGGACATATTCTGGCTGTACCTACCCTTGCCATCTGCCTGCATCCCCCAGAGGCAAAGGTTGTGGTGCAACGGCTCTGCCCTTGTAACCCCTCCCAGTAGCCTGTGTCCCCTGTTGCCAAAGCTGCCGTCTGTCATCAGCACGGCAACGGCACCGGAACCACCGGTAAGGGTGGCAAGGCTGGTGGCAAAGTGTCCCATGTTGCGCTTTTCAAGCATCTCCTTAATCATCTCTTCATTGATTTCCCGTGCAGATTCGCAGGAAACCACAAGCCCAGCCCTTATCTGCCCCAGCTCAATGCGGTTGGCAATATCCAGCATCCCGCTTAATACCCCAAGGCAAGCGTTGGAGATATCCTGAATCACCACATTGCCAACAAGCCCCAAGCCATTGGCAACGTGGCAGGCTGTGGCAGGCTCAAACTGTTCACGGCAAACACCTGTGTACATCAGGGCACCGATATCAGATGTATGAACATTGCTGCCTGCAAGCAGTTTTTTCGCTGCTGCAACGGCACCTGCTGAAAGCGGGTAGCCAGGCTCCCACCAGCGACGCTCCCTGATACCGGTCATTGCCTGCACCTGTCCTGGTGCTATGCGCAGCTCGCTGTAAAGTGGCAAAAGCTGTGCCTCCAGATCAGCTGTAGCAACCACCACTGGTGCCAGTTCGTAATCAATCGCTTCAATATATACTTTGCTGTAGGTCATTTAAAATTGCTTCCTCGGTATGTTTTTAACCTGCAATCAGGCTATAAAACTTCATCATAACAATCTTGTCAACAAGCAGTAATCAGTCTACAGTACACTGTTATGAATAATATCTCTCCGATAATAGATACCCACTGCCATATTTATTACAAAGAATTTCAGCAGGACTGGGACGGGATGCTGCAAAGAGCCAAAGCAGCCGGTATCAGCGGCATGGTGGTTATTGGCGTTGATGCCGCATCCAGCTACGAATCTGTGCGTATTGCCGCAATGTATCCTGATATTTATTGCACTGTCGGCATTCATCCCCATGATGCTGCTGCTGCCGATGAATCCATTATTGCCGAGATAACCAGGTTGGCTGCCGATAACCCCAAGGTTGTTGCCATTGGTGAAATCGGGCTTGATTTTTACCGTGACCGCTCTCCACGGGACCAGCAGGAATACATATTCAAGCGTTTTTTGCAAATAGCCCTTGATCTGGACAAGCCGGTGGTTATCCATGACAGGGATGCCCATGAAGAAACCTTGCAGGCCATTAAAGATGCAGGCGTAAAACGTGGAGTGATGCACTGCTTTTCCGGTGATGTTGATTTTGCCAAACGTTGTGTTGAGCAAGGGTTTTATCTGTCCATACCAGGTACTGTTACCTATCCTTCAAACCAGCAGTTGCGTGATGTGGTGGCTGCTATTCCCATAGAACATCTTTTGCTGGAAACAGATTGTCCCTACCTTTCGCCAGTACCGCATCGTGGTAAAAGAAATGAACCAGCCTACACCCGTATTACCGCAGAAAAAGTTGCAGAGATTAAAGGGCTTTCCCTTGATGATGTGGCACGTATAACCACTATGAATGCAGGTCGGCTTTTTGGTATTTCCCTTTGGGATTCATCCACAAAAATCGCCTACAAGATACGCAATTCGTTGTACCTAAATATCACCAATCGCTGTTCAAACGCTTGCAGCTTTTGCTCCAAATTTGATGAATTTACAGTCAAAGGTCATAACCTTATGCTTGATCATGAACCAGGTTTTGAGGAAGTTATGGCTGCAATTGCAGATCCCGGCAATGTGGATGAAATAGTATTTTGCGGTTTTGGTGAACCGCTTTTGCGTGTAGAGTTGGTCAGGCAGGTGGCAGCAGCCTTTAAAAAGCAAGGCTATCGCATCAGAATCAACACCGACGGGCAGGCAAATCTGGTGCATGGGCGTAATATTTTACCAGAGCTGGGCGGGCTTGTTGACAGCATTTCTGTAAGCCTTAATGCTCCTGATGCTGCTGTTTATGGTAAGCTTTGCAATACTCCGTTTGGTGAAGCCGGTTTTGCCGCTGTTTGCAACTTTATACAAGGTGCTACGGAGTTTATCCCGGATGTTACAGCCACTGCTGTAACTGTGCCAGGTGTTGATATTGCTGCCTGCCGTCAGTTGGCAGAATCGCTTGGAGTGCAGTTCAGGGTGCGGGAATTTTCTGAAGTAGGTTGATTTGCAGGAGGTGTTTAAATGGCGAAAACCAAAACAGTGCGGGTTGCAGATGGTCCTGAATACCGTTTTTTAGGCAGCCTTTTTGGTGCGCTTATTGCCAGCGCAGGGATTTTTGCCGGCACAATGGTGCGTGAACGCAGTTTTGATTACTGGCTGGAAGATATTGTACCGCTGCTTTTGTTTGCTTTTTTTGTGCGTGGTCTTTTTACAAGCAGCATCCAGCTTGCACAGACAACCATTGTGTATAATGAAAAGATGGAGATGCTGCGCAAGGTTATGGAGCAGGGCGAACAGGTGGCTGACAGTGAGCTTGAGCTGCCGATGCTGCCGCAAAAACCTAAATACAGCGATGAAGAAGTGCTTGCGGCAGTAAGCAAGCGGATTCAGGATAAACGTACTGAGGCAGGGGTGGGTGGCAAGATGGATGGGTGATGTTGCCAGCAGCTTTTGTGCTTGATTGCCATCCATAAATACTCTTTCAATTGCATCATGCAGCACGATGTACAACGGTGGTTTAAAACTGCCTGTACATCAGAGCTTAAAACCTGGTTCCTGCAATTAAAACGCAGGATGACAACTTTCCCCATAATGTTTTTCAAAAGTTGGTTAACCCCCCTCTTATCCCAAGAGGGGGAACTTTTCCCCGTATTTTCAAGCCCCTGTTACAGTCAGTGTTATCCGGTTCAAGTAGCGTGCTACCCTGTTGTGGTGGTTTTGCCAATATGGTAATTAAGACAATGTATTGTTTTATGTTTTGCACGTGAACAAATAAAGTCTTGCGGAGGTGCGTATGGATGGAAAAAACAAGGCAAATGAGGATTCTGGCAGGCTTTCCGTAGCACGACTGCTACAGGAAAAAGGTGTTTCACGCAGAGATTTTCTGGCATTTTGCTCGGCTGTTACCGCTGCAATGGCACTTCCGGCAACAATGGCACCAAAGGTTGCTCAGGCACTTGATAAAGTGCAGCGTCCCACCCTTATCTGGCTTAACCTGCAAGATTGCACAGCAGACACAGAGGCACTTTTACGTGCTGCCAACCCGACAGTTGGTGAGCTGATTCTGGATATTTTATCCGTTGATTACCATGAAACCATCATGGCTGCGGCAGGTCATCAGGCAGAAGCAGCACTTGAAAAAGCGGTGCAGGATTACAAAGGCAAATATATCTGCATTGTGGAGGGCTCCATCCCTGTGAAAGACGGCGGTATTTACGGTTGTATCGGCGGTAAGAGTTTCCACCAGCTTGCCAAACATGTGTGCGGTAATGCAGCGGCAACCATTGCTGTTGGCACCTGCGCCAGTTATGGCGGAATTGCTGCTGCTGCCCCCAATCCGACCGGTGCGGTTGGTGTAAAGAAGGCGGTTCCCGGGGCCACGGTTGTCAATATGCCCGGTTGCCCCTGCAATGCCGAAAACATAACTGCCGTTGTTGTGCATTATCTAACCTTTGGAAAGCTGCCGGCTATGGACAGCCGTGGCAGACCACTTTTCGCCTATGGCAAGCGGATTCATGATAACTGCGAACGTCGCGCCCACTTTGATGCAGGTCAGTTTGTGGAAATGTGGGGTGATGATGCCCACCGCAAAGGTTATTGCCTTTACAAAATGGGATGCAAAGGACCGGCAACCTTCCACAACTGTCCTACCCAGCGGTTTAACGAAGGAACCAGCTGGCCGGTGGCAGCAGGTCATGGTTGTGTTGGCTGTGCAGAACCTGATTTCTGGGATACCTCACCGCTTTACCGCCGTCTGCCCAATGTGCCCGGCTTTGGTATTGAGCAAAACGCCGATAAGATTGGTGCTGCTTTTGCAGCCGGTGTTGCTGGTGCCTTTGCCATCCACGGTGTTGCCAATGCAGTGCGGGGCAAAAGTAAGCCTGCCGACAAAACCAGTGAAGGGGAGGGATAGACCATGGCAAGAATTGTTGTTGACCCGATTACGCGTATAGAAGGACACCTGCGGATTGAGGCAGAGCTTGCCGGAGGCACCATAAAAGATGCCTGGAGTTCCAGCACCATGTACCGTGGTATTGAGAAAATCCTGAAAGGGCGCGATCCCCGTGATGCCTGGTACTGGACGCAACGTATCTGTGGTGTCTGTACAACCGTGCATTCCATTGCTTCCATCAGGGCAGTGGAAAACGCGCTTAAAATACAGGCACCGCCAAATGCCGAGCTGATCCGTAATCTGATTATCTGTACACAGCTTGTGCATGACCATACGATTCATTTCTACCATCTTCATGCTCTGGACTGGGTGGATATCACTTCGGCATTGCAGGCTGACCCCACCCGCACAGCTTCACTGGCAGCCAGCATATCGGACTGGCCGAAAAACTCGGCAACATATTTCAGGGAGGTTCAGGAAAAGCTGAAAGCCTTTGTCGGCACCGGTCGTCTTGGACCTTTTGCCAATGCTTACTGGGGGCATCCGGCATATAGGTTGCCGCCCGAAGCAAACCTGATGGCAACAGCCCATTATCTGGAAGCTTTGGAGTGGCAAAAAGAGATCATCAAAATCCAGGCGATTTTAGGCAGTAAAAACCCTCACCCGCAGACTTTCCTTGTGGGTGGCATGGCGATTCCCATTGATCCTGATTCACAAAACGCGCTTAACGCAGATAAGTTGATGACCATCAAACGCCTTTTGGTCAAGGCGAACCAGTTTGTGGAAAAAGTTTATATTCCGGATCTGCTGGCAATAGCCTCATATTATAAAGACTGGGCTGCCATTGGTGGCGGTGTTGGCAATTATCTGTCTTTTGGTGAATTTCCCGATCCTGTAAGCGGCAAGCTGTGGCTGCCCTCCGGCACAGTCATGAACCGTGATCTGTCAAAACTTTTGCCGGTTGATCAACAAAAAATCACCGAGCAGGTTGATCATGCCTGGTATGAATACAAACAGGGTGGGGCAGGTAAAGGGCTGCATCCGTTTGATGGTGAGACAGAAGAAAAATATACCGGACCCAAACCGCCTTACGATTATCTGGATGTAAACGGCAAATATACCTGGGTTAAAGCACCACGCTACGAAGAAGTACCAATGGAGGTGGGACCGCTGGCAAAGCTGCTGGTTGCCTATGCAGCAGGGCACAAAGAAACAAAGGCAGCGGTGGATATGGTGCTGGGGCATCTGGGGGTGGGCGCAGGAGCACTTTTTTCAACCTTGGGGCGCACCGCAGCGCGGGGGATTGATACCTTGCTGCTGTCCAGACAGGCCTCTGTCTACCTTGAGCAGTTGATTGACAACATCGGCAAGGGTGATTACCGGATTCATAACAATGAAAAATGGGATCCGAAAAGCTGGCCTGCCGAAGCAAGTGGTTACGGTTTTCATGAAGCATCACGGGGTGCGCTTGGACACTGGATTAAAATAAAAGACCAGAAAATCTTGAATTACCAGACGGTTGTGCCGACAACCTGGAATGCATCACCAAGGGATACAAAAGGTCAGCGTGGTCCATACGAAGCAGCTTTGGTGGGTACGCCGATGGCAAAAACAGATCAGCCCCTTGAAATATTGCGTACTATCCATTCTTTTGACCCATGCCTGGCCTGTGCAGTCCATGTGGCTGATGCAACCGGCAATGAACTGATACGGGTTAGGGTCTCCTGATGAAAGGGGGTTTCAGGTGATTGAAAAAAAATACAGACATTATATCTGGGATCTGCCGGTACGTATCTGTCACTGGGTAACCGCAATCAGCATTGTAATCCTCTCGGTTACCGGCATTTTAATCGGCAACCCTGCTTTTATTGATGTTTCATCAAAGGCATATCTGATGGGCTGGGTACGTTTTCTGCACTTTGTGTTTGCCTATGCCTTTGCTGTCAGCGTACTGGCACGCTTTGTCTGGGCTTTCAGGGGTAACTGTTATGCCGGCTGGCGTGAATACTTTCCGTTTTTCAGTGCTGCCGGCCGCAAAGAGATGAAAGAAGTGTTTGCCTATTACACATTTTTCAGAAAGCATCCGCCTGAAGCAAACGGACATAATCCAATGGCTGCCACTGCCTATTTCTGCGTTTTTATGCTTTATTTTTTCATGATTTTCACCGGTTTTGCCATGTATGCAGAACATGCGCCAGGCGGTCTTATGCACACGGCTTTAAAGCCTGTGTATCTGCTTTTTACCACCCAGCAGATGCACCTTTATCATCACATTGTAATGTATCTGCTGATCGGCTTTGTCATTAACCATATTTACAGTGGCTGGTTAATGGATATAAAAGAAGGCGGCGGTGAAATATCCAGTATATTCAGTGGTTACAAGTTTACATCCAGCCCGCAGGCTGTTTGTAAAAGTAAAACCTGGTCATTTTTTCCCAGAAAAGATTGAGCTGTTTGGAGCAGTTATGAAAACTTTGGTACTTGGGCTTGGCAATACAATTATGACAGACGATGGGGTTGGCCCAAAAGTAATTGAAATTCTGCAAACCGGCAATTACGAGCTACCAGACGGAGCAGAACTGCTGGATGGTGGTACTTTGGGGCTTGATCTTTTACCCTATCTGGAAGGTGTTGAGCGGCTGATTATTGTGGATGCTGTGGAAACAGGCGAAGTGCCAGGAACTTTGATCAGGCTTGAGGGGGAAGATGTGCCGATTGCTCTGGCAACCAGACTTTCTGCCCACCAGATGGGGCTTAAAGACCTGCTGGCAGTGGCAGAACTGATGGGATGCCTTCCGCAACATGTTGTACTTATTGGTATTCAGCCAGCCTGCCTTGAAATGGGTACAGAGTTGACTGCGGCATTGTCATCAAAACTGCCAGAGCTGGTGAATATGGTCAGGGAAGAGTTTTGCAGATTGACTGTTTCGCAATAAAGGATACTATTCATGAATCTTAACAAAACCACAGGAGGTATCCGACATGTCTGTTGCAAGCTTGATTCCATCAATTGATCATCGGCTGGGCGGTTTGATTGAAGTTGCCCGCAGGCAAAACCAGGGTGTGTGGCATGAGGAAGAGCCGTCTCCAAAACCAACCATCACCATTTCCCGTGAGTTTGGTTGCGAAGCGTATCCTGTGGCAGAGTTGCTGCGGCTTAACCTGGAAAAGAAAACAGGGGAAAACTGGACTTTAATGGATAAGGCACTATTGGATGAAGTGGCTAAAAACCATAATTTATCCAGTGATGTACTGAAAAATCTGGGGGAGAAAAACCGTTTTCTGGATGAGTTTCTTGCCACTTTTTCATCACGCTGGAAAAGTGACAAGGATTACTACCGCTTGCTGACCAGACATATTGTTGCCCTTGCCGAGCAAGGTAATGTGATAATCGTGGGCAGGGGGGCATCAATTGTCACCAGAAACATGAAAAACTGTTTCCATTTCAGGATATTTGCCTCCATGACCTTTAAAAAACAGTCCATAGCCAACAGGCTGTCCATCAGTGAAGCAGAAGCAGAAGCAATAGTTGAAAAAAAGCAGAAGGAAAGGGATAACTTCATCCGTAGTTTTCTGGATTTTGATCCGTACAACCTGGCTGTTTATCATCTTGCCTTTAATAACGACAGAAACAGTGCAAGTAAAACAGCTGATATGATTACGGAGTATCTGTTGGCGTAAGATTTTTCAAAAGCCTGTTCCATATGGAAATGGCTCTTTTCCAATTACCTTCATAACTCCCCCTGTCCCCCTCTTGTTTAAAGAGGGGGAACTCTTATCGGGGCTTAATCTATTCCCTTGCTATTTATACAACAGATCCGGCAGCCACAATGAAATCTGCGGAACATAGGTAATCAGTATCAGATAAACCAGCAGTACCAGTATCCAGGGTAGGCAGGCTTTGGTGGTTTCTGTCAGCCCTAGTTTTGAGACGCCGCTTGATACATAAAGGTTAAGCCCAACAGGTGGTGTAATCATGCCTATTTCCATGTTTACAGTCATTAAAACACCCAGGTGAATCGGGTCAATACCCAGCTCCATCGCCATGGGGAATAAAAGCGGTGCAGTAATCAGCAAAATGGAGGATGGCTCCATAAAGTTACCAGCAGCCAGCAGCATAATATTCACCAGAATCAGGAAGCTGACATGGGAAAGTCCAAGTCCCACCATCCATTCAGTCAGGTTTTGCGGAACCTGCTCAGAAGTGAGCAGGAAGGAGAAAAGTACGGCGTTGGTGATGATGTACAAAAGCATGGCAGACATGCTGGCTGAAGAAAGTAAAACTTTGGGAACATCTTTCAAGCCCATATCACGGTAGATGAATACAGACACTAAAAATGCGTAAACCGCACTCATTGCCGCAGCTTCGGTTGGGGTAAAAAGACCGGAATAGATTCCGCCGATTACCACGATTATCAGAAAAAGCCCCCAGATACTTTCCCTGAATGTGCGAAATACAAGGCTAAGCGGTGCTTTTGCCTGGCGCGGATAATTGCGTTTTTTGGCAACAATCCAGGTTACCAGCATCAAAATACCTGCCAAAAGCAGCCCAGGGATAACACCAGCGATAAAGAGCCGTCCAATGGAGGAGTTGGTGGAAACCGCGTAAACAACCATAACAATTGACGGGGGGATTAACATACCAAGGCTGCCGGAAGTGGCAATTACCCCTACACCAAATTTGGTAGGGTAGCCCTGCCTGGCCATGGCAGGTAACAAAATAGAGCCAATTGCCACCACTGTTGCCGGGCTTGATCCGGATACAGCGGCAAAAAGTGTGCAGGCAACAATACCGCCCAGTGCCAGTCCGCCGTTAAAGTGCCCGACCAAAGCTGTGGCAAAGTTAATCATCCGCCGTGCCACACCGCCGTGGGTTAAAAAGTTACCTGCCAGGATGAAAAACGGAATCGCCATGATTTCAAATTTTTCAATGCCGGTGAACAGTTTTAAAGCCACTGCTTCTGTTGGCACGTTGGAAAAGAAGAAAAGGAACATCAAAACCGTCAGACCAAGGGAGATGGAAATCGGCATACCGGTAAGCATCAGCCCAGCCAGCAGGGCAAAAACAATGCCTGCATTGCCAAGTGAGCTTAATCCTGCCAAAACTGCTGCAATTATCAGCAAAATGCCGGCAGCTCTCTTTTTACTGAATGGAATTACCTGGTTTTCAACTAAACTCATTTTGCACCTCCCCCACCGGTTTCATGATCAAGTTTTTGTGCTGCACCGGAATCAGTTTTATCGGTGGAGTCAACGCTGTCAGTATTTTCTTCCAGACCATCCACATGACCTTCATCGTGCTGGGGCAGTTCACGGGTGAGGAAATATTTCCAGCCAACCTGCATAAAACGGAAGCACATCAGGAAAGAACCAAGGGGCACTGCCGAGTAGATAATCCAGGTAGGCCATTCCAGATCAGGGGTAATCGGTCCCTGGATAACCTCTGAAACATCAAGCCCAAGCAGGTTATACACAGCGTAGTGCATTCCGTTATCCCAGACAAAAGAGCCGCCAAGATAGCCGATGGTGCCGGTAAAAAAGATGCCACCGGAAATTCCCAGCAATACACACTTGGTACGCCAGGTATCTGGCAGGCGTGTTACCAGTACATCCACACCCACGTGGATACCGGTGCGCACACCATAGGCAGCTCCAAACTTTGCCATCCATACAAACATATAAATACAAAGTTCCTGCGCCCAGCCCAGGTTGATTTCAAGCAGCCAGTCCTGCAAGCCCGGTATGGCAAGCCCGGCTGTGTAGCGGTGCAAAACAGCTATAAAAATAATCAGTGTTGCTGCACCGACAAGGAAGGCGATAATAATCTCTTCCAGACGGTCAAGGTATTTCAACATTGGTTTTCTCCTGAAAATATTCGCAAAAAAGCCGCTGTGAGGGGCACAGCGGCCAGTATTAAACCATATCAGATTTACTTGTCAGGATTGTAACCGGTTGCCTTGTAAACTTCCTGGATAATTTCATTGCCTATACGCTTTGCGTTTTGCTTGTGGGTTTTATCCATTGCCTTTTTCCAGGCTTTACGCTCGGCAGCGGTAAGGTTGATGATTTCAGACTTGCCGGATTTTTTAACTTCAGCCATGGCATCATCATTATCTTTTTTAGCGATATCGTTGGCATAGTCAGTGGCTTCTTTCATTGCCTGCTCCAAAATGGCGCGGATATCCTTTGGCAGACCTTCCCAGAATTTTTTGTTAACCAGCACTGCATAGCCCAGATAACCGTGGTTGGACATGGTTACATACTTTTGTACTTCGTGCATTTTCTGGGTGTAAAGGTTTGAAGGCGGGTTTTCTGTGCCATCAACAACACCGGTTTGCAATGCCTGATAAACTTCAGAGAAAGCCATTACCTGCGGGATGGCACCAACAGCACGCATCTGGGAATCAAGTACCTTGGAAGACTGGATGCGCATTTTAAGACCCCTGAAATCAGCTACGTTTTTAAGGGGCTTGTTGGCGGACATAACCTTGAAGCCGTTATCCCAGTATGCCAGACCGAGAATACCTCTGCTCTCCAGTTTTTTCAGCAGCTTGGCACCAACAGGACCTTTGGTTACAGCGTGCAGGCTTTTGTAATCGTCAAAAATAAAAGGAAGGTCAAAAACTTCAAATTCTCTTACGCCAAGGGGGGCAAACTTGGCAAGTGATGGAGCCAGCATCTGCACTGCACCCAGTTGCAAGGCTTCCATTTCTTCCTTGTCCTTGTAAAGCTGGCTGTTGGGGTAAACCTCCACCTTTACAGCACCTTTGGTGCGCTCTTCGGCAAGCTTCTTGAAATACTCGGAAGCTGCCCCTTTTGGGGTGTTTGTGGCTACAACGTGACTGAATTTGATAACAATCGGATCTGCTGCCATTGCTGTTAGGGGCAATGCCAGCGCCAGGGTCAATACTGCTGCGGCGATTTTCTTGAACATTTTCTTCTGTTCCTCCTTTTGGATTTGTTTTCCGTTTTCATCTGATTTTTGGCTAAATCCTCTGAATCCGGAAATGACTATGTAAAACAGTACATTGTTTTAAAAGCAAATGCCATGCCGATTTGCGTTACTTCCTTTTTTATTTTTATTTATCAATTATACGGCAGGTTTAGCGCACACAGGGTTTTATGATACCGTCTACCTGCCGGATATTGCGACAGGGGTGTGGCGGATTTCAGCCAGTGGATGGTGGCGGATTTCAGCCGTTTTGCTCTGCCAGGCGTAATCCGTACTTTTCCATTTTATAGCGCAGGGTACCCCGCGGGATTTGCAGGATATTGGCAGCTTGCTGCACATTGCCCTCGGTTTTTTCCAGTGCATCAGTAATCAGCTGACGTTCAAAATCTGCAACAGCCTGTTCCAGTCCGTTATCCGGGCAGCTTGTTTTATTGCAGCAGATATTGTGGCTATCGTGCAGCTCCATGGGCAGGTGCTCAGAGGTGAGCATCTGTCCGTTATGCATTATGCAGATTCTCTCAATAATATTACGTAGTTCTCTGATATTGCCTGGCCATTGGTAGTTGGATAAAAGCTGCAGGGCATTTGCGGAAATCCCCTGGAAAGACTTGCCAAAAGAGTTGCTGAAATCATCCAGAAAATATTTGGCAAGCAGCCCGATATCTTCTTGCCGTTCCCGCAGTGGTGGCAGGTGGATAGGCACAACATTCAAGCGGTAATATAAATCTTCCCGAAAGTTATCCTGCTGAATCCTTTCCTGAAGGTTGCGGTTTGTAGCTGTAATTATGCGTAGTTGAACAGGGATGTCCCTTGTTCCGCCAACCCGCCTGAAGGTGCGTTCCTGCAATACGCGCAGCAGTTTGGCTTGCAATGAGGTGTGCATATCACCGATTTCATCAAGAAAGATAGTGCCACCATTGGCTTCTTCAAACAGCCCGGTTTTACGTGCGGTTGCGCCGGTAAATGCACCTCTTTCATGACCAAAAAGTTCGCTTTCCATCAATTCTGTTGGTATTGATGCGCAATTAACCGCTACAAAGGGCGCACCGCTTTGCTCGGAAAGGGAATGGATAGCCCGTGCAGCAAGTTCTTTGCCTGTGCCGGATTCACCGGTGATCAGCACAGTGGCTGTGGGAATACGTGCCACTTCCCGCAGTTGCGCCAGAATTTTGTTAAAAGCCTGGCTTTCACCCAGAAACGGGATACTGCCAGGCAGTTTATTCTCGCGCCTAAGTGCCCGCACTTCACGTTTTAGTTCCTGTGTTTGCAGTGCCAGCCTGACAATCAGACGCAACGCATCGGCTTTAAACGGTTTTTTCACATAATCGTATGCCCCAAGGCGCAATGCCTCAACAGCAGATTCAACTGAGCCGTATCCGGTAATGATAATAACCAGCAGATCAGGGTCCTGCTCTTTCAGCTCCTTAAGCAGCAAAAGCCCATCTTCGCTACCCAGGTTCAGGTCTAAAAGTGCAAGGTCTACTTCATCAGAGCTGATTAACTTCAAAGCTTGCTTGCTGTTGGCTGCTTCCAGCACATGGTAACCGTCTTCATGCAGTACCCGTTGCACATTTTCGCGGATAAACGGCTCATCATCTATAATCAGAATTGATTCCATTAACTTCTGCCCATTTTTCAGGATTTTGTATTTAACAGAGCTTTTAAAACCACTGCGGAGGTTGTCTACTCCGTCGCTTCTCCATGACATTTTTCAAAAGCCTGTTAATTATTATGCAAATATTGTTCCTGTTGTTTACGATTTTCAAGGAGTACTAATTTATGCAAGGGGCAGGCAGATGGTAAAACAGGCACCGCCGTTTGCCATGTTTTCTGCTTCAATGCTTCCGCCATGTTCTTCAATAATCCTGCGGGTGATGGAAAGTCCAAGACCTGTGCCGGCACCTTTGCGGGTAAAAAACGGCTCAAAAAGTATCGGCAGATCATCCTCGCAGATACCTGTGCCTGAATCTGCTATCCGGATAATGGCAATGTTATTTTCTGCATAAAGCTTTACTGTGAGCAGACCGCCGTCTGGCATTGCTTCCAGTCCGTTTTTAAGCAGATTAAGTACTGCCTGCCGTATTTTGTCAGGATCAAAGAGAAAAGGTGGCAATGGCTGGCAATCAAGCTGCATGGTTATGTTTTGCCGCTCAAAGGAGCGTTTTAACAAAATAGCCACCTCCTGCACGGTTTCATCAAGCCTGCCGGTTTTAAACTCAGTCCTTGGCGGGGTGGCAAAACTTAGCATTGAAGCCACCAGCCTTTCCACCCGTTCAATTTCTGCTATGGCGCGCTCAAGCATTTTGCGCTCATCCTGTGCCAGCGCATAACGATCATGCAGGTCATCAAGAAGCAGGGTAACGCCGGTTAAGGGGTTGCGTATTTCATGGGAAATTCCGGCAGCCAGCCTGCCCAGGGAGGCCAGACGGTCAAGCCTGATGGTTTCTTCCCGCAGCTTTTCCCGCAAGGTTTCATCACGCAAGGTTATGGTGATTCCCTGTGCAGCATCAGGACCAATGGGGAAAATCCCCAGATCAAAATGTCGCATACCTGATTCCTGTTTTAGCATAAGTGGCTCACGTCCATAGCCTGTACCCTCGGTAATTGCCAGTGCTATGCGTGCCGGAACCCCCTCCCACTGCCTGAAAACAGCAGCATAGTGGGTACCAAGCGACCATTTTTTACCCAGAAAACTGTTGGCAGTGGCATTTGTGGAGGTGAGCAAGCCGTTGGTATCAAAGGTAATAATTGCGCTGGAAATACTTTCCAGAATACTTTCTTTAAAGTTACGTTCATCGGTAATCACCTGGCGGGATTTTTGCAGCTTGCTCAAGGTCGCCAGCAGGTTCAGGCGGCGTTCTTCAAGTTCGTGCGCCATCTGGTTAAAGGTGTCGGTTAACTGGGCAAGCTCATCACTGCCTGAAATATGGATAGGTGATGCTGTATCACCTGCTGCCAGATGCTGTGCTTCACGGTTAAGCTGCTGGATAGGTCTGATAATCCCTTTGGCAAGCCGCCAGGCAGCCAATCCTGCCAGCAGTGCCGTAAAAGCCATGATCAGACCACTGCGATGCCGGAACTGTTGCAGTTGCAGATTAATCAGGCGGCTGCTGGCACTGGATTGGGCGTAGTACAAATCCATCTGCAAGCCGATGGTGACACCACCAAAAACACCATGTCTTTTATAGGTACCGGTGTTGTACAAAATGGGGGCAAAAGCCATGATTTTGCGGGAACGCCCCACATTGGTGGTTTCCATTGTGCCCACCTGGTGCTGACGTACTGCATTTGCCACTTTGGGGTAGTTGGGATGGATAAATCCGGCATGGTCAAGGTTAAAAGGTATCTGCCCGCTGGCGATGTTTTCAGGGGTTGAATCAGGAGATAACGGTGGCACAAGCTGCCCGTTTTTGTCCAGCCCGCGCAGATCCCAGTATTTGGGATGGGTAATAATCCAGCCTTCATCATCAAAAATAAAGGCATAATTGGCACTGGCATAGCTTGGTTCAACAAAGCTGTAACCAGGACCAGGATCAACATGTTGTGTAAACTCCATCAGATGCTGATGATCAAGGGACAGCACCAGCGCACCGTCAAATTTGCCATTAGTGTTGTAAAGAGGCATACCAAAGCGGATAACCCCTTCAAAATGCTTGCCTGCTTCCTGCTCTTGTATGGTGATATGAAAACCAGTCACCCGTGATACGTAGATTTCCCCATCAGCAAGTTTTTGGATTTCATTAAAATAGGTTTCAGTCTTGTAATCAGTGTTTTGCGGCTTTGAAACATCACGCAATCTTTCGTCTGGCACCTGCACGCCATCATCTATCCTGAAAAGCTCTTGCCCGTTGGCATCAATCAAGGCAAGCGAGCGGTATACCGGTATGGTCAGGTGATGCTCCTTGCCATTGCGTTTTACCCATATTTCCCTTTGTTTAACCCTGTAAAAATGCTGTAACATCTGCCTATTGTGGCTAAAACGGGAGATAAAACGCAGATCGCTTTCCCGTTTTTCCAGAAAAACAGACACCGCTTCTGCCAGATGACGGGCACGGTTTTGCAATGTCTCCGATGCCTGGCGGTCGGCGGTGCGGGCTACTTCCTGCGCCAGATGATCGCGTACCTGCTCAAGTCCCGAATAAAGCAGCACCGAAGCTGCCAGTAAGGGCAAAAGAGCGATTAAAAGCGCGGGAAAAAGAAATTTTCTGAACAGTGTTGGTTTCAGCATTGTTGACCTTGTTATTAAAAAAAGGCAGATTTGGCAGATTAATTATAAATGAAATGAGAATTTAGTCATGGGATATAAAAATCTGCAAGCATGTGTAAATGATCTGGCACAGCATAAGATGCTGAAACGTATTGATATTCCTGTAGATCCACATCTGGAAGCAGGGATGATTCAACGCCGTGTTTACCAGGCTGGTGGCCCGGCTTTACTTTTTACCAATGTAAAAGGTTCTTCCTTTCCGCTGCTGGGTAATCTGTTTGGCACCTTAGAGCGTACCCGCTTTATCTTTCGCGATACCTTGCAAACCATTGAAACCTTGGTGCAGATGAAAATAAATCCGTTTAGCGCACTTGGCAAACCTTTGTCTGGTTTTGGTGCAGCTATTGCGGCTAAAAACCTGCTGCCCAAAAAGGTTTCTGCTGATAATGCACCGGTTTTAAGCAAACGCGCCAGCCTGTCTGCTTTGCCCCAGCTTGTTTCCTGGCCTGCTGATGGCGGTGCTTTCATCACCTTGCCCCAGGTTTATACCGAATCACCAGTAAAGCCCGGGTTTGGCAAATCCAACCTGGGGATGTACCGTGTGCAGATTTCCGGCAATGATTATTTAAAGGATAAACAAGCCGGGATGCACTACCAGATTCATCGTGGCATTGGTGTACATCACAGCGAAGCAAAAGCTGCTGGTGAACGGCTTAAGGTCAATATTTTTGTGGGTGGTGCACCTGCCATGACCATAGCAGCGGTTATGCCGCTGCCGGAAGGGATGCCAGAACTTTCCTTTGCCGGTCTTTTGGCAGGTCAGCGGATTGAAATGGCACAACTGCCAGGAATATTACCGGTGGCAGCAGAGGCTGATTTCTGCATTGTGGGCAGCATGGTTATGGATAATCTCTTGCCTGAAGGTCCTTTTGGCGACCACCTTGGCTACTACAGCCTTGCCCATCCATTCCCTTATCTGGAGGTGGAGGCAGTATACCATCGTCCCGATGCCATCTGGCCTTTTACAACAGTGGGCAGACCTCCGCAGGAAGATACATCCTTTGGCACCTTTATCCATGAGCTGACCGGTGAGCTGATTCCCACTGTGTTGCCTGGCGTAAAAGCTGTACATGCGGTGGATGCTGCTGGCGTACATCCGCTGCTGCTGGCAATCGGTTCAGAGCGTTATACTCCCTATGAAAATATAAACCGTCCACTGGAGCTTTTAACCCAGGCAAACGCAATTTTGGGGCAAGGTCAGCTTTCCCTTGCCAAATACCTGCTGATTACTGCTGAAGAGGATGATCCACAACTGGACATAAACCAGGTGGACAGGTTTTTGCTGCACCTGTTAAAGCGTGTGGACTGGCAGCAGGATTTGCACTTTCAGACCTCCACCACCGTTGATACCCTTGATTACAGCGGTGCCGGGTTAAATATCGGCTCCAAACTGGTGATTGCTTCAGCCGGAGCGGTGCGCCGCCAGTTACTGGACAGACTGCCATCCGACCTTAAACTGCCAGATGGCTGCAAGGCTCCTTTTATGGCATTGCCTGGTGTTATGGTGGTGCAGGCAACAGCCTCAAAACAAGGCAGGGGAGAGCAGGATCAGCTTGTTGAGCAGTTCTGCAACTTCTGGCAAAAGCATCCTTTGCCAGAGGAACTGCCGCTGGTTGTACTTGCCGATGACAGCGAATTTACAGCCCGTAACCTTGATAACCTGCTTTGGGTGACTTTCACCCGCTCCAATCCTGCCACTGATGTTTATGGCGTATCATCCTTTAACATCGGGCGGCACTGGGGATGTAAAGGAGCATTGGTAATTGATGCCAGACGTAAGCCGTTCCATGCTCCACCTTTGGAGGAAGATGATAGTCTGGCACGTAAAGTTGATGATCTGGCAGCTGCAAACGGAGCTTTGGCAGGGTTGTGGTGAAAAAAATGTGTTTTGAACCCACTTTAATGATATTGTTTGTTAAATGTTAAAACGATTTTACTGACTTGAACAAGGAGGATAAAAATATGTCAACAACAGCACTGGTAAGCAGAACAGATGCAGGGGCAGGCAGGGATGAGCTGATTCAGTTGGTAAGTTTTATGCTGAGTGGTGAGGAATACGGAGTTGAAGTTTTGAAGGTGCGTGAAATCATCCGTATGCCTGAAATCACCAAGATGCCCAACACTCCCCATTATGTGGAAGGGATTATCAACCTCCGGGGCAAGGTTATTCCGATTATCTCCATGCGCAAAAGGTTTGGGCTGATGGATGCTGATCATGACAGCCATACCAGGATTATGGTGATGGACGTGGCAGGTGGACTCACCGGTTTTGTGGTTGATGCTGTGTCTGAAGTAATCAGAATCCGTTCTGGTGAAATTCAGCCGCCGCCCACCATGGTTTCCGGCAATATAGATCAGGAGTTTATCACCGGTGTTTTTAACCATACCGACCGTTTGCTGATTATTATGGATGTTGATCGGATGTTCTCTGATTCAGAAAGAGAATCATTTGCTGCTTTTGGCGAGTAGTATCCAATAATAAATATTTTGTTGCAGGAGCCGAGGATACAAACCTCGGCTCTTCTTATTCACAGGTGATTGCATTGTCCAGATATCTGAAATTGCTGCCTTTGTTATTGCTGCTGATATTTGCTGGCTGCCAGAATCAGCCTGCCAGTCCTCCCAAAAGCGATAAACCACTGGTGGTAACAACCATTTTCCCCTTGTACGACTTTACCCGCTTTCTGGCTGCCGACCGTATGGAGGTCACTTTACTGCTGCCACCTGGTGTGGAACCTCATCATTTTGAGCCGCGACCAACAGATATGGCGGATATCCGCCGTTCTGCACTTTTTATCTACACCAGCAGTTTTATGGAGCCCTGGGCAAAACGGGTTATAGCCGGTACTGACAGCACAAAAACACAAATACTGGCTGCTGCCAAAGGTGTGCAATTGCTTAAACTTGCAAAGCACGACGGGCATCATGAACATGGGTTACAACATGGCGATAATGCCGTTGATCCCCACGTCTGGCTGGATTTTGAAAACTGTATTTTTATGGTGAAGCAGATAACGGAAAA
>JAVERM010000128.1:0-5201 GCA_034007105.1 Trichlorobacter sp.
AAACCAAAGAGCGGCAACGTTTTCTGCGGGATGAAACCAGAAGGCGTAAACTGAATTACAAATATCAGGAGGCAGAACTTTCCTTTATGGAAGGTGTTTTTGCCCGTGGTGACCGCCGCCTGGCTGCGGTGCTGGCAAAAGCGGTAGATCTGGGCTGTTGTTTTGATGGCTGGCGCGAACATTTTTCAATGGAACGCTGGCAAGAGGCGTTTGCTGAATCTGCTGTTGATGCTGAATGGTACCTGCGTGAACGCAGCCTGGATGAAACATTACCCTGGGATCACCTTGATTGCGGGGTCAGCAAAAGCTTCCACAAACAAGAGCTGGCAAAGGCAATGGAGCAGGCAGCCACAGCAGATTGCCGTTTCGGGCAATGCAGTAATTGCGGTGTCTGTAATTTCAAAAGCATCAAAAACCGCACAGTGCCAAGCTGCACCGCAACCAGCACAAAAGTTGCACAACTGGCAAAGCCGGAAGTCCAGCAGCGCATCAGAATCCGTTTTTCCAAAACCGGACAACTACGCTTTTTAAGCCACCTTGAACTGATAAATCTGTTTACCCGTGCTGTTTACCGTGCCGGAATACCGATATTGCACACCCAGGGCTTCCACCCCCACCCACGTTTTTCATTTGCAACTGCCACATCAGTCGGGGTTGAGTCATGGGCTGAATACATGGATATGTTTGTGGACGGGATGGATGCCGACCAGTGCAAACAAAGGTTAAACAAAGCCCTGCCCAGCGGTATGCAAGTAATGGAAGCATACAAGGCAGAGCTTAAAACTCCGTCACTTTCCACCATAATTGCAGCCACCCGCTATCGTTTAACACTACCGGATGCTGATTCTGATATGCTACAAAAGCAGTCTGAAAACTTTATGTCACTGTCATCATGGGAGCTGGTGCGGGAGAAAAAAGGACAACAGCAGACCATTGATCTGCGTAAAGAAACTGTAAACATTAGTGTTGATGGCAACAGTCTGGAGATGATAATCAGCCGCGGCAAGCCCTATGAACTGGCAGCTGCCATCACAGGATTGCCTGCCGAAAGCCTGCGCATCCTGCCGGTCAGCAAGCTGGAAGTACTGTTTATGGAGTAAATAACGAACATATATTCATATCCACATTCATATAAATACAAAGGAACACAAAACATGTCATCGGAACTGGTCATAAACGTCACATCGCTGGAAACTCGGCTTGCCTTGATTGAAAAAGGCACCATAGCCGAGCTTTACATTGAGAGAACCCGTGAAAAAGGGATTATCGGCAATATTTACAAAGGCAAGGTCGTACGGGTGCTACCTGGTATGCAGGCTGCTTTTGTGGATATTGGCCTTGAAAAAGCTGCCTTTCTTTATGTGGCAGATGTTTTTGATGCCATCGAAGAATTTGAAAATATGATGGATGACGGCAAAAAAACCGATATGGATGAAGAAGAGGAAACTGCACCGGAATTCCGGGTGCTGCATCCCATAGAAGAGCTTTTACAGGAAGGTCAGGAACTGCTGGTACAGGTTTCCAAAGAACCGATCGGCACCAAGGGAGCCAGGATAACCTCTCACATCTCGCTGCCTGGTCGCCATCTGGTTTATATGCCAGCGGTTGATCATGTGGGCATCTCCCGCCGTATTGAAGATGAGGAAGAAAGGGAAAGGCTGCGGGAGATGGTCGAGCGTTTGCGCCAGCCAGGCTGTGGTTTTATTGTGCGCACAGCTGCCGAAGGTAAAAGCGAAGAAGATATGAAGGCTGATATTTTGTATCTCTCCAAGGTATGGGCAGAAATAAACCGCAAGAAGGAAAAGGCTGCCGTACCATCTCTGGTACATGCAGATCTGGATGTGGTGCAAAAAGTTGTACGGGATATTGTTTCCGATGATGTAAACCGGATTATGGTGGATTCAGAAGCTGATCAGGAACGGATTGTGCAGTTTATGTCCACCTTTATGCCAAAGATGAAATCTTCTGTGGAGCTTTACGAGGAAGAAGAGCCGATTTTTGATTATTACGGGCTGGAGGTGGAAATAAGCCGCGCCCTTGGTCGCAAGGTATGGCTTAAATCCGGCGGTTATATCATTATTGAACAGACCGAGGCACTCACTGCCATTGATGTGAACACCGGTCGTTTTGTGGGCAAGCATAACCTTGAAGATACGATTTTAAAGACCAACCTTGAAGCGGTAAAAGAGATATCCTATCAGCTAAGGCTGCGTAATATTGGCGGAATTATTATCATTGATTTTATTGATATGGAAAAAGAGACCAACAGGGATAAGGTTTATGCAGCCCTTGAAGAAGCACTTAAAGGTGATAAATCCAAATCAAACATACTAAAGATTTCAGAGCTGGGTCTGGTGGAAATGACCCGCAAAAGGGTACGGGAAAGCATCGGCAGAATGATGTGCGAACCATGCCCATATTGTGAAGGTCGCGGTTATGTAAAATCCAAAACCACCATATGCCACGAGATTTTCAGGGAAGTAAGGCGGGAAATGCTGGATATTCGCGGTACAAAAGTACTGCTTACGGTTAATCCACAAATTGCTGATCTGCTTTACGATGAAGAACGGCGCGGACTGGAGGAGCTGGAAAAAAAATACCGCAAACATATTACTGTACGCGCCAAACCCGGGTTTCATCAGGAACAGTTTGAAGTCATCATCTGTTAACATGGTCAGGTGCGGCTACAGAATCGGTGGTACTGTACAGGGGGTGGGATTTCGCCCCTTTGTCTATCGTCTGGCTGCCAGTCTTGATCTCACCGGTTTTATACGTAACAGCACCATTGGAGTGGAGATTGAAGTACAGGGTAACAGTGTCAACATTGCCACCTTTACCAATGATTTGCAAAACTCTCCCCCACCCCTTGCCTGCATCAACAGTTTTGAGCAGCAACACCTGCCAATGGTGGAGCAGGAAACCAGCTTCACCATTCTGCCCAGCCAACATGATCTGTCTGAAATAGCCATACCGCCGGATATTGCCACCTGCCCCCAATGTCTGGCTGAATTCAACGACCCCCACAACCGCCGTTATCTGCACCCTTTTATTAACTGCACTGATTGCGGACCACGCTGGACAATCGTCACTGCCATCCCCTATGACCGCCCTTTTACCACCATGTCCGGCTTTACGCTTTGTGTAGAATGTGCCGCAGAATATGAAAATCCCCTTGACCGGCGTTTTCATGCCCAACCCATAGCCTGCCCTGTCTGCGGTCCGACTCTTCATCTTCTGCCTGATCACCCTGCCCCCCTTGATCAAGCCTGCAAACTGCTGGCAACCGGAAAAATTGTTGCAATAAAAGGGCTTGGCGGTTTTCATCTTGCAGCAGATGCCTGTAATAATGAGGCAATAGCCCGCTTGCGTCAGTTAAAACAAAGGGATGAAAAACCGTTTGCCGTAATGGTGCCCAACCTTGAAACCGCCCGGAAACTGGCTGTTTTATCAGAAATGGAAGCACAGCTTTTAAGCTCTCCGGAAGCACCGCTGGTTATTGTGCGCAGAAATGCGCATACGCCCCTTTCCCGCTTGCTGGCACCTGGCAGTAGCTGGCTGGGGCTGATGCTTGCCTACACACCCTTGCACCAGCTTTTATTCCAAAACTTGCACACAGCCACCCCTGCCCTGGTAATGACCAGTGCCAACCGTTCCGATGAACCGATGATTGCGGATGACAACGAAGCAGTGGAAAAATTAAACGGCATTAGCGATGCCATCCTGAGCCATAACCGGAAAATAGCGATCCGCACCGATGATTCGGTCATGCGTGTATTTCAGGGCAAGCCGCTTTTTTACCGTCGCTCACGGGGCTTTGTACCCCGCCCGATCAGACTTCCTTTCCTTGCACCTGATACCATTGCCTTTGGTGCCGAGCTGAAAAACACCATCTGCATCACCAGTAATCACAATGCTTTTTTAAGCCAGCATATCGGTGATCTTAAAAACGAAGCCACCTATGAAAACTGCCGCAGCACAGCAGAAAAGCTTTGCCAGTTGCTGGAGAAAAAACCGGTCATCATCGCCTGTGATCAGCATCCTGATTACCTGTCCACCCGGTTGGCAGAAAGATGGGCAGAGCAAAATTGTGTGACAACTGACAAGATTATACGAGTGCAACACCACCACGCCCATCTGGCATCCTGCATGGCTGAAAACAGATTACAGGAAAAAGTAATCGGCATTATTTTTGATGGCACCGGATTGGGTGATGACGGCACTATCTGGGGCGGTGAATTTTTTGTTGGGGATTACAGCAGTGTGCAGCGGGTCGGACATTTAAAACCTGTACAGCTGCCAGGTGGGGATGCCGCTGCCCATGAACCGTGGCGTATGGCAATATCATGGCTTTATGCAACATTTGGCAGAGATAGCTTAAACCTTGAAAAGATGCCGGTTACATTGCAAAAACTACCGCAAAGCAAGCTTTACACAGTTAAAATAATGCTTGAACAAGGCTTGAACAGTCCTTTAACCAGCAGCATCGGCAGGCTTTTTGATGCAGTTTCTGCCCTGCTTGGCTTGTGCCACAAAAACAGCTTTGACGGACAGGCAGCCATGATGCTGGAAACAGCCGCAGAAGAAGCAACAACATCAGCAACTGCGCCGCTTGAAATTGAAATATTACACAGCAACAGCAAACCGTTTCTGCTTGACCCTACTCCGGCAATAACCAGACTGGCACAGTTTAAGGGAGATGCGCAGCAAGCACACCAAAAGTCACTGGCATTTCATCAAGGGCTGGCAAAAGCAGCAACCAAAGCCTGCCAGCATATCCGCGCTGGCGGCGGCCCACAAAAAATTGTGCTGTCCGGCGGTGTATTCCAAAACCGCCTGCTGACTGAATTGATCTGCAAAGAACTGGTCACTGCCGGTTTTACAACATACACCCACAGCCTTGTCCCACCAAATGATGGAGGCATTGCCCTTGGGCAGGCAGCAATCGCAGCGGTTTATTGCACGCCGTACCCGTACAATTAAATATGGAATTACAAAATCAAATGTACGGGCATGGCGTGCCATGCCCTGCACTAAATCCTTATTGTTTTTGCTGCAACAGCTGTAAATCTAGGAGCCTGTGTACTCCTCCCATTTTTAGTAGCACTCACAAGTAGAATCTATGCCGCTTGTTTGAGCTTCATGGCAGGAGTAATTCCGCCAAGAGCCATATTGGGACGCTCATTGTTGTATGTCCACAGCCA
>JAVERM010000129.1:0-5064 GCA_034007105.1 Trichlorobacter sp.
TAACAGGAATGATAAAGCTCAAGCAGTGCCTTTGCTTCTGTTTGTGGTGAAAAGTTTTCCACCACATAGGCGCAGGCGGTTTTACCGGTTGTGTGCAGCAGTTGCGGGTTTTGCGCAAGCTGTTTCACCAGATCGCGCAGTTGCTGGTCATTGCTGTACAGCCAGCCGGTTTCATTGTTTTTTACAAGTGATCTGTTGCCGGCAATATCCCGCGCAATGACCGGCACACAGGCTGCCATTGCTTCCAAAAGTGCATTTGCCATGCCTCCTTCAAATTGTGAGCTGTTAAGCACAGCATCTGCCTGACAAAACGCCTGCCCCATCTGCTGGCGCGAGAGTTCACCCACAAGTTTTACCCAGGGTTTATCTGCCACCAGGGTTTCCACCTGTTTTGCATAGGTTTCATCAAGTACGCCGCCAGCAATTAAAAGGCGCAGGCTCGGCATCTCATCTGCCAGCGGGGCAAGCCCGTTTATGGCTTCAGTTATCCCTTTTACCGGTCTTAGTGCTGCTGGTAAAAGCAGGGTAAACAGGTTGGCAGTTAATGAAAACTTATGTTTGCAGAGCAGTTTTTCCACCCCTTGGGGGATGGTTCTGATTTTCATCGCCAATGTGGGGAAGTATTCTGCAAGTCGGCAGGCGATGATGTTATCAAAACAGGTGATAAAGCTTGTGTTTTCAAGTACCTGGCAGGTGGTTACACTTGTACGCATGGCTTGATCAAAAAGATCACTGCCGGTTATGGTGATGATAAAAGGCAGGTTTAGTGCTTTGGAAATATCCAGGGCAGCAGGGCCGGCATGAAAGGCGTGGAAAGCGTGCAGCAAGGTTGGCTTAAATTGCATAACCGCTTGCATTTGTTCTGCTTTTGTCTGGGTGTCCAGCGGTATAATCAGCACCTGACAACCCAGGGAAGACAGGCTGTCGGCTATCCGGTTTACAGTGGTGATGTTTCCGCGAGCAGGACCTTTGGAAAAAGGGCAAAGCAGGGCAATACGCATATGTTATCCTGAAAAAAATACTTAGCCATGGATTGGCGTAGATAAAGTTAGCCACGAATTAACACAGATTTACACGAATAAAACCAAAGGCTTTAACCAAACCACCCCGTCAGGCTACGCCTGCCACCCCTCCACTGGAGGGGAATAAAATCAGATACTTATATCAAAATTCCCCTCCCTTGGAGGGGTGCCCGCAGGGCGGGGTGGTGGTTGCCTAACCATACCGTCATTCTGCAGGAAGCGTTAGCGAACTTGCAGAATCTAAAATCAGATCCTGCGACTAAAGCGCAGGATGACGGCTTTTGGTGCGCAGGATGAGGAAGATTTTGCTTTATTCGTGAAAATTCGTGTTACTTCGTGGCTAATTTCGTTCGTGTCCTTTTGTGGGTTTTGTGGCAAAAAACCCCGTAACCCCACCCAACCTCCCCTTAACCCAAGGGGAGGAGCTTTACTGCCATTTCCATCCTATTCCGGTTGATCCGGAAACTGGGCAGCTATGGCACGCACCGCATCTATATTATCCAGAAATACTTCCACAAGTTCGGGATCAAAGGCGGTTCCGGCATCTTTACGCAGGGTATCCAGTACTTCATCTGCTTCCCAGGCTTCTTTGTAGCAGCGGCGGCTGCAAAGGGCATCATAAACATCGGCTATGGCAACTATTCTGCCGAAAAGCGGTATTTCATCCCCTTTTTTACCTCTGGCAGTGCCGTCATCCCTGGTAAAGCCTGGCAATGGTTGCAGGCTGTCAGTATCAACATAGCCCGGGTAGCCGTTGCCATCCCAACGCTCATGGTGGTTAAGTGCGACATCGGCAGCAGCTTCGTCCAGCTCGGAATAATGATCGGGAAAAAGGCGGGCACCATGGATGGTGTGCTGCTTCATAATGGCAAATTCTTCAGGGGTAAAGCGTCCGGGCTTTTTGAGGATATTGTCTGAAATCGCCACCTTACCCACATCATGCAGCATGGCTGCCATACGCAGAATATCGCGGTTATGGTCAACCTCTTCACGGGGAAGCCCTTTGCGATCAGCCCAGCTTTCGTACAAAAGCACTGCATAGGCAGCAACGCGGTTTACATGGGCTCCGGTCTCTTTTGGATCGCGCAGTTCAGCCATTCTGTTCATGCGCAGGATAATTTCACGGGTCATTTTGGCACGTTCCAGCGCATTGGCTGCGGTAACAGCAAAGTAATGGATGCCGCTGGCATCATCGCTGTTAAAGGGGATAATCTGCTTGTTTGCATCTTTGGCATTAATCAGTTGTAGCACCCCGACAGTATCACCTCGCATACTGGTGAGCGGCAGCACCAGCTGGGATACGGTGCGGTAGCCGGTCATGGCATCAAAAGAGCTGTTAAAGGAATAGGGCAGATCTTTGGATAACTGGTAGGAATCAGGGATATTGAGCAGCTGACCGCTGGCAGCAGCATGACCGGCAATGGAGCTGCTGTTTGCCGGAATCACGATGTTGGTGTACACAGATTTGCGTTTGCCTTCTGCCCCTTTGTGCAGGGTGTCGTTTTGCGAGTAGCGGGCATATAGCGTATCACCTTCTTTTATGTAGATTGTGCCTGCATCGCAACTGGTAAAGCTGCGCGCCTCGCCCAAAATCCTGCGCATCAGCACGTCAATATCCTTGATACGGGAGATTTGCAGCCCGAAATCCAGTAGAGATTGCAAAACCTGGTTTTGATCTTTCATGTGGCACCGCCTTTTTAAGGAAGAGGTCTGCGGTAATCTACACTTTTACTGCTTATTATGGCAAGTTATGTGGTGTAAAAAACGGTAGTTCATTTCGGGCATGGCACGCCATGCCCGTACAACTAAATATGGACTGTCGGAGGTTGTTTGTAGGGGCATGGCGTGCCATGCCCAATAAAATGAATTAAATTGTGTTAATTCGTGGCTAATGGTCCTTTTTGGGTTAAACTTGCATACTATCCAACAGCAGAAAGGAGTGTAAAAACATGTCTGCAATTTATTTCAGCAAAGAGCATGAATGGGCAATGGTTGAGGGTAATGTTGCCAAAGTGGGGATTAGTGAGTATGCCGCAAGCGAGCTGGGAGATGTGACTTTTGTGGATCTGCCGGATGTTGGCAAGCAGGTCAGGCAGGATGATTTTATGGCTGCCATTGAGTCAGTAAAGGCTGCCAGTGATATTTACGCCCCTGTTTCCGGCAAGGTTATCAGCGTAAACAACAATCTTGAGGATGATCCCGAGCAGGTAAACCGCTCGCCTGAGCAGGATGCCTGGATGGTGAAGCTGGAGATTAGTGATGTCGCTGAACTGGCTGGGCTGATGAGCAGGGAGCAGTATCTGGAATATATAAAAACATTGTAAAGGTGCGGGTATTGTGTCTGCTGTTTGCCGTCTGATTAACCATGCGCCAGCTGCCGGTGCCTGGAATATGGCTGTTGATGAGGCGATTTTACGCAACTTTGCTGCTGCATCACAGGCACCGGTTTTAAGGCTTTACGGCTGGCAGCCAAAAGCTTTGTCACTTGGGCGTTATCAGCCCGTATCCGCTGTAAACCTGCCTTTGTGCCAGCAGCACGATATTGATATTGTACGCCGGATGAGCGGCGGAGGTGCTGTCCTCCACGGTGATGAGCTTACCTACTCCCTGGTTTGCACGCCACAACAGCTTAAATTATGCGGCTCTGTAAAAGACTCTTTCCGGCTGCTCACATCCTTCATTATCAGCTTTTATCAGCAGCTTGGGCTTGCCCCTGCCTATGCGATTGATACAGCAGCAACGGTGCAAAGAGGGCGTGCAGCTTTCTGTTATGCAGCCAATGAGGCTTACGATATCCTGATTGCTGATGAAAAAATCGGTGGCAATGCCCAGCGCAGGCTGCGCAAGCTAATCTTTCAGCATGGCTCAATCCCCCTTGGCGATTATCTGCAAACAGGTGCAGCTGCCATGCAACACCCTGTTGGCGCAAAGGATATGCGGGCAACCTGTCTGCGCAAGCTTGGCATAACAGCAACACGGGATGAACTGACAAAGCTGCTGGCGCAGTCGTTTAGCGAACAGTTTAAGGTTTCGCTGCGTGTAAGTGAGCTTTCTGTTGAGGAGGCAATAATGTCAGAGCAGCTGCTTGCAACCAAATACACTAATGATAACTGGACGTTGGCAGGTGAGCAGCCATGCAGATAAAGCGTAAACCAGAATGGTTACGGAAAAAGATTGACCTTGGCGGACAGCAGTTTATGCGCCAGCTGCTTGCCGACTTGCAACTGAACACAGTCTGCCAGCAGGCAGCCTGCCCCAATATTGGTGAATGTTTTGCTGCTGGTCAGGCATCTTTTCTGATTCTGGGCACCAGATGTACGCGACAATGCAGTTTTTGCAATGTGCAAAAACACAGGCTGGCAGATGCGGTGGATGCCGATGAACCGCAGCGGCTGGCGCAGGCTGTGCAAAGGTTGCAGCTTGGGCATGTTGTGATTACCAGTCCCACCCGTGATGACCTGCTTGATGGCGGGGCTAAGCATTATGTTGCGGTTATGGAGGCTATACGCAGGCTTAATCCGCAAACCAGGGTTGAGCTTTTAATCCCTGATTTTGGCGGTAATGAACAATCATTGGCAGCGGTGTTGGCAGCTGCACCGGATATAATCGCCCATAATCTGGAAACTGTACCCAGGCTGTACCATATCCGCAAAGGTGCTGATTACCGGCGTTCCCTTGCGCTTTTGCAAAAGGCTGCACAGGCTGAACCTGCAATTGCGGTAAAATCCGGCTTTATGCTGGGGCTTGGAGAAAATGAAGACGAAATTATGGAGCTTATGGCAGATATTTTTGCAACAGGCTGCCGCTATTTAAGCATTGGTCAGTATCTGGCACCAAGCAAGGCACACCATCCGGTAGCTGAATATCTGTCGCCGGATTTTTTTCAGAAGCTGCACGAAAAGGCTATGCAGATGGGGTTTTTGCATACAGAATCTGCACCCTATGTACGCAGCTCATACCATGCAGCAAATTATGTTAGCAGTTTTGGTGTTGCAGGTTTTTCATAACTCCCCCTGACCCCCTCTTACTTTAAGAGGGGGAA
>JAVERM010000130.1:0-5008 GCA_034007105.1 Trichlorobacter sp.
GCCATTGTGCCGGCACACAGACAAGCTCTGCCCCTTCCACTGCCAGACGGCGGGTAAGTTCGGGAAAGCGCAGGTCATAACAGACAATCACCCCGATTTTACCAAGTGATGTTTCAGCCAGGCACCAGCTATCACCACCTTTAAATGATCTGTCTTCACCCAAAAGTGAAAAAAGATGCAACTTGCGATAGATGGCAACAACCCTGCCGCAATCAACAACATGAATTGTGTTGTAACAGCGACCATCATCGGCAGCTTCTGCCTGGCTACCGATAATCACCATGTTGTAATTTGCAGATAGTTCACAAAGCCGGGCAACTGTTTCATCCGTGCGTTTAGCCAGTTCCGGCAGGTCACGATAGGCAAAACCAGTGGACCACAACTCGGGCAGTACTGCCAGCTTTGCACCTTTGGCTGCTACCCGACCAAGGGCAGCCTCTGCCTGGGCAAGGTTAAAGTTAATATCAGCGGTTTTAACATTAAACTGTATGGCTGCAGCTGTTAACATGGCGTTATCCTCCAAACAAACAAGGCTGCGACATAAAACATGCCACAGCCTTGAAAATCAGTTAACATAATTAAACAAAGGGTTACAAATTAAAGAGCCTTGGCAAGCAAAGCTTCCAGTTGTGATTTTGGTACTGCACCAACCACCTGGTCAACCACCTGACCTCCCTTGAACAGAATCAGGGTGGGTATGCCACGTACACTGTATTTAACCGGTACACTCTGGTTGTCATCAACATTTACCTTGCCGATTTTTACCTTGCCAAGATACTCATCGGCAATATTATCAAGCACCGGAGCAATCGCCTTGCAGGGTGCGCACCAGGTAGCCCAGAAATCCACCAGTACTGGAATATCAGATTGCAAAACCTCACGATCAAAGTTGGCATCGGTAAAAGTTTGAACTGCATCACTAGCCATATTAAATATCTCCTTTTCTGTATATTTTGTGCGTATATATGATTTTTTGAATAATACGCTGCTGCCGGAAAAAAGCAAGCCTGTTTTTTAGCATAAAAACCATCAACATTATTTTATCCCTGTTTCCGCCTGTAAACAACCTACTATTATAATGTGAAAACCTGTTGACGGCTGAAACAGTAACAACATAATATGTTTAAATTTATGATTAACTCTGCAAGATTTTGAAAGCCAACCAAAATGATGATTAAAATAACATTTACTTTAACACTTGTACTTTACAGCATTGCTGCCCTGCTTTATCTGGCACGCTTGATGCGCAATGATTTTCCGCTGTCAAACACAGCACATAAAGTACTTGTGGTTGGATTTGCAGCCCATTGCCTGGCAATAATCCATCGCTTTATTGCGCTTGGCTATTTACCAATAACCAACATGCATGAATCCCTTTCCTTTTTCGGACTATCTGTAGTTGGTATTTATCTGATTTTTGAGCATCGTTTCAAGGTTGCTGCCCTTGGTTCCTTTGTTGTTCCTCTGGCCCTTTTATCCACCATTGCAGCTGGTATGCTCCCTTCCGAGCTGCGTCCGCTTAACCCTGCCTTGCAATCAGCCTGGATTTATTCACACACTTTGCTGGCATTTGCCTCCTATGCTTTTTTCTCCATATCCGGCTGTGTGGCAGTCATTTATCTCATCCAGTCCCATTTTTTGAAAAAAAAGCACCTTGGCTCCCTGTTTCAGAGACTGCCGGCACTGGATATGCTGGATGAAATCGGCTACCGCTGCCTTGCTTTTGGCTTTCCGTTACTAACTGTTGCGATTATCACCGGTGCCATTTGGGCTTCACAGGCATGGGGCAGCTACTGGAGCTGGGATCCCAAGGAAACCTGGTCATTAATCACCTGGTTTGTGTACGCCGCACTGCTGCATGGACGGCTTACCACAGGCTGGCGAGGGCGCAGGGCAGCCTGGCTGACCATTGCCGGTTTTCTGATCATGCTCTTCACTTTTATCGGAGTAAACCTCTGGTTACCCGGTCTGCACAGTTACAACTAAAAATAGGATTTACATTTAAATGAACATCATTGTTGTTGGCCTGTCCCACAAGACAGCATCCGTTGACATCAGGGAAAAGGTCGCCTTTTCACCCAATAATATTGAAGAACCGCTGCGTGCTCTTTGTAACCTTGAAGGGATCAGGGAAGGTATCATTGTCTCAACCTGTAATCGGGTTGAAATCTATGCCACCACCCGTGATGTGGCCGGAGGCATGGCAAGATTGCGCCGTTTTATGGCTGATTACCACAAACTTGCCTATGACACCCTGGAGCAGCACCTTTACAGCCTGCATGGTGAAGATGCCATCCGGCATGTATTCCGTGTTGCCTCAAGCCTTGATTCAATGGTGGTGGGTGAACCACAGATTTTAGGGCAGATAAAAACTTCCTATGGTTATGCCTCTGAATACAAATCCTCCGGAATCATCTTAAACCGCTTTTTACACAAGGCCTTCTCGGTTGCCAAGCGGGTACGCACTGAAACCCGCATCGCTTCTTCGGCTGTTTCAGTCTCCTTTGCTGCTGTGGAGCTGGCAAAAAAGATTTTCGGCAACCTGACCAGCAAAACCGTAATGCTGATCGGTGCCGGTGAAATGTGCGAGCTTGCTGCCCGTCATTTTCTTACCAATGGTGCAAAAGGGGTGCTGGTAACCAACCGTACCTTTGAGCGGGCACAAAATCTTGCTGAAGAATTTGCAGGTGAAGCTATCCCCTATGATGAGCTTTTCCAGCACTTGCACCGTGCTGATATTGTACTTAGTTCAACCGGTGCAGACAAATTCATCATCACCCCGTCTGATCTTGAGGCAGTCATCCGCCGTCGCCGGATGCAGCCGATGTTTTTAATTGATATTGCCGTGCCAAGGGATATTGATCCGGCTGTAAACTCCCTTGATTCCATCTACCTTTATGATATGGACGACCTGCAACAGGTGGTGGCAGCCAACCTGGAAGGCAGAAGGCAAGAGGCAGACAAGGCAGAAGCTATTATTGCCGAAGAGATCGCCCAGTTTCACAAATGGGTCGCCACCCTGGAAGTAGCCCCCACCATTGTTGCCCTGCGTAACCATTTTGATACCTTACGCCAGGCTGAAGTCGATAAAACCATGGCAGCATGGAAAGACGCACCTCCGGATGCTGCCAAACGGATAGATGCCCTTACCTCTGCACTGATTAACAAGCTTTTGCACCATCCCACCTCATTGCTCAAAAAAAGCGATCAGGGCAACCGCACCAACCTGTACCTTGATGCCCTGCAAGCTTTGTTTGACCTGAAGCGACCTGAAGACAACTCACCAGAACTGGAACTTGAGGATTAGCTGATGTTCAGATGCAGCCCGGCATGTCTCAAGGCATTATTGGCATTTTTCACAATATGTCTGGTGCTGGGGACTTCCCTGATGGTGATCTGGCAAACCAAGCGGGAATATGACCTCTCCATTGAAACCGACAACAAACAGCTGCTGGGCAATGCCCGCGCTTTGGCAGAACATGCCGAGCAGAGCATGACTGTTGCAGCAAGGGCACTTGAATCTGTCTGTGCAGATATCGGTAATCTTGATGCTTACAAAAAACTACCAACCCTGGTTTGGCACAAACTGCTGCAACACAGGGCAAAAGACCTGCGCCAGATCGGCAGTATTTTGATAGTGGACAAACATGGACAAAGCGTTGTCAGTTCTGCCAGTTTTCCTGTACGCAACATGAACATCGCTGACCGCGAATACTTCCTGCACCACCGTGATAACCCCGATAACCGGCTTTTTGTGGGCAAAACAGTACAAAGCAGGCTGCTTGGCGGTTCTGCTGTGTTCACCCTCAGTAAACGTATCAACAACCCTGATGGCAGTTTTGGCGGTCTGGCAGCCATTTCATTCCTGGTTTCCTACTTTGACCAGTTTTACGGCTCAATCACCTACCATCCCCAAATGCAGATTATGTTGATTAACACAGATGGCTGGCCATTGGCTGTTACCCCAAAAACAGAATTTGATACCGAAGTAAACATCGCCTACAAACAACTGTTTACAAAGCAGCTTAAAATAGCTCCATACGGGGTTTTCCGTAATGAAAGGGCATTGCTTGACAACAAGGATAGGCAAGTAGCCTTTGCCCGCCTGGAAGCTCCTTTTGACAACCTGGTTGCAGTGGTTTCCATGCCCCGCGAGGTTATCCTTGCCGAATGGCAAAGACAGATGAAGGCCAGTGTCAGCGGTGCCCTGATTCTGGGGGTATTTTCAATCATCCTGTCAGTACTTTTGCTGCAACGACTTAACTATCTGGAGCAAAAAGACCGTGAATTAAGCAGCCTTAACGAACGACTTACCCTGGCAACCGATGCCGGCGGCATTGCTGTATGGGACTGGGACATCACAAGCGACAAAATGCACTGGGATACCCGCATGTACCAACTGCACGGCATAAAACCGGACACAAAGCCGATGGATAAAAAACGCTGGCGTACCACCTTGCACCCTGACGACCTTGAGCAGGTGAAAAACACCCTGCGCGATGCCCTGCAAAACACAGACCATCTGGAGCTTGGTTACAGGGTTATACGTGCCACTGATGGTGAAACCAGGCATTTAATCGCCATAGCCAGGATACATAATGAAGATGCCAGCCAGCACCGCAGGCTGATCGGTATCTGCTATGATATTACCGAGCAGAAAAAAGCAGAGCTTTTTTTAAAGCTGGCAAAAGATGAGGCAGAACAGGCTGCCCTTCTCAAAAGCAGCTTTGTGGCATCAGTCAGCCACGAACTGCGCACACCGCTTAATGCCATAGTTGGCATGACCCATCTGCTGACCAATAGCCAGCTGACCCCGCAACAACGCGAGCAGGCAGAAACCGTTAACAGTGCCAGCCGCACTTTGCTCGCCATTATTAACGACCTGCTGGATATATCGCGCATTGAAGCAGGCAAAATCGAGCTGGAGCATATCCCTTTTAGCCTGTCAGATCAGATACATACCCAGCTTGATTTTATAAAAGACAGGGCAAAGGAAAAAGGGCTTGGT
>JAVERM010000131.1:0-4999 GCA_034007105.1 Trichlorobacter sp.
ATCAGTTTGACTGCCGAGTCTTTGAATTCCTTAGTGTATTTCCTTCTGACCGTTGACATGAACACCTCCTTTTAGGGGCAGTAAACCCCGCTCTTAAAAATGTGTCCATTAATTTCATACCACGTCATCCTGCTTTATCTTCTCATAAAGCCATAAAGCAGGTACGTCCCTCTAGGTTTTTCCTGGTCTTGCTGCAAGTTGGGGTTCCATGATTATGAAAAAAAGAAATAGCTACTAAGAAAAGTACCTATAATTGCGAAGATAATGAGAACTGTAGCTTCAGTTTTGCCAAGTTTTAAAGCCTTATGCGACCCTATACAGAATAAAACAAATGTATAGATAAGAATAACTCCAAATATTATGCAAGGAGTAGTTAGATGATCGTAATATTGTGACTTTAACTTAAATTCAATCAGTTTCTTGAATTTGGTTGAATAGGTATATACAGGCAAAATTAAAAGTATAACTGTAGTTCCTATTATGTATGAAAAGACATTCACTATCTTAAAAATGCTAGGTAGACTTCTGTCAGTAGGCTTAAAATACATTGATATTATTATGTAAAACATTAATGTAACACCAAATATCAAGTGTATTGTAACACTAATAACGCTTCCCTTGACGTCACGTATTTGATTTTCTAGGTTCTTAGTAATTAAGTCCATCTGCACTTTCAATCCATCAATTATTTCTTTATTTGCAACTGAATCTACTGTTGCTTGGTTTAATTGCATTTGAAAGGAACTGTTCATATCCTTTACGTTGAATACAAGAAAAATTAACAGGATCGTATTTGCAAAAAGAAAATATTTAATTGCATTGCGACTCCAGTTGCTATCTGAAAAGCAAGTACACGAAAAGAATTTAACTGGGTGAAAAAATATGCTTAGAAATGTGTTTATGAAATCAGAAAAAAGTGACAACGGGACTTTGTAAAACTTTTCATCTTCAAGGTTTTCTTTTTTTGAAGTCATTTAAATTCCTCTGATTCTATGAAAACAGTATACGCTTTACAGGAATATTTTAACCAACAGCTTTACAATGCTGTTCAGCACCAATCGGATCTTCCCTGCCAACCACGGTTGTTCAAGCAACCAATCCGCAATCGGCGGCGAAATTTTGTAGTAAGCCCGCACAAAAACTCGCCCAATAAAATTTGTTTCAAGGTGAATGTCACGAAAATTCCGAAGCTGCATAACTTGGAAACAGTCGTAATCACCGTATACTGCCGTTGCAATAAAGCAGCCTTTTGTCTCAAATACCTTTACTGTAGCTGCACAATAAGGACACACCGATTTTTTAGCCTCAGGCGTATAGCCGTATGCGCCATGTATCGCAGGAGGCCCAACGATGACACGAGGCACGATCTTTTTACCACAACTGGGGCATGCGACCCTATCATCTGTACGACTGCTATTTATTTCAGTTGATTTTTCTTTGATGACTACATTGAGAGCTTTTGGGCCTTTATCGCCCTTACCAGGTTGGGTATCAAACTCTACTGTATCGCCGTTATTTGGAAGATTAGAACCCTTGACATTTTGCACGTTGAAATAGTGATCTTCGCCAGATTCAGGAGTTATGAACCCATAACCTTTTTCAGACGAAAACCATTTCACTTTTCCTTGCATATGAATATTCCCCCTCCTTTTTTATGACCAACTCATTATTGACTAGGTTCATGCGCGCACGCGCGTGAACCCGGTGATCCTCCCGAATGGGACAATTATCCTGTCTGTCGCACTCCCCACACCATAAGGATTTGCATCGAAAAGACGGGCTTTCACGTCACCTTTAACTGTTCATGCTTAAGCGGTGTTACGGCGGCGATCATCTCGTAATGCCGGTCGTCGTGCAGCAGGAGCAGGTCATGCTCCAAGGCGACGGCGGCAATCAGCACATCGGTCAACGGGACATTAACCCCTTTATGCCGCAGGGTGTAGCCCAGCTTAGAGGTCCGCCGCCAAGGCCGTGGTGTGAAATCGAAACAGCGGAGCGCGGCCAGGTCCCTATCCAGTTTGTCATATTCTTTTGGAGACTTTGCCCCGGCGAGAAGCTCCATGATGATAATCGGGGTTATGGCAAGTTTGTCGGCAATGACCAGTGGTGCAAGGCGCTCCTGAAACTGTATGCCAGAACCACGCAGAAAATGTAGCCAGACCGATGTGTCGGCAAGAACGGCGTCATTTGTCATCGGCGCGGTACTCCTCCAATTCTTCGCAGGTCATGGAGACTGCGCCGGAGCCATACATGCCCGCAAGCTCTTCCAAGCGTCTTTTTCTGATAAGCTCCTGTAGTGACAGCCGGATACGGGGGTGGCCTCGTGCCCTCGTGCGGTTCAGAAGCAACTTGTGGATATGGAATTAAATTTTCATTTCGCCTTAGCTCTGGTTTTACGGTCGGAGCAAGGAGAGGTTTAGAGGGAACAAAAGCGCTAGACGTTTATGCCAATGTGACGTGGGACAGTCGCTAAAGCTGTAGTCGACCGCAACTCGTATGCCGCCGGTGGTGGTGATGGTGCCGCCGTGCTTCGCAATCAGTACAACCTCGAACGGTGACGGCTCCTCCCGCCGCTTTTCCTCATGCAGGAGCGTTACCGAAAAGACCTCGAACGGTCCGCAGAAATCCAGTACTTCAATCTCGTCAAAGATGACGATGCCAACGGTTTTCCGGTCCATGACGCCTTCCTTTCGCACTATCTCCGGGCCTTGCCCGAAATGCTGTCGATGGTGATCCTGAAGGTTCTGGTCCTGTCGCTCATGGCGGCGATATAGCGGGTCCCCTCGTCGCGGAATGCGGGGGAATATTTTGCCACCAGCCCCTCCAGGGCGCGCTGCTTTTCCCCGGCAAATACCTCCTCCGCCCGACCGGAAACAATAACGCTCTCATAGCGGGTGGAAAACCGCTCCGGCAGCAGCTCAGTGGTCCCCACCACGCAGAACGATACCAGGTTGTTGGTGGTCATGTTCGCCAGTTTATGCCCCTCCGGGGCGCAGTGCACATAAAGAGCGTTGTCCAGCACGCAGTAGCTGAGCGGCACGCCATAGGGTTGTCCATCAGGGCCGCAGGTGGACAGCACCCCGTACTCGCCCCGTTTGAGCAGTTCCCGTGCCTCTGCTTCCGTTATTGCCCGGTCTGTGCGGCGTAGTTCCTGACCCATGTTGACACCACTCCTTTCGCTACGCCCCCACGCCGGCTTCAGCGCCGGCCAGCCGGGCTCCCAGTTCGCAGGCCCGTTGGCAATCCAGGGGAAACGCCTCCCGGCGCCGCTCTGCCTTGTGCACCGGGTCAAAGCTCTCGATCACTACTTTGGAATAGTCGTCAACCTGGCAGGTGTCGAACGCACAGAGCGACTCTGCCGGCCCGAGCAGCAACTGCGCATAGCGCTCGTTGGATCTGAGGAAGTATTCGTAGCCGAACTCTTTGCTCCGCTCTTCCGTGATATTCATGGCGTAGATGAAAGCGGTTCTGAGTTTCCGGGGAAACAGGGTGCCGTAGGGGACTGTGTAGGTCAGGTAGGGGAACAGCAGCCGCTCCATGAAGCTGCGGGTTTCGCCGGTGACCGAGCCGAAGTAGATCGGTGAGCCGATCACCAGGGCATCGGCCTGTGCGATCCTGTCCAGCACCGGGGTCAGATCGTCCTTCATGGCGCATCTGCCGTAGCTTGCGCCCCCTCTGGTCTTACAGGCGAAACAGCTCGTGCATCCCTTGAAATTGAGGTCGTAGAGGTGGACCAGCTCCGTTGCCGCTCCCTGGGCTGCCGCCCCCTCCAGGGCCTTGTCCACTAGGGTTGCCGTGTTCCACTGTTTCCGCGGACTGCCGTTAATGCCGATGATGGTCATGGGGATCTCCTGTACTTGATGGTGTGACTGCTTTTTTTGCTGTACCGTGCCCACCAGAGGTTTAATGCATCAGATGGTGCGTACAAGAAAGGGTCGTCCAGATTGAAAACATTTTCTATTAACTGATCATATGAAGGCAGTTTACTTTCTAAATTTTGAACATACTCGACGCATTTTGCCATGATCGTTTCCGGATTGTCCTCATTCATATTGCCAACCAGATAGAAACCGCCAAGGGGGAAAACAGCCACTGTATAATCGCCGTTGCCAAAGATCCTTATCCATATGTTGTTACGCCATAGTATCGGTTTTTTACCTTTACAGGAATCTGCAAGCTCCTCTTCAGAAATAAGCGGAAAGTTATACTGCTTTACTTTTTCCCTGTAGGATTTTGTCAATAAAAACTGGTCTCTTCTCTCATAGTTATCCTTATAACAATTGGAATATTCATAGGTAAAACTGCAATTCTCAACCTCACTAACGATAAATTTTTTCAATGACGCTATTTCGTCAAAGCTTTCCGGAGTTACGTATAAATGGAAAACAACATGCTTATTGTATGCACTAAAGGCTTTTGCAAACGTCATCAGTTCCTGAAATGAGTCTCTATACCCAGCGAATTTATTATGGGTTAATTCAGATCCAAAAAGCGAAATCCGAACCGTATCAAGAGGAGATTGCGCAATCCCAGGGAATATTTTGTCAAAGAACGCCTGATCATACCTGACACCGTTAATCGGTTCCTTGTTGTAGCGTGTCCTATGGGTATCAAGAAATTCCACCAGGGCTGGATAGTCCTTATATAAGAAGGCACTATCGGAGATAACAACAAACAGCTTTTCAAACAAAGAACCTTTATGGGCTAAGAACGAAAGTGCGACTTCTTTAATTCTCTGGAGAGGAACATTTTTACACAGGTCATCTTTCGCCACGTCACAATGCACGCAACGATAGCGGCAATTCGATATTTTGAAGTCCAGGGTGATTCTCGATAGCACGCTATTCTCCGAACTTGCACTTGTACATTTTGGGCTCTCTTCCATTTTGTGTGGGTATCAGTATTTCATTATTGCTCTTCAAGTACCTTCTTCAAGCACAACATCTTGTGATGAACGGTGGTGCCGGAAGGTGGACAAGTTTGCCGGCGACCAGGTAGG
>JAVERM010000023.1:0-23400 GCA_034007105.1 Trichlorobacter sp.
CCAAAGGTTAGTAAAACTGCCAGTAAAAAGGCCATTGGTATTGTTAGCACCAAAAAAGAAGGCAAAAGCAGTAAAATCATCTGTACTACTTTTAAAAACGGCATGTTGTTGGTAACTACCATTTCAATCAGTTTTACCATCTTGCCCATCAGTAGGATCAAGGTGAAAACTGCCAGTCCAAGCAAAAAAATACCCGCTGTTTCGCGGATTATGTAACGGCTGATAATGGGATGTCTCATGGTAAAAAATGATACAGCAAGATGATTTGTCTGTAAATAAAAGGGGTGTCCCCAATATGGAGCACCCCTTTTTCATGGGTAAAACGCAACTTTAAATGGTTCCTGCTATGCTTTCCAGAGACCATGCAGGTTGCAATATTCCCTTGCTGAAACATTATCAGCAGTTACGCAGAAAGTGGCTTCAGGTGCCTGACCAGGCTCTAGGAACTGACGGTATACTTTGCCGTCTGCAATCAGCTCAACCCACTGGATGTAGTGCTTTTCTTCCATTGGATGCTCAACTGAGCCAACCTTTACCGTAATGGTGCCATTACCTTTTTCAATTACAGGTACATGCTTTTCCTGTGAAGCATCAACGGTGTTTTCGGTTTGCAGTTGCATGTTTTCACCGCAACATACAATGCTCGCACCGCCACCAACCATAACTTCAATAATGTTTCCGCAATGTTGACATTTGTAAACTTCCAGACGCTTTGGCATGTTTATTTCTCCTTGTTTGTGATTTTAAATTTATGATTACCAGTTTTCTGCCAACAGCTCAAAGTGTGCTGTCGGGTGAGCGCAGGCAGGACAAAGTTCAGGTGCGGATTTGTTGCTGTGCAGATAGCCGCAGTTACGGCACCGCCATACAACTTCCTGCTCACGGGTAAAGACTCTGCACGCCTCAATGTTGGCAAGCAGGTCGCGATAGCGTTTTTCATGCTGCTTTTCTGCCACACAGATGGCTGTCCATACAGCTGCTATCTCTGCAAAACCTTCCTCCTGGGCGGTTTTTGCAAATGCAGGGTATAAAATAGTATGTTCTTCATTTTCACCACAGGCAGCAGCAAGCAGGTTTTCTGCTGTTGTGCCTATTACTCCGGCAGGAAAACAGGCAGTTATTTCAAGATCGCCACCTTCCAGAAACTTGAAAAAACGCTTGGCATGTTCTTTTTCCTGATTTGCTGTTTCTTCAAAGATATCAGCAATCTGTACATAGCCTTCTTTTTTTGCAACAGATGCAAAGTAAGTATAGCGGGTACGCGCCTGGCTTTCACCTGCAAATGATTTCAGAAGGTTTTGCTCTGTTTTTGTGCCCTTGACTGAAGTTGACATATGTTACCTCCCTTTCGTGATATTTTCTGCCTGCCCCCATTTTCCGAGCAGGTCAGCAGTTTAACATATATAGATTACATGAGATTTTTTCCTTTGCAACATAAATTACAATTAGCAAAGTCCTGTACCGGTCTGTGAAGTCCTTTGTGCAACAGAAGCTTGAATTTATCTCCAATCTTCATAATTGTTCATAATTTCTTCATAAGCATTTCATATTGGTTTGTTATTGTCGCATCATCAAAACCGACCACAACAGGTCAGACAAAAACCAACAAGGAGGTAAGTAAATCATGAAAAAAAGTTCAATTGTGGTAGCGTTAATTGCAGCAATGGCAATAGGTGGTACAGCTCATGCACGTGGAGGTTATGGTCCGGGTAAATGGTCAGGTGGATATGGTGGTAATTATGGTTGCGGACCTTGTGCCGAGACATCGCCGGAGCAAACTGCAACCTATAAAAAACATCTTGCCGAAATCTTGCCGTTAAAAGATGAAATGCATAAAAAGCGGATGGAAATCCAGCAGGAATGGGTAAAGGAAACACCAGACACTGAAAAAATGACCAGATTGCAAAATGAATTACGTGAAATCCGTGGTAAATACTATAAGGTTCAGGATGATGCCGGATTCAGAAAAGGTCGTGGTTACCATGGGCAGCACAGATATAATGACTGCGGTCCGGGTTATGGTAACAAGGGCAAAGGCTTTAGAGGTCATGGCTGCGAACCATGCGCTGATCAACCAGTTGCTGAATAGCTTTCCATCCGCAAACCTCGGATTGAAACAAAAACCCCCAATAAGTTCCCCCTCTTAAAGCATAAAGAGGGGGAATCAGGTGGAATTAGGCATAAAGTTTGATACCCCCGGAAAGTTTTAATCATGAAAAACCTTCATATAAAAGTTTTAATAACCAGCTTGCTGCTGTCTTTAATCCTTGCCATACCGGCTTTTGCTGAACATCCCGGGGGTGAGCATAGGCGTGATAAAAGGTGCAATCAGGGTGAGCGTGGCATGAAACGTTTCGATAAAAGATATCCTGCCTATGGTGGTTATTGTCCCAAACGTCATACCGACCGTTACGGTGCCCGCCAGCCAGTTAACAACCTTGCTGAAGCCAAAGAGCGGCTTTACAGCTTTTACGGAGTTGCGCCAGACAGAATAAGCCGTATTGAAGAATACCGTCATGTTTTTATAGCTGAAATAACTGATCCGGAAGGAAATCCTGTTGAAGCTGTTGCCATTGACCGTCGCACCGGTCGTATCCGTTCGGTACGTTAGCAGGTTTTAGACATGCAGCCACCTGTTTTAATAGTTGAAGATGATCTGAAAATTGCCAGAGTTATCAAGGCTTATCTTGAAGCTGCTGATTTCCGTACAGCACATGCAGACACTGCCTCCAAAGCTTTAACGCTGGTTGAATCAGAGCTGCCGCTGGCTGTTGTGCTTGATCTGGGGTTGCCGGACCGTTCAGGCGAGGAACTTTGCCTTGACCTGAAAGAAATGGGTGATTTTCCGGTGTTGATGCTGACAGCCAAAGCTTCGGAAGAAGATCGGATAGCCGGTTTTAGTATTGGCGCTGATGATTATCTGGTGAAACCGGCTTCACCAAGGGAGCTGGTCTGCCGGGTAAAGGCAGTCCTTAAACGCTATAATCATAACAACATAGCTGAAGCCCCTGTTTCCTTTAACAACGGTGAACTACTGCTGGACAATAGAAAGCATGCTGTAACCTGCCGTAACCAGCCTTGCCAGTTAACCCCCACTGAATTTAAATTACTTTCCACACTTGCATCTGCTCCTGGACGTTCCTGGCACCGCGATGAACTGGTGAGCAAGGCTCTAGGCTATCAGTTTGATGGTTATGAGCGTTCTGTTGATGCCCATATCAAAAACCTGCGCCAGAAAATAGAGCTTGATAGCCGCAATCCCCAATATATAAAAACTATCTATGGTATTGGCTACCAGTTTTGCGGGGTTCCTGATGCGACTTAATTTGCAGTTTAAACTCTGGATACTGCTACTGGTGGTAATGGTTATCACCCTTTCTTCGGCAGTACTGGTGCGTAATCTGTTGGTGCGGGATTTTAACGCCTATGCTGAAGGTCAGGCACTTGACCGCCTGTATCAGACCCAGGCCATACTGGAAGGATATTATCAGCAAAAACAGGGATGGGATCAGAAAGAACTGGCTGATATTTTTGCCTGGGCATGGCTGGACGGGCTTGATTTGCGCCTGTTGGATAACGGTGATCAATTGATTCTTTCCAGCGCACAGGCATTAGAACTTTTACCATCTGCCATGCAGCAGCGGGTGCTGGCTTCAGCCGGCAGGCAGTTAAAAACAGCACGGGATGAAGAGTTTCAGCCATATCCATTGTTTTTGGCTGGTATTGAGATAGGTACACTTGAAGCAGCACTCACCGTGCCTGATCATGAAAATCTGTTTATCAGCTCATCAAACAAATTTCTGACATACTCGGTGGTTACTTTGGGCTGCATATCAATTTTACTAAGCGTTGTTGCTGCAAAAAGGATTAGCGATCCGCTGAGAAAATTGACCCTTGTTGCAGAAGACCTTGCTGATGGTCACAAAATAAACCAGGTGCAGGTGGGTGGAAATGATGAAATAAGCAGGCTTGCCAGCAGTTTTAACAAAATGGCAGGCAAACTGAAGCAGCAGGAGCAGCTGCGTAAGCAGCTGGTCAGCAATGCTGCCCATGAACTGCGCACACCGCTGATGATTATGCAGGGCGAGCTGGAAGGGATGCTTGATCAGGTGATTCCGGTTTCTGATGCTGCACTGCAATCTTTACTTGATGAAACAGCACGTCTGGGCAGAATTCTTGACGGTGTGGATGAACTTACCCGCGCCCAGACAGCCACTCTTATGCTTAATCGGCAACAGATAAAGCTTATCCCTTTTTTGCAAAATCTGCTGCTGCGCTTTGAACATCAGACCCTGGAACAGCAGATTAAAACCAGCATTATCGGTGATACAGAGCTGACTGCCAGCATAGATCCCGAACTGTTTGCAAGAATTATCATTAACCTTGTAACCAATGCCTTTCGTGCCATGCCCTCTGGTGGCAGCTTCAGTATTAATGTAAATAAAACCGGTAATAATATCCTGTTTGAGCTGGCTGATACAGGAACCGGTATTGAAGCTGAACTGTTACCAAATATATTTGAGCGGTTTTCCAAAGGTAAAAAAGGCGGGCTTGGGCTGGGGCTGGCAATTGTAAAAGAACTGGTGGAGGCGCACGACGGCCTGATCAGTGTGGAAAGCGAAACAGGTAAAGGCACCAAATTTCAGATAGTTATACCGGATATGGTTAGGTTGTGATGAACAGGTTTTCAGGTTGTCTGCGTACAGTAGGTACTGCATTTTTGGATATTTTGCTGCCACCTTGCTGCCCTGTCTGCCATCAGCGTTATTATGGTGATGAGCCTTTACATATCTGTCCCGACTGCCTGGAAAAACTACCCCTTATCGGCGATGCCTTTTGCAGCATTTGTGGCATTCCGTTTGTTGCAGGCGATAAACCCCATCCTTGCAGCCGCTGTATTAAAAATCCACCACCGTACAGTGCTGCCAGAGCTGCCTTTATGCATGCAGGTGACATCAAAGAGCTGATTCACCGCTTTAAGTATAATGGAGATACGCGCCTGCGTCGTTCACTGGGGTTGCTTACAGCTGAAAAACTGGCTAAATTTGCAAAAGAAAGCAGTGCAGACCTGATTGTCCCGATACCATTGCACAATAAAAGATTAAAAAACCGTGGTTTTAACCAGGCGTTATTGTTGGCAGAAATCTTTTCCAAAGCCTGGCAGATACCTTTGCAGCGACACCTGATTAAACGCACTCGCTTAACTGTACCCCAGGTTGAACTGGGACGTAAGCAACGGCTGTCAAACCTGCATGATGCTTTTATGGTTGCAGATCAAAGACTTGTGGCAGGCAAAACCATTATGCTGGTTGATGATGTAACCACCACAGGCAGTACTTTGAGGGAGGCATCAGCAGCTTTGAAAAAAGCAGGAGCCAGAAAAGTGTTGGCTGTTACCATAAGCCATGCAGCATAAATAAAAATGTTGACATTACTGCTAATGGTTGATATAAATTGGAAATCTTTTGCGCGGGAATAACTCAGTGGTAGAGTGCAACCTTGCCAAGGTTGAAGTCGCGGGTTCGAATCCCGTTTCCCGCTCCATCAAAATCAAGGGCTAGCCAAACCGGCTAGCCCTTTCTTTATGTGACCTTTCCTGTCAATAGTGGATACTCATCTTTCAAGTGATCTTTGTTTTTATAGTGATCTTCTGGTGAAATACATTCCCTAAACGGGAATGTAACCTTTACCTGTTATAGAAGATTTCAATATATTCCTGAATAAATGCTTTGGCTATAGGCTCTGGTTGCGTAATTGCAAGGTTTTAACAAAAAGAAGTGTCCAGTAAAGGCAGGATAGGTCAGCAAACAGCAGATCCTCAAGTTTAGACATAAAGTACGCATGTTTTGTTTGCTCACGCCATCTGACTAATCGTATTGCGGAAGCGGCGCAGCGACAACATAAACAACACCGTACCGATCACTAACAAGGCTAAAAACGGCTTCCACACGGTTTCCAGCCCGGCACCACGGAATAAAATAGCCTGACCCAGTTCGACAAAGTGGGTGGTGGGTGCCAGCTGCATCAGATCCTGAACGATTTGTGGCATACTCTCGCGCGGGGTGCGACCGCCAGAGAGCAGGTTCATCGGCATCAGCGTCAACATCAACAACAAACCAAATTGTGGCATGCTGCGTGCCACCGTGGCCATGTAGATGCCCAATGAGGTCATGGCATACAGGCAGAGCACCACGCCACACAAAAACAGCGGCACCGAGCCTTCAATCGGCACCTGGAGCATGCCACGCACCACAATATTGAGCGAGGCGTAAGTGGCAATCAGTACCACCAGGCCCATGGACCAGATTTTCGAGATCATGATCTCGCCAGGTGTCACCGGCATCACCAACAGGTGCTCGATGGTGCCATGCTCGCGTTCGCGAATCAGTGCTGCGCCAGTAAGAATGATCGACAGCATGGCCACTGAGGTGATGATTTCCGCCACGCCGCCAAACCAGGCTTTTTCCAGTGTCGGGTTAAAGCGGGCGCGCAACTCAAGCTCCACCGGCAGCTTGGGCGTGGCGCGGTAGCGCTGCACAAACTCGTTTATCTCACCCATAATTACCTTCTGGATATAACCATTGCCAAAAAACGCCTGACTCATGCGTGTGGCGTCCACGTTGAGCTGGATTTCCGGGTTGCGCCCGGCCAGTACATCTCGTTGAAAATTTGAGGGAATATGCAAAGTAAAGGTGTAGTCCCCACGATCCATACCTGTATCCATTTCAAGCTGCTGCAAAAGTATCACTGGTGTAATAAATTCAGGCGGGTAAAAGGCACTGATAATACGGGTGGATAAGGCAGACTGGTCTTCATCCAGTATAGCAATGGGTGCGTTATGCATGGTTTCAGGTTGTGCAGTAGCTGCACTGTAGATTGACAAGGTAAACACATAAACAATCAGTACCAGCATCATTGGATCACGTACAAGACTCCATAATTCTTTGTGGCCCAGACGCAGGATGTTTTTAAGTTTTCTCATTTCAGCCCTCCTGCTTGCGCAGCAGCAACACCGCCGCGCCGAGAATCACCGGTACCGCCAGCAGCAGCGGCCAGAAAGCACTGTACAGGTCCGGCAGGTGCAGTGCCTTGCTGAATATGCCTCGGCTGATTATGAACATATGGGTGGCTGGATACATCTCTCCGACCATGCGACTAATTCCTTCCATCGAAGATACCGGGTTTAGCAGCCCGGCAATTTGCACCGTTGGCAGCATGGTGCCGATCATGGCAAAGAACATGGCAGCAATCTGGCTGCTGGTAATGGTGGAGGCGAGCAGGCCCATGCCGGTGGAAATAAAGCAGAAAATCAGCGTGGCTAATGTGAGTGTCAGGAAACTGCCCTTTATCGGTACGCCAAACACCGTAACCGCCAGCAGTACCATGCACAGGAAATTGATCATCGCCAGCCCGACATAAGGCAGCTGCTTGCCCAGCAGAAACTCCAGCCGGGTTACCGGGGTGACATAAAGGTTGATGATGGAGCCCAGTTCTTTTTCGCGTACCACCGCCAGCGCAGTGAGCATGGCTGGCAGCATCAGTAGCAGCAATGGAATAACTGCCGGTACCATGGCGTGCAAGCTTTTTACATCCGGGTTGTAACGGTATCGATCCTGAATACTGGCATTGGGTCGCGATGTACCCCCCAGTCGTTCCAGAGTTTTTTGCTGCAACCAGTGTTGATGCAGACCAGTTACATAACCTTGAATAGTTTCAGCCCGTTGCGGCATGGAGCCGTCCACCCAGGCACCAATGGCCACGTCCTGGCCGCGCAGCAGATCGCGGGCAAAACCGGCTGGAATCTCGATGGCCAGGGAAATCTCGCCGCGACGCATGCGCAGGTCCAGTTCTTCATAGCTGCCCAGTGGCTGCTGTTCAATAAAATAGCGCGAACCGGAAATGTTCAGCGCATAATTCTGGCTCAATGTGGTCTGGTCGCGGTCGAGCACGGCATAGCGCAGGTTTTCCACGTCCATGGTGATGCCAAAACCAATGACAAACATCAGCAAAATCGAGCCGGCCAGCGCCAGCGTGGCACGTACCGGGTCACGGCGCAGCTCCAGTGCTTCGCGCCAGCTATAACTGAACAGCCGCTGCAGACTAAAGCGCTGGAGCCGCTGCTCTGTAGCAGCGCCAGCTTCGGTCAACGGCTGGCCAGTAGTGATTTCACCACCTGATTCATCAGCACCGGCCTCCAGCAGATAACCGATAAAGGCATCTTCCAGACTGTCGGCACCACGCTTTTCCACCAGCTGCTGCGGCGCATCGCTGTCCAGCACCTTGCCGGCATGCATCATCGACATGCGATCGCAGCGCTCGGCTTCGTTCATGAAGTGGGTAGAGATGAAAATGGTGACCTTGTCACGGCGTGACAGCTGGATCAGCAAGCGCCAGAAATTATCCCGTGCCACCGGGTCCACGCCAGAGGTGGGTTCGTCCAGAATCAGCAACTCGGGCTTGTGCACCATGGCCACCGCCAGCGACAGGCGTTGACGCATGCCCAGTGGAATGGTGCTGGGCAAACGGTCGAGCACGCCGACCAGATCAAAGCGCTGCACCATTTCTTCTACCCGCGCCGGAATTTCGGCTTCCGGCACGTGAAACAGCTGGGCATGCAAGACCAGGTTTTGCTTGACGGTAAGTTCGTTGTACAGGCTAAACGCTTGCGACATGTAGCCCACTCGGCGGCGGGTGTCGATATCGCGCGGATCCACCTCGTGGCCAAACAGCCAGGCGCGGCCCTCGCTGGCCGGCAGCAGGCCGGTCAGCATTTTCATGGTGGTGGATTTGCCGCAACCGTTGGAGCCAAGAAAGCCGAAAATTTCGCCACGACGGATGCGAAACGAGACGCTGTCCACCGCGGTAAAGTCGCCAAAGCGGATGGTCAACCCTTCGGCTTCGATGGCGATATCCTGCTCGTCCACATCCAGCGGCGGAATCACCACCGGCTCATGGCCCTGTTTTTTGTCGTCCGGCAGCAGGCGGATAAAGGCCTGCTCCAGGCTGTCACTGCCGGTGCTCTGCAGCAGTTCGGCCGGTTTGCCGGTGGCCAGAACCTGGCCGTCATCCATGGCCACCAGCCAGTCAAAGCGCTGCGCCTCGTCCATGTAGGCGGTGGCGACAATCACGCTCATGCCGGGCCGCTCGCCACGGATGCGGTCAATCAGGTCCCAGAACTGCTTGCGCGCCAGCGGGTCCACGCCGGTGGTCGGCTCGTCCAGCAGCAGAAAATCCGGATCATGGATCAGCGCACAGCACAGGCCCAGTTTTTGTTTCATGCCGCCGGACAGCTTGCCCGCTGGCCGGTCGAGAAACGGGTACATGCCTGTGCTGCGGGTCAGGTCGTCAATGCGCCGGCGACGCTCAGCAGCAGCATGGCCAAACAGGCGGGCAAAAAACTGCAGATTTTCTTCGACCGATAGCGTGGGATAAAGGTTTTTGCCCAACCCTTGCGGCATGTAGGCAATACGCGGGCACACCAGGTCACGGTGGCTTTTGTGTGCCATGTCGCCGCCCAGCACCTGTATATGGCCGGACTGGATTACCCGTGCGCCGGCCAGCAGTGACAACAGGCTGGACTTGCCAACGCCGTCAGGGCCGATCAGGCCCACCATGCAGCCAGACGGTATTTCAAGGCTGAGGTTGTTCAGTGCGCGGGTTTTGCCATAGTGCAGGCTGACCTGCCTGATGCTGGCGACACTGCCCTGCTGGCTCATGCCTTACTCCGTCAGCCGCGAGGATAGCGAGGCGGGCCATGCCGCCTGCTCGTCCAGCTTGATCCAGGCAACTCCTGGCAGGCCGGTTTTCACCTGGTGCAGATGCTGGCGCAGCAATTCCGGCGCAATCTGCGCCTTGACGCGGAACATCAGCTTTTGCCGCTCGGAAGCAGTTTCCACAGTTTTTGGCGTGAACTGGGCGGTGCTGGCAACAAAGGATACTGTGGCCGGAATCGCCAGCTCCGGCGCCACATCCAGCACCAGTCGTACCTCGCTGCCAATGGCGACACGGCCGGCAATTTCGCTGGGCAAGAAAAAGGTCATGTAGACATCGGACAAATCGACAATATTCAGCACCCGCCCACCGGCACCCAGTACCTCGCCGGGCTGCGCGACACGGAATTGCACGCGGCCATCACGCGGGCTTTTCAGCTCGCTGTCACGGATGTCTGCCTCGATGCGGGCGATGGTGGCGGTGGCCGCCTGCACGCTGGAGCGGGCACCGGCCAGCTGCGCCTCGACCGCGCGAATGGCAGCCCGCGCCGCCTTTGCCTGGGCGCGGGTGGCGGTCAGGGCCGCTTCGGCACCACGCACCCGTGCCCGGTCATCGTCCAGCTCCTGGAGGGGGACTGCACCATCTTTGGATAATGTACTGGAACGTGCCAGCCGGCGTTTGGCGGCATCCAGCTCGGCTTCGCGCTGGGCAATCAGCGCCTCGGCGGCTGCGGCATCGCTTTCCCGCAGCGCCACCTGGGCCTCAGCTGCCGCCACAGCGGTTTGCGCCTGATGCAAAGCCGCCGTGGCTTCATCACGCTGGGCTTGCAAGGTGTCCAGTTGCATCAGCGCCAGCTGCTGGCCAGCCTGCACGAAGTCACCTTCATCAACCAGGATATCGGCAATGCGCCCGGGCAGCTTGGTGGCGATATTGACCTCGGTGGCCTCAATACGGCCATTGCCCTGCACAAAACCATTGCCCGGACCGTTGTTTGTGAACTTATGCCACCCCCACCAGACCAGTAACAACAGCCCTGTAATAATTACGGCAGGTTTGATTGTTTTTTTCAAAGCGGAAGAAGTGTTACTGTTCATAATTTACTCCAAAATTAAACTATCAATTAGCACATGTTTCATAAACAAGATTATGCAGTATTGTTGCAGCAGAGCTGCCGGTTTTGGCTGATAGATCAGCGTTAAACAAGCGTTCAAACAGTACTTTCAGTTCTTTGGTGGAATGTTTTTTTGCCTGTAGCATCAGGTCTTTGATGAAGTAGTTTGATATTTTAAGTTCTGCGGCGATTTGCGCTGCGTTTTTCCCCTGATCCAGCAGTTCGCGTATCCGCCAGATTCTGCGGAAATGGCTGGCAAGGGCACCAATAATCATTGGGGCTTCTTCGTTGTTTTGCAGCATTGATTGCAGGGTGATGGTTGCATCTGAAAGGTTTTTTTCTCCAACATAACGAGCCAGTTCAAAGCCGCCAAATGTTTTGCTCTGGCTGGCGATTGTACGCAGGTCGGCAAGGGTGATGATTTTTTTGTCACCAATGTAAAGGCAGGTTTTTTCAATCTGGGAGACAAGTTCCTGCAGGTTGTTGCCAACCAGAAAAATCAACAGGTCAACAGCAGCAGTTTCTATTTTTTTACCATGGGTGGATACTTCGGTATTGATAAACGGTGCCAGCCTGTTTTCATAAAGTTTTTTAAATTCAATACTGCCACTACTTTTTTTTAACTCGCTAAAAAGCTTGCGGCGCAGGTCAGGCTTTACAGCCATAAAAATAAGGCAGGTTTCTGGATTGGGGTTGGTGAGGCAGGTTAATAAATGCTCTTGTGCGGTTGCAGGCAGTTTTTCCGCCTGTTTTACAAGGACAACACGGCGTTTGGCAAACATTGGCAAGGTTTTGACAGTATCAGCAATTTCTGTGCCACGGCAGTCTGCGCCGTAATAGATGTTAAGATTAAAGTCACGGGTGGCTGGTTCAACCGCTTTTTCTAGTATGGAGCGTACCACCCGTTCTGCCAGAAACTGCTCTTCACCGTAAATAAAGTAGATCGGCAGCAAATCATCTTTATGGATTTGCCTTTGTAATGTTTGCAAATCCATTTTCAGTAGTTCTGCTCCATCTGCCAGATGGCATTTTGGGCAAGTTTGCGGGCAGCAATCTGTAGGGCAGCTTCTTCGTTGCGGTACTGTTCTTCAATGCTGCCGGTTACCATGTAATCATGCCATGCAGACAGTACACCCTGCCAGATTGTTTCAATGCTGCCATCATCTTTTTGTCTGGTTGCTGTTATTTCACTGGTTAAAGTCAGGCGATATTCCTTGGCAATATCAGCGGCTGTGTAGCTTACTTCATTGATGCCATAGCCGGTTATCTTGCCGGATATCAAGATATCACCCTCTTTTTCAGAAGCAGCTGGTAAAATCCCCCGCTGGCTGCCAAACTGCTCAAAAAAAGCACGCTTTAATGCCACTGTTGCAGAAGGGTAGACAGTAATATTTTTAAAGTAAGCTACCCATACAGTCTGGTTGGCAGTCAGTTTTGTGCTGGTGTCTGCCGTAAAGTTATAGCCACAGGCTGTAATTAACAATGTTGGCAGAATCAGCAGCAGATATAAAAAACGTTTATGCAGCAACAATGTTCACCAGCTTTCCAGGCACATAAACCACCTTGCGAATCTCTTTACCTTCTGTGAATGCCAGAATCTTTTCATCTGCCATTGCCAGCTGCTTGATTTTTTCACCATCTTCATTGGCAGCAACAGACAGCCTTGAGCGCAGTTTGCCGTTTACCTGTACCACCACCAGAATTTCTTCATCAATAATCGCTTCTGCATCCCATGCAGGCCATGGACAATCGGCAAGTTGTGTTTTTTTACCAAGCCTTTGCCATAGCTCTTCAGCCACGTGGGGGATGAAAGGTGAAAGCATCAGTACTGTAAGTTCCAACGCTTCTTTAAGCAGCTCCTTTGCCTGGGGTGTGGCAAGCCGTGCTGATTGCAGGCTGTTAAGAAGCTCCATTACTGCTGCAATGGCAGTGTTAAAATGAAAGCGGTCATTGATATCTTCAGTAACTTTTTTAAGGGTTTTATGCACGCTACGGCGCAGGTTACGTTCTTCGGCATCAAGGCTGGCAGGGTCAATATTGCCAGCAGTTGTAACATCCTGAAGGTGTTCATGCACCAGTTTCCATACCCTGTTGATAAAGCGGTAGCAGCCTTCAACACCTTGCTCGTTCCAGTCCAGGTCTTTTTCAGGAGGTGCGGCAAAAAGAGAGAAAAGACGGGCAGTATCGGCACCGTATTTTTTAATCAGAGCATCAGGATCAACCACATTGCCCTTTGATTTGCTCATTTTGGCACCATCTTTAATAACCATCCCCTGGGTAAGCAGGTTGGTAAACGGCTCGTCAACATCAACGTAACCAAGATCACGCATTACTTTTGTGAAGAAACGGGCATAAAGCAGGTGCAGCACAGCATGTTCAATGCCACCGATATACTGATCAACAGACATCCAGTACTTTGTGCGGGGCTTATCCAGCATACCTTCTTCAAAATCCGGGCAGCAGTAACGCAGGAAATACCAGGAGGATTCCACAAAGGTATCCATGGTATCGGTTTCTCGGCGGGCAGGTTTACCGCAGGCAGGGCAGGGGACATTGATGAAGCTGGCAAGTTTTGCCAGCGGACTGCCACCATCACCGGTAAATGCCATATCCAGCGGCAGTTTTACCGGCAGATCCTGATCAGGTACCGGCACTGCACCACAGCAGTCACAGTAAATAATCGGGATGGGAGTTCCCCAGTATCTTTGCCTGGATACGCCCCAATCCCTAAGGCGATAGTTGATGGTTTTCTTGCCTTTACCCTGCTGCTCCAGCCAGTTGGCAATTTCAAGTTTTGCTGTTTCATTATCCAGCCCGTTAAAATCGCCGGAATTAACCAGCATACCGGCTTCGGTGTAGGCTGCCTTCATGGTTGTCGGATCAAAGGTTTCACCTTCTGGCTGAATAACCAGCTTAAGGGGCAGGTTGTATTTCTGTGCAAATTCAAAATCCCGCTGGTCATGGGTTGGTACAGCCATAACCGCGCCGGTTCCGTACTCAATCAGTACAAAATTTGCCAGATAAATCGGCATTTTACAGCCTGTAACCGGATTTATGCAGTAACTGCCGGTAAATACGCCCTCTTTTTCCATATCTTCAGCAGTACGTTTAATCTGCTCGGTTTTTCTGACTTTTTCGATAAAAGCCTCAACTTCTGCCTGTTTGTCCGGTGTTGCCAGTTTGGTCGCCATGGGATGTTCCGGAGCAAGTGACATGAAAGTTGCGCCAAAAAGGGTGTCCTGACGGGTGGTAAATACCCTGATTGCACCTTCACCATCAGCCAGAGGAAAATCAATTTCACAGCCAATGCTTTTGCCGATCCAGTTACGCTGCATCAGCAGTACTCTTTCTGGCCACCCGGGAAGTTTTTCTGTGAAATCAAGCAGTTCTTCAGCGTAATCAGTGATTTTAAAGAACCATTGTACCATCTCTTTTTGTACAACCTCTGTATCGCAACGCCAGCAGCCGCCATCTTCAACCTGCTCATTGGCAAGGGTGGTTTCACAATCTGGGCACCAGTTGACAAATGCATTTTTACGGTATGCCAGCCCTTTTTTAAACATCTCCACAAAAAGCTTCTGCTCCCAGCGGTAATAGTCAGCGTTGCAGGTGGCAAGTTCACGATCCCAATCATAGGAAAGCCCCATCTGCTTTAACTGTTCTCGCATATAGGTAATGTTTTCCTGTGTCCATGTGGCAGGGTGGCTGTTATTTTTGATGGCTGCGTTTTCCGCCGGCATACCAAAGGCATCCCAGCCCATTGGGTGCATGACGTTAAAGCCACGCATCCGTTTATAGCGGGCAATTACATCACCAATGGAGTAATTGCGTACATGTCCCATATGTATACGACCGGAAGGGTAGGGGAACATCTCCAGCAGGTAGTATTTCTGCTTTGCCGCATCTTCCGTTACTTTAAAGGTTTTTTCGGTTTCCCACAAAAGCTGCCACTTGGCTTCTATTTCCTGATGTGAGTATTTGAGTTCTGATGACATCTGTTAATTCTCCTGTATGTTCAAAGTGAAGCCTACTAATACCCGCCCATATCCAGAATTGCCTGGCTGATTCCGGGTAGCGGTACAACTCTGTCCGCAGCACCACTTGCAACCACCTCTTTTGGCATTCCGTAAACAACAGCGGTTGTTTCAGATTCTGCCAGCACCAGCCCGCCTTTTTCCTTAACTGCCAAAGCACCTTCCTTGCCGTCACTGCCCATGCCGGTGAGCACCACTGCCAGCATCTGCGGACCATAGATTTCGGCGCAGGAGCAAAATAAACGGTCAGCAGAGGGCAGGTAACGGTCTTGTGGTTGTGGTGTAACCAGCTGCACATGTACATCTATTCCATACCTTTGCAGCACCATATTTTTTCCTCCCGGGGCAATCAGTGCCAGACCAGGTTTTATCAGATCCCCTTCTTCTGCCTCCCGTACTTCAAAGTGCGAGCTACGGTTAAGTCTTTGGGCAAAGGCACTGGTAAAACCTGCCGGCATATGTTGTGCTATTACAATGCCAAAAGGGTAACTGTGGTCATAGCCACTGAAAATATTCTGCAACGCCGGTGGTCCGCCAGTGGAAGCTGCAATTGCCACAAGATCAATTGCGTTACGCTTTTTATGTCTGCCTGATTTTGATTTCAAAGCGGTTTCTTTGAATGTCTGTTGTTTGTCAGTTCTGTAGTTCATCAGTATGTTGCTGATTTTTTGTGTTAAATCCAGTTCTATCAGATTAAGTGCCGGCGAGTTTGTTCGTTCAGGCTTTGCAACAAAATCCAGTGCTCCCATTTCCAGTGCTTTAAAAACCTTGTCTGCTTCACCGGAGGCACTGATGATAATAACCGGTATATTAAAACGGGTCGTTAAAATCCGCAGCAGTGTAAAGCCGTCCATGCGGGGCATTTCCAGATCCAGCGTAACCAGATCAGGTTTTAGTGCAATTACCTGGCGAATCCCTTCTTCGCCGTCACCAGCATAACCAACTACTTCAACCTGTGACATACCTCCCAGCATTCTGCTGATGGTGCGGCGGCTGTAGGCAGAATCATCCACCACCAATACCCTGAAACGCTTCATGATGCAGTTCCGTTAACCGGTTTTTGGTATACCATGTCATTTCTGAAGTGGCGCAACATAAATTTGGTGGTGATATTCATTAGAGATTCAGAATGACCAAGCAAAAGATAGCCTCCTTGATTTAAAGATTGGTGAAATGAGTCAATCACCTGTTTTTTGGCAGTAAGATCAAAATATATGATTACATTGCGGCAGAAAATAAGATCAAAATCTCCAAGCATGGCGATCCGGTTCTGATCCAGCAGATTTAAATGACTAAGTGACACAAGTTCCCGCACCCGATCATCAATCCGGTAGCCGGTTTCCTGTTTGCTGAAATATTGGCGGATAAAATAATCTTCCGTTGCCCTGAAGGCTGATTGACCATAGATACCCCGCCTGGCAAGCTGTAAAACCCGCTGGCTGATATCTGTACCAACTATTTCAACCTTCCAGTCCTTTATAAAAGGCATCTCCAGCAGCAGCATGGCGATGGTGTAAGGCTCTTCTCCACTGGAACAGCCTGCGCTCCAGATTCTGATACTGCGCTCTTTGTTGTTCTTCTCTTTTTCGTTGCAGATTTCGGGGATAATTTCCTTGCTAAAGGCATCAAGCTGGAAAGACTCACGGAAGAAATAGGTTTCATTGGTGGTGAGAATATCCATGATTTCATCCAGTTCCTGGGTGCGTTTGCGGCTTAGTTTCAAAAACTGGTAATAATCGTAAAAACTGTCAAAATTGTGCAGAACAAGGCGACGGGCAAGGCGTTTTTCCAGCAGATAGGAGTTATGATCATCAAACCAAAGCCCGCAATGCTCGTAGATCAGATCCCGTAAAAGCAGAAATTCCTCTTCATTGATGATGAAGCTGTTTTCAGTATTAAACTGCATTGCCATGGGAAAGCACCGTTTGCATCTCTTTTTTAACCAGATCATGCGCTTCGATTTTAACAGCTGTTTCCAACAGTTCGACCTGTTCCGCTTTAGTAAGACTTGCTGATGCCCTTACTGTTTCAAGCCTTATGCTCCAGTTACGATGGCTGACAAGATGGTTAAGCCAGGGCTTAAGAAGTGATAAATCATGGCGTGCCAGCAGCTGGATGCATCCTTTAAGTACTTCACCATCATGTTTTCCGATGCTTTCAGCCACCATCTGCATCCCTTCAGGTGCTGCAATGCGTCCCAAAACCTCAAGACAGGCAAGCTGTGCTATTTCATCACCCCTTTGCCAGAGGTCTTTAACATCTTCCAGAATCTGGTCGCTTGCCAGACTGGCAAGGCTGCGCAGTGCCTGTGCCTGCACCCATGAATCCTGATCTTTTAAAGCAAGGCGCAATGATTTTATGGAGGCACTATTACTGATGGTTACACCAAGGGATTCTGCTGCGGCTATCCGTACATCAGTATCTTCATCCACCAGAGCCATTGCCAGCAATCCGCAGCTGTCATTTAAGTGGAAAGCACCGATGGCTCTTACCGCAGCTTCCCTTACCGACGGGTCTTCATCTTTAAGCAGTACAGATATCCGCTCTTCTTCTGCAAGTGCGGCAAAAAGAGTTGCAGCATCTTTGCGTCGGGCAGGTTCCTCGGATTTGTAGAGTCTTTCTGCCAGGTTTTTAATCAGGGATTCACTGCCTGCAACACATTGAGTAAGTGAGTGCAGGGCAGCTTCTCTTACGGCATGATCATGGTCTTCCAGCAGCTCGGCTATCTGCATGGTCAGCTCTGGTGAGGTGATACAGATTTTTGCAGCTGCCAGGGCAGCAGAAGAACGCACAAGTGCCGATTCATCCTGCATTGCACAGGCAACAAGCTTTCTGGTTTGTTCGGTTGCCGGTGCAGTGACAACAAACCCGCTGATTGCAGCTCTTACAGATTCATCGGCTGTTGGAAACATGGCAAGGGCAGTTTCTATGGCAGCATTGCCGATTACCCGTAAAGCCTGCTCAGCATCACTATTGTAACGATCCATTGCCAGCATCCTGATCAATGCAGGGGCAGGTTTTGGATCAGCCAGTTTTTTGAAAAGGGACAGCAAGGCTTTGTTCAGCTTGTGGTCATCAGCATTTACTGTGCTGGTGCAGGCATCAAAAAACCCTTCAGACAGATATTTTTTAAGCTGTGTAATAATCATCTGTTGCCCGCTGGCATCCAGTTGTCGGGCGATTCTTTCCAGTGCAATTACAGCAGAGCGGAAAATGCTGGGCAGCGTTGATTTAAGCTCGCCAAGCACAAGCCTGGCTGCTGCCTGATCTCCACCTATCTGCCCCAGGCAATCAAGAAGTGGTCGTTTAAGCATCGGATTTTCTGCCAGCCTGCTGATTACCGCAGGTAATGGTCCGGGGGTACCGATGTTTGCCAGTGCGGCAATAATATTGAAGTTAAGAAAATCCTCGCTGCTTTCTTCCAAAGCTTGCAGCAGCGCGGGGATTACATCACTGTTGCCGACTCTGCCCAGCCCTTCGGCAGCAGCAGCAGCAACGTTCATGTCCTGATCCCGCAGGGATTGCACCAGACCGGATACAGCCTCAGTACCACCGATAGTACCCAGTATATCCACCACCAGCTTGCGCAGGTCATGGTCGGGATCTTCTCTGTACACAAGCAGAAGAGGTGCCACCTGACTGCCAAGATCCATCAGCAGTTCAGCTGTTGAGTTGCGCAGACCAGCGTTGTCTTCATCTCTTAACAGTTGAATCAGGCGATTTGTTTCTGTTATGCCAAGTCGTGATGAAAGCAGTACATCAACCGCTTCTTTACGTACACGCCAGCTTTCGTCTCCCAGTGCCTGAATCAGACGCTCAAAACTTTCGGTAAGCGGCTTTCCCCGTAATGCACCGACCATTTTTCGTCTTGCTTCTTCAATTGTGTTGTTGCCAGGTAGTGTCATTCATGTTTCCTGTTAAAAGTAATGCGCAGTAATTGCATCAATATCAAGTATCATATAAAGCTCTTCATCATGGAGGCAAACTGCCAGTAAACATTCTTTACGGCAGCCGGAAACTTCTGGTGGTGGTGCAAGGTCACTGGTCTTTACAGTGATTACATCTTCGACTTCATCCACCAGAAGTGCCATCTGTTTATCTGCCAAAGCAACAATAATCAGTTTACCGCTGCCTGTTGTCATAGGTGGCAGATCAAGTCTTGTACGCAGGTTAAGCACCGGGATGATGGTGCCACGCAGGTTAATCATGCCATCAATTGCTGATGCAGCATCTGGCAGACCTGACAGTTTCTGCGGCAGTACAATCTCTTTTATGCGCATCAGATCAATGGCAAACAATAGTCCATCCAGCCTGAATCCGGCAAGTTGCAGCTCATTTGGCTTGTCAGGCATGGCTTTGCACCTCATCCAGATTAAAGTCAATAACTGCTGCTATATCCAGCAGTATCAGCATTGATGCATCGTAACGACCGATGCCACTCACAAAATCGCGGGCTGTTCCATCCAGTACGCCAGGTGTTGTTTCACGGCAGCTTTCAGTGATTCTGGCAACACCGGTTACCCGATCTACCCGTAATCCGGTCAGGCTTTCTCCATTTTTAACAATGATAATCCGTTGATGTTGCGAGGGATCACCAGCGGGCATTTCCATCCGTTTGCGCATATCAAGTACAGGTACAATCACGCCGCGCAGGGAAAGTACACCATCTATAAAATCAGGTGTACGGGGTACTTCGGTCAGCTCTCGTACCTTGATAATCTCTTTTATTTCAACAATATTAATGCCGTATTCTTCGCCAGCCAGGGTAAAGCACAAAAAATCTTCATAAAGCTCATTGTTTGCATTGGTTAAAGCCAGGGCATTATCGGCTTCCTGCTCTTGTTCATCAGGTGTCTGCATTGCTGCCCGTCCAGCCATAATCAGTGCCAGCGGATCAAAGGCAGGCTTTGGTATTTTTGATTCTGCCAGGGGTCTGGTTGCCGGTTGCGGCAAATTGTCCGGTATTGCCTGTTCTTCAGCTTCTGCTGTTTCTGGTGCAGTAATGGTGATCGGTTCAGCCAATTCTGCGGTTGCAGTGTTTTCTTCTGACTCCGGTGCAGGCGGTAAAATCTGCGCATCGGATTTAGAGCTTTCTTCATCCTGAAGTTGCTCTGCCTGCAAGGCTTTGTTTCTTATTTTGGCAAGTTCCATCAGATTGCTACCTCGTCAGATACTTCCTTGATGATTGCAGCATCGATAATGTCAGCATCACCACCAAAGGCGACCAGCAGGGCATTGGTAGCCAAAGTGTTAATCCGTCTGGGAACACCGCCGGATAGTTCAAAAATGGCTTCTGCTGCACAAGGGGTAAAAAGTCCGGCATTGCCGCCGGCAGCACAGATTCTGAAATCAAGGTATTGCATGGTTTCATCCAAAGAAAGCGGAGCCAGATGATAATGCAGGGAAATCCGCTGGCAAAGTGGCTCCATCTGTTGCAGACGTAAGGTTTCACGCAGCTCCGGTTGCCCCATAATCAATACGCTGATCAGGTTGTGGGCATCCATCTGAAAGTTGGTTAAAAGCCTTATTTCATCAAAAACCGAGAGATCAGTAATGGTTTGTGCTTCATCTATAACCAGCACCGGGCAGATGTTTTGCCGGTAAAGCTCATAAAGTGTGCCGGTTATCTGTTGCAGCAGATCTTCCTTGCTGCGTGCCGGGTCAGTAATATCAAAACCATGGGCTATGGCGCGTAAAAATTCCTTTGCATCAAGCCTTGGGTTAAAAATCATTACAAAGCGGTAATCAGCACCAAGATTGTCCATTAAAGCGCGGGAAAGGGTGGTTTTGCCGCAGCCCACATCTCCGGTTAAAAGAGCTGTTTCCCTTTCTTTGGCTGCATACTCAAGCCTTGCCAGTGCTTCCTGATGTCCGCTGGAAAGAAACAGAAATCCGGGATCTGGTGTTTTACCGAACGGCTTTTCCTTTAGCCTGAAATATTGCTTGTACACCAGGCTATCCTCCCTGATTACTGCGCATCAGCTCAGAGATAATACTGCCGCTGTCCAGCACCAAAATGGTGCGCTGATCACCAAGATCAGCTGCCCCTGAGATACCTTTCAAGGTTTTGAAAGCCTCACCCAATGTCTTGATAACAATATCCTGTTGTCCGATCAGGTCATCCACCACCAGCCCCAGCCGTTTTTCGGCAACACCCACCACCACCACATACTGCTCATCTGCCGGTTTGCCGATTCTTTCAATCCTGAAAAAGTTTTCCAGGCGTACCAGCGGCAGGGTTTGCTCCCGCAGGCTGATTACCTCTTTGCCTTCCACGGTGCGGATCTGGTCTGCTGAAAGTATGATGGATTCAATAACTGATGTAATAGGTATGGCGTAAATGCGACCAGCGCAAAAAACAATCAATGCCTTGATGATTGCCAGGGTAATGGGCAGTACAATGGTAAAGCGAGAACCATAACCAAGCCTGGTCTCCAGATCAACCATACCGGATACGGCAGCGATATTGTTACGTACAACATCCATACCAACGCCACGACCCGAGACAGCGGTTACTGTTTCGGCAGTGGAAAAGCCCGGGTGGAAGATTAACTCCAGGATTTCCCTTTCAGAAAGCTGGCTGTTTTCCTGAATCAGACCTTTTTGCAACGCTTTACATCTGATTTTTTCAGTATCAATACCACCGCCATCGTCTTCCACCTCTATTACAACATGGTTACCTTTCTGGTATGAAGCAAGCCGCACAGTGCCACGCTCACTTTTACCTGCTGCAAGTCGTTTTTCCGGTGTTTCAATGCCATGATCAACGGCATTGCGGATGATATGCATCAACGGGTCTGCAATATCTTCCACAATCAGCTTGTCCAGTTCGGTTTCAGCACCAAACAGTTTGAGGTCGATTTTTTTGCCCTGTTCACGGGATATTTTGCGCACAATACGGGTCATTTTGTCGTAAAGCTGACCAACAGGAATCATCCTGATATCCATAACCCCTTTTTGCAGGTCGCCAAGACGGCGTTCAAGATCCTTGGCAGCTTTACCCAGGTCTATGGCAGTGCGCGAAAAACCTTCGGCACGCATTTTTCCGGTAATGCTGGCAATGGTGGAGTGGGCAAGCACAAGCTCACCCACAATGTTCATCAGTTCATCAAGCTTGCCTATATCAACCCGCACTGTGCTGCTGATACTTTTTGCTGAAATCAGCTCATCCGGTGCTGCTTTGGGGGTTTTATCATTAAGTATTGTATCAGTTTGCAAAGGCTGTTGCTCCAGGGTTGCCGGAGCTGCCGGTGCATCAGGCAGGGAAGGCTTGTCAGCTGGCAAGGTTTCCCTTGCAGTTTCACCTGCGGTTGTTGCCTTGCCGCTGAAGGTGATACTTGCAGCAGAACCGGCAATAATTGCATCAAGTTGCTCTTTGGTACATTTGCTGCCCACCAGCAGGTCAAAATCAATATGGGTTTCCATATTTTCGCCCATGCTGGGCAGGGTGCTGATTACTTCGCCATGCTCTTTAATGGTGGCAGTAAGCTCGCCAAGTCCTTCATCAAAGCTGGCAAGCTCAAAAGAGGCATGTACAACATGAATAAAGCGGGCTTTATCAATATTTTCCTGCAAACGATGCTCTTCGTAATCGGTCAGTGAGCTGGTCATGTTGGCAGGCAAGCCAAGCTGCTGCAATGGAGAGCTGTTTTCTTTTGCAGCAGGAGGATTCAGGCAGGCATTGATTCTTTTGGCATGGTTTTCTGCTTCGCTGCGGTGCTGTTCAAGGGTGTCATCCAGGGTGGCTCGCAAAAGGGCAGTTAAAAGCTCAACAGAGGCAAAAAGTATTTCCATTACCTGGCTGGTTAGTGAAACTTTACCCATCCGCAGCCAGTCCAGCAGGGTTTCGGTGTGGTGTGCAACTTCGGACACCATTGCAAAGCCGAACATTCCTGCCAGACCTTTCAAGGAATGGGCATCACGGAAAATGGCGTTAAGCAGATCCGGATCCCAGTTGTCCTTTTCTGCCATTTCCGAAAGTTCCCCCAGGCGGGTACCCAGATCTTCCACAACTTCTTCTGCTTCAGCGAGAAAATCAAGGGCTGCATTCCTGGATGGTGCAGGTGCTTTGCTCATATATACTTTCTGACGATTTCCAGTAATTGTTCGGGCATAAACGGTTTTACCAGGTATTCGCTGGCACCAAGGGACATCCCTTTTTCAATATCCTTGCTGCTTCCTTCTGTGGAGATGATGACCACAGGCATCTCTTTATATACCGGGTTGCTGCGTACAAAACTAAGCAGTTCAAGCCCGTTTATATCCGGCATGTTGATATCAGTGAGTAGCAGATTTATTTCCTGTCGCGGCAAAATGCGCAAGGCTTCAAAGCCGTTGGCTGCTTGCAGGATTTCAAGGGAACCCAGGGTTTCAAGTGTGGAAACCAGCAATGTGCGCATGGCAGCAGAGTCATCAACAACAAGGACTGTTAGTGGTTTCAAGGTTTAGAACCTCCAAAGAGATTATGAGAAATTATCGGATACGTTTCAGGTTTTAAAATCATTTAGCCACGAATTAACACAGATTTACACGAATAAAACCAAA
>JAVERM010000081.1:0-8167 GCA_034007105.1 Trichlorobacter sp.
ATCTTATTTTTTTGTTGTCTTTTTCCTGTCAACCGAACTGGCTTTATCTCTACCCCTGAAGAGCATCCTGAAGGGGGTCCCCTTAAAGCCAAAAGCTTCACGGAAACGGTTACCCAGATAACGCTCATAAGGTGTGCCAACGCCTTCCGGCTGATTGGTGAAAATAGTAAAAGTAGGCGGTTTGATAGCCACCTGGGTGGCAAAATAAAACTTTACCCGCCTGCCGCCGTGCAGTGGTGCATGGTGAGCTTCCACCGCTTCCTTGAAAACACGATTCAGTTCGGATGTACTTACCCTGCGGGAAAATTGTTCGGCAACTTCTGCCACTTCTTCCATAACCCGATGAATTCTTTGTCCGGTTACGGCAGAAATAAATACAATCGGTGCAAAAGGCAGAAAGCGAAACTCATAACGGATCCGTTCGGCAAAGCTGCCCAGGGTTTTATTGTCTTTTTCCAGTGTATCCCATTTGTTAACCACAAAAATACAGGCCCGTTTTGCTTCAAAAACATAACCTGCAATATGTTTGTCCTGCTCGGTAATCCCTTCTTCTGCGTTAAGGACAATCAGGGCAATATCCGCTCGGTCAATACTTTTCAGGGCATCCACAACACTGTATTTTTCCAGTTTCTGACTGGTTTTACCTTTGCGTCTGATACCGGCGGTATCTATCAGGCAGTACCGCTGTTTGTTGCAGTTAAAATAGGTGTCCACAGAATCTCTGGTGGTACCAGGAGTGGGGTTTGCCACCACCCGCTCAAAGCCCAGCAGGCGGTTTACAATTGATGATTTACCCACATTTGGTCGCCCGACCACTGCAATGCTGGTCAGTTCATCTTCCGGTTTTACACTATTTTCCGGCAGCATTTCCTGCAATTCGTCCAATAAATCACGAATACCTCGGTTATGGGCTGAAGAGATTGTATGCAGGTTGTCAACACCCAGAGCGTAAAACTCGGCGGCATCATTTTCTATTTTTTCGCCATCGACTTTGTTGACAAGGTACAAAACCGGCTTTTCCACCCGGCGCAACATGTTGGCAACTTCAATATCAGCAGGGGTAAGCCCTTGTTTGGCATCCATCATAAAGAGAATAATATCAGCTTCTTCCATTGCCAAAAGGGATTGTTCGCGCATCTGTTGCAGCATACGGTCTTCTGTGACTGGCTCAAATCCACCGGTATCAACCAGTATAAACGGCTTTTCATAACGCTCAACTATGGCGTAGTTGCGATCACGGGTTACACCGGGCTGGTCATCAACAATGGCACGCCGTTCACCGCTTATACGGTTAAACAGGGTGGATTTACCTACATTTGGTCGTCCTACTATGGCGATAATTGATTTCATTTTTATCTCGGAGTTCACAGAACCAAGCAAGTCACTTAGTCATGAAAATAACTAAAACAGGTTGTCATTCTGCACGAAGCTTTAGCGCAGTTGCAGAATCCAAAAAAAACAGATCCTGCGACGGAGCCTGTCCTGAGTGCAGTCGTAGGGCGCAGGATGACAAACATATCTATAGTCTGTTGGTTACCCGCCTTAGCAGTAATGAGTTCATTACCACTGAAACAGAGGAAAAAGCCATTGCCAATCCTGCAAATTCTGCCTTTAAAATTATGCCGTACGCAGAGAAAACACCGGCAGCAATCGGTATGCCGATGACATTATAAATCAGTGCCCAGAAAAGGTTTTGTTTTACTTTGCTCAAGGTTGCCCGTCCGATTTTGATTGCTCTGACCATATCCAGCAGGTCATCTTTAATCAGCACAATATCGCCAGTTTCCTTTGCCACATCGGTGCCACCTCCGATGGCAATACCCACATCAGCTGCTGCAAGGGCAGGAGCATCATTAATGCCGTCGCCGGTCATACCCACCATTTTACCTTTTTCCTGCCATTCTTTCACCAGTTCTTGCTTGCGACCGGGTAAAACCTGCGCTTCAAAGTCATCTATACCCACTTTTGCAGCCAGGTTGGTGGCAACCTCCATATTGTCGCCGGTAATCATCAGCGGATGAATGCCAAGTTGTTTTAATTCTGCAATAGCTTCTACTGATGTTTCTTTAATGGTGTCACTAAAGGCAGCAACACCTTGTAACTGTTTGTTTGCAGCCAGATAGATTAGCGATTTACCCTGGCTGCCCAGTTGGGCAGCGGCTTTAACCAACGGTGTTATATCTGCACCGGTTTTTTCCATCAAACGCAGATTACCTGCTGCCAGCTCCATACCGTTATAGGTGCAGGTAATGCCGTATCCGGCTGTTTCCTGATAATCCTTTACAGCTTCAGAAAGCTTAAATCCCCGTTCGTGACAGGCGACCACAGCAGCCTGTGCCAACGGGTGAATGGATGAAGATTCTGCTGCCAGCAGATACTCAAGAAGCTTTGCTTCTGTTGTATCCGGAGCAGTAATCAGATCGCTCATGGATAGTTTACCGCTGGTAAGTGTACCGGTTTTATCCAGAAGCATTACCTGTAGCCTGGCAATGGCTTCCAGTGCCGAGCCTTTTTTTACAAGAATGCCACGGGACAGGGCAACCCCACTGCCCACCATAATGGCTGTGGGTGTGGCAAGACCCATGGCGCAGGGGCAGGCAATTACCACAACAGCCACTCCAAATTTGAAAGCCATGAGAAACGGCGCTTTAAGCAGTAAAAACCAGACAACAAAGGTTATTAGTGACAAAATTATAACCGTTGGTACAAACCATTCGGATACAGCATCGGCAAAACGCTGAATTGGTGCCTTGTCTCCTTGTGCATCCCGAACCATCTTCACTATTTGTGACAGCAGCGTTTCTTCACCCACGCGGGTGGCACGTACCACCAGTTTGCCGCTTTTGTTGATGGTGGCACCGGTAACCTGGTCACCGGTCTGTTTGCTGACCGGCAGGGATTCTCCGGTAACCATTGCTTCGTCAATGTTGGAAGCTCCATCGATTATTTCGCCATCAACCGGTATTACTTCACCAGGGCGGACAACCACCTGGTCACCAACTCTGATTACCGAGGCAGGCACCTCTTTTTCTGTTCCATCCTCTGTCAGAAGCCGTGCCTTGTCGGCTTGCAGGTGCAGCAGTTTTTTAAGCGCCTCTCCAGCCTTGCCACGGGCACGGGCTTCCATATATTTACCAAGGCGGATAAAGGTAATCAGCCATGCCGATGTTTCAAAAAAAACATCGTGGCTATCACCCAGAAAACCGAAAAAAGCCAGCAAAGAGTAGCCCCAGGCAGCACTGGTGCCCAGGGCAACCAGTACATCCATATTGCTGCTTTTGCTTTTTAAGGCTGACCAGGCTCCACGGTAAAAAGCCAGTCCGGCAGTAAATTGCACAATGGTTGCCAGAATAAGGTTCATCCAGCCGATGCTGCGCAGGTGGTGCAGGTGCATGGTTGCCATGAGCGGTATGGACAGCAGCAGGGCAAACAAAAACCAGTTGCGCTGCGATGTCAGCTCCTGATTTTCGGCTGCTTCGCCTTGCTCAGGCTCCAGCGGTGTGTAACCAGCATCAACCACAATCCTGAAGATGCCACCTTTATCCAGCACTGCCGGATCAAAACGGACAAAACCGGTGGAGGTGGCAAGGTTGACCACTGCTGTGCTGATTGCAGGATGTTCCAGCAAGGTTTTTTCCAGTCTGGCAACACAGTTGGCGCAGTGCAGACCGCTTACGCCAAAGGTAAGCTCACCGGATGGTTCAGGTTTGACTACACCGTAACCGGTTGATTCTATTTTTTTGTAAATATCAGCTTCAGTAAGCTGTTTTTCATCGTAGCTTACAGTTAGCATGGCAGCTGCAAAGTTAACCGTTGCAGTTTCAACGGCCTGCATGGCGTTAATTTCACGCTCCAGTCTTGCAGAGCAGTTTACGCAGGACATTCCGGTTATTTGTACATTCAGTTTTTTCAAGGTTCATTCTCCAGACCGTCAAAGTCACCTGAAATCCAGTGCTGCCAGGCAATCTTTATGGCAGCTGTTAAAGGCAGTGCCAGTAATACTCCCCAAAAGCCCAATAGCTCACCAAATGCCATCACCATGATAATGGAAAGCAAAGGGTTCAGATTCATTGACTTCTTAAACACCAGTGGCTTGATCAGATAACCTTCGACAAAGTAAACAAACGTAAAAACCAACAATACCTTAAACAGCATTGCACCTGCACCAAATTTAAGCCAGGTAAGCAACATGGCAGGCAGCAGGGCAATTACCACCCCTATAAAAGGTAATACAGAAGCTGTGCCGGCAAAAAGACCGCAAAGCACCGGACTTGGTGTGTCAAGAAAATACAAGGCAGGGATAATGGCAAGTGCAACAATTACTGAAACCAGCACCTGCCCCCGCAAATACCCGCCAATACTTTCGTTGATTTCATGGCAAATTGTCATAATCAGCGGTTTTTTGTTTAAGGGGATTCTTGCTTCCACTGTGTTTAGTATCTGGGATTTGTAGTAGAGCATGAAAAACACCAGGATAGGTGAAAGGATTATGTTAAAAACATTGAAAACCATACCCCCGATAAAGTCATAAAACCAAGCACTTAAAGCTTCAAGTATGTTGTTAAGGCTGCCGGTAAGTTTTTCAGTAAGCCAGATTATTTCTTCTGAATCATACTGGGCAGGTAGATGTGTTTGCCAGCCTGCAATCTGCAATTTAATTTTTTGTAGGTATTCGGGCAGGTTTTGCAGCAGGTTGTGCCAGTTTATGCTGATTAAAGGCACAAGTATGGTGATGAAAAAAATTGTAATTATGCCAAATACAAAATACAGAAAAGTAATCGCCTGGATTCTTGGTATGCGACGACCCTCCAGATTAAGTACCAGCGGATCAATCAGGTAGGCGATTACAAAGGAAAGCAAAAAGCTGGTTATGGTACGACGTAATCCATAGCCAAACATAATGATTACCGCTGCCATCATAATGGCAGCAATCAGGCGCAAATGGCTGCCTGAGCGTTGGCTAATGAAAGATTCAAGGCGTGCCATTTAAAGTTTGCTCAGTTTACTGCTGAAAGGCTGTTGCTAAAAGAAAACAGGTTGTTTTCCTCCAGCCACGAAAGCACACGGTTACTGATGAATGAATCCCGCAGTTCAGTCAGACGCTCTTCCTGCTCAGGGAAAAAAGAAAGGATATCAGCAGGTTTAGTATAGGGAGGTTTGCCGCTAAGGGCGTGCTCCATCAGTTTTTGCAGCTCCGGATTGTTTTGGGTATGGATAAAATCCTTCAGAATCCTGTGTTCATCTTTGCGCTCAAGGGGTGGTATTGCCAAAAAGCGTTCCTGATAATCATCCATTTGCTCCCAGAAACTGTCGTCAAGGTCTGTGCCCACAAAAAATATTTCACCTGTCATTTTATCAAAAAAATATACCCGGTCTGTTTCCATATTCATAAAAGCTCTGGTCAACTGCTCCCAGGCAACGGTTACGCTGAATAACATTTGTAATGGATCCTTTCTCTTTCTGTGAGTGCGTTTAATTTTACAGTTTAGCATTTATGCATTTTAGTTTGAAGCTTTCTGTTATTGACAGTTGTTTTGCCCGGCTGCACAATCGTGCCACCATGCGTGCCATATTTATTGCAGATGCCCACTTGAATCGACCAGAAGATGCCAATTACAGGTTGCTGCTGGATTTTATCAAGGAACAGCACGGTAAAACAGACATGCTTTGCATTCTGGGGGATCTTTTTGATTTCAGGGTGGGGCTGGCATCATTAAATTTTGCCGGACATGATAAAATGCTGGCTGCGCTGGCAGCTCTTTCCCGCAGCGGAACCAGAATAATCTATCTGGAAGGCAACCATGATTTTCATCTGGGAAAGAAATTTGCTGCCCTTACCGGGTGTGAACTGCACCGCAGACCTACAGAAATACGTTATGATGGTAAGCGGATTTACCTTTGTCATGGAGATCTGATTAACCGCTCGGATTTGCGGTATCTGCTTTTATACCTGCTTTTGCATAACCGTCTGACCTTCTTCCTTGCCCACCTTCTTCCAGCCAGACTTTTACACCGGTTACGTGCCTATCTGCAAAAAAACAGTAAAAAACGCTATGATAAACATCAAATCAACTGGAACTATGAAGAGATTATTCGTGGTTTTGCATCAAAAAAACATGCCAACGGGTATGATGCGGTTGTGACAGGGCATTTTCATCTGCCGTTTATGGAGCATGAAAACGGGTTTACCCTGCTTTCTCTTGGTGACTGGCTTGGGCATTTTTCTTACGGCTGCCTTGAGAACGGTTTGTTTTCATTGCAGGTTTATCCTGACCGGCACTAGTTTTTTCTGCTGATGTTTCTGTCTGGTTAATTGCTTCCCTGAAAAAAGTTGTCAAGGCATGTTCACCCACCTGCGGTGCTCTTATGCGCCACTTTCCGTTGTTTATTACCAGTGCTGTTAGTGCTATCTGCGGCTCTTTGGCAGGAGCATAGGCAGTAAACCAGCTATAGCTGCCTGCCGGGTCAGTTCCGCTGATACTGCCGGTTTTGGCTGCCACCTGCATGACGCTTAGTAGTTTTCTGCCATTGTGGGTTCTGAAGGCCTGACCTGAAGTGCCGTTGATAACGGTGGTAAGCATGGTTTTACGCAGATCATCAGCTACTTCCGGATGAACCACCTGGGTAAGCTTTCTGGGGGCAGTAGTCTTTACTTCCTGACCTTCAAACATTGTTCCATCCAGCAGGCGGGGTGTCATCATTGTCCCCTTGTTGGCAATTGCCGCAGTAATGGCTGCTGCATGTAGCGGCGAAACCTGCAAGCCATGATCAAGTCCGGAACCCATCAGGCGCAATCCATTCACCGTATCTGGCACTTCGGCCCTACTGGGTTGCAACGGCATAAAATCGAGCAAGGTGCGATTAAAGCCAAAGTTGTCGCAGGTAGTTTCCAGAGCCTGCTTGCCCAGCAGGTCGCTGGCAAGCTTGCCGTACACCGGGTTGACAGAGTGCCCCATTGCCTGGGTTAAAGTCATTTTCTGACCACCACGTTTGGGGTGCGGATCCCATATATCGGGGTTTTCCGATGCAGCTCTGCCTTGAAATACAATTTTTGTATTGGGGGTCACCATGCCCCGCTCCAGTGCTGCTGCTGCCGTAACCATCTTGAAAAGGGAAGCCATTGGATAGGTGCGGTATATGGCATCAAGATCCCAGGCAGGATCCTGTGATGAGCTGTTAAGGGAAAGGATACGCCCTGTTTTTGGTTCTATGGCTATAAAAACAGCGTATGGCGGGCTGTTCCTGTCCAGATACTGCTGCATTGCCTGCTGAAAATCAGCGTTTATACTGTAGCGCAACTGAATACCATCATCAGTGGTGGCAGCCAGGTTGCCGTCAACCTCTTTTGCCTGGGGCAGTAATGCACATGCCAGGGGAAACAGTACTTTTTCACTTGGCAGGTCAGGTGTTGCAGTGGTTTGCAGCTGAGTAACCAGAGCGTCTGCACCTTTACGAACCAGTAAAACCGTAGCCGGAACCAACACAAATGCCAATATCAGAACTAGGGTCAATAATTTAAAGTGTTTATGATTTTTGTTTCTGTTGTTGCCACGTTTTTTTGCCACCAGATGTTTATAGTCCTGCATATTTAAGTTCCTTTTGGGTTTGCGGTACGGGAAAAGGGCTATTTCAGATTTTAAAGTTTCCTGATGGAAACTATCTATAATTTAATTGGCTTTTAAATGTCAATCAGCGTCAGGCCAGAAACTATGTTTTAGCTCTTCAAGTAATGGTTCAAGGCTTTCTTTTTTTATTGCTGATACAGGGATGGCTTTATAATGTTTAATTGCCTGTTTAATACGTAAATAGGAAATTGTATCCTTTTTTCTGATGGTATCCAGCAGATCAGCCTTGTTGAAAACCATCAATTCCGGCTTTTTGTGTAACTCAAGTTCTTCAAGTATATTTCGCACCTGTTTTATCTGGTCTTCAAAACGTATATTTGAAACATCCACCAGATGTAGCAGCAGATCAGCGTCCTGCAATTCTTCCAGAGTGGCTTTAAAAGCACCCAGCAAAGAGTCTGGCAATGAGCGGATAAAGCCCACTGTATCAGTGATAATAACTTCCCGTTCGCGGGGCAGCCTCAGTCTGCGGCTGGCTGTATCCAAAGTTGCAAAAAGCAGGTTTTCTGTAAACACTTCGCTTTTTGTCAGACTGTTAAGCA
>JAVERM010000161.1:0-3771 GCA_034007105.1 Trichlorobacter sp.
GCCACGGTCAGAGTCACGGTCAGAGTCACGGTCAGAGTCACGGTCAGAGTCACGGTCAGAGTCACGGTCAGAGTCACGGTCAGAGTCACGGTCAGAGTCACGGTCAGAGTCACGGCCAGAGTCGCAATTGGCAGATCGTATTCTTGTGCTGTTAGGAAAGACCGAATTGGGTAAATCCGAACTGGCTGCAAAGCTGGGGCATAAGACTGTATCCGGTGCAATCCATAGGCAAATTCGTAATTTGGTGGACGAAGGCTTTGTCGAAATGACCATCCCCGACAAACCCAGCAGCCGCTTGCAGCGTTATCGCCTGACAGAACTTGGAAAGAGGCTGAAAGGTATCGCACTATGACAAAATCCGCCCCCTCTGTATCAGTTAATTACGCCAGTAATGGCAGTTCCACCCGCTCCAACAGCATGGGTATGCGCACCATGCAGGAGCGCGCCTATGGGCATCGTGGTGAGCAGTATCTGTTGATCAAGTCGCCGCCGGCATCGGGCAAGAGTCGCGCTTTGATGTTTATTGCGCTGGATAAGCTGCATAACCAAGGGCTGAAGCAAGCGATTATCGTAGTGCCGGAAAAATCCATTGGTGCCAGTTTTAATGATGAGCCACTTACTGATTCAGGCTTCTGGGCTGACTGGAAAGTTGAACCCAGGTGGAATCTTTGCAATGCGCCGGGCACGGATAATGGTGGCAAGGTGAAGTCGCTGGCTGCTTTTCTCGACAGCGACGACCGGATATTAGTTTGCACCCATGCCACGTTTCGTTTTGCTGTGGAGCAGTTTGGCGTTGCTGCTTTTGATGACCGGCTGATTGCGGTGGATGAATTTCACCATGTATCCGCTAATCCGGACAATATTCTGGGTTCCCAACTTACCGAGCTGATTGCCCGTGACAAGTGCCATATTGTAGCCATGACCGGCTCCTATTTTCGCGGCGATGCCGAGCCGGTGCTGTCGGCAGAGGACGAGGCACGTTTTGATGCGGTGACCTACACCTATTACGAACAGCTAAACGGCTATGAACACCTGAAACAGCTGGATATTGGTTACTACTTTTATGCTGGCTCTTACCTGGATGACATTCTTAAAGTACTGGAGCCAACGGAAAAAACCATTATCCATATCCCCAACGTCAACGCCCGCGAGAGTACCAAAGACAAGATCCGCGAGGTGGAGCATATCATCGAAGCATTGGGGCAGTGGCAAGGCACAGACCCTGCCACCGGTTTTCAGCTGATCAAGCAGCCGGATGGTCGTGTGCTGCGCATTGCCGATCTGGTGGATGATGAGCCCAGCAAGCGTGACCGAGTGTCTGCCGCATTAAAAGACCCGGAGCAGAAACATAACCGCGACTTTGTGGACATCATCATTGCGCTGGGCATGGCAAAGGAAGGCTTTGACTGGATCTGGTGCGAACATGCGCTGACCGTGGGCTACCGCTCCAGTTTGACCGAGATTGTGCAGATTATTGGTCGTGCCACGCGGGATGCCCCGGGTAAAAGTCGCGCCCGCTTTACCAACCTGATCGCCGAGCCGGATGCCTCCGAGGACAGCGTAGCCGATGCCGTCAACGATACTCTGAAGGCCATTGCTGCCAGTCTGCTGATGGAACAAGTATTGGCGCCACGTTTTGAGTTCCGTGCCAAAACTCCGACCAGCGAAGCCCAGGAAGGTTTTGATTATGGCGAACAGGGCTATAACCCCGACAGCTGCAATGTGGGCGTAAGTGAAGAAACCGGTAAGTTTCAGGTGGAGATAAAAGGGCTATCTGAACTGAAAAGCAAAGAGGCAGTGCGCATTTGTGAAGAAGACCTGAACGAGGTTATCGCCAGCTTTGTGCAGGATAAAGTTGCCATTGAACATGGTCTGTTTGATGAGGATATGATTCCGGAAGAGCTGACCCAGGTACGCATGGGTAAAATCATCAAGGAACGCTATCCCGGGCTGGATGAAAAAGACCAGGAAGCGGTGCGTCAACGCGCCGTTGCCGCGCTGAACCTGGTGCAGCGTGCCAAGCAGATTTTAACCGTAGAGCAGTCTGGCAGCACCACGTCAGGGCAGGGAAGCGATGAGCCAAAGCTCAATACCGCGCTGATTACCGGAGTGCGCAAGTTTGTAATGGATGTGCGCGAGCTGGACATTGACATGATTGACCGCATCAATCCGTTCAGCGAGGCTTATGCCATTTTGTCCAAAGCCATGAGTGAAGAGCGGCTAAAGCAGATTGCCGAAATTATTACCGGCAAGAAAATCAGGCTGACAGCGGATGAAGCGCGGGAGCTGGCGAAACGTGCAGTGTCTTTCAAAAACAGTCGCGGTCGCCTGCCGTCATCCACCTCCAATGATCCCTGGGAGAGGAAAATGGCTGAAGGGGTCGCCTTTCTCACGCGCATGAAAGTAGGAGCGCAAAATGAGTGATACCTTTACCCAGGCAGATGACGACCTGCTGGCGGAGCTGGGCATTGAGGTTGAAGCCAAGCCACAAAAACCACTGACTGCTGAACAGGAGCGCGTGGTCGCTGGCTTTGAGGAGATTCAGCGTTTTTATCAGCAGCATAGACGCAGACCGCGCCACACCGATGACGGCGATATTTTTGAGCGTCTGTATGCGGTACGGCTGGAGCGTATCCGCAGTCTGCAACAGTTCCACGAGCTGCTGGAACCGCTGGATCACCAGGGATTGTTGCAGGAACAAGCCAACGAGGTGCTGGATGTGGACGCGCTTGATGACGATGAACTGCTGGCTGCCCTTGGTGTTGAGCCGGTTGCCAGCGATCTGACCACGCTCAGGCATGTGCGCTCGGCTGCTGAAAAACGCGCTGTTGAAGAAATTGCCAACCGAGAACGCTGCCCGGATTTTGTACAGTTCAAACCGTTGTTTGAGCAGGTGGCGCAAGGGTTGAAAACCGGTGTGCGCAAGACCGTTCCCTTTGCCAACAATGCAACCATCGGGCAGGGACACTGGTTTATTCTGGATGGACATACCGTATATGTTGCCGAAGTTGGTGAACTGTTCCGTGCGCCTAACGATGAGTGGGATGCTCGGCTACGTGCCATTTTTTCCAATGGCACTGAAAGTAACCTGCTGATGCGCTCGCTAAAGCGTGCTTTAAACAAGGACGAAACCAGCCGCCGCATCACCGAGCCGGATGTCGGTCCGCTGTTTAGCAGCGTGGAAGAAGAAGGCGATCTGGAAAGCGGCACCATTTATGTGTTGCGTAGTAAAGCCGAACATCCCTTTGTTGCCGAACATCGCGAACTAATCCACAAGATCGGTGTTACAGGTGGCAAGGTGGAAGCCCGTATTGCCAATGCTGCCCATGAGGCCACCTATCTGCTGGCTGATGTGGAAGTGATTGCCACCTACAAGCTGGTGGGCATTAACCGGCAGAAAATGGAGGCGTTATTTCACAAAATTTTTGCCCCTGCCCAGCTGGATCTGACCATTGAGGATCGCTTTGGTCATCCGGTAAAACCGCGCGAGTGGTTTTTGGTACCCTTACCGGTCATTGACGAGGCGGTGCAGCGGATTATGGATGGTAGTATTGCAGGTCGTATTTATGATCCCAGGGAGGCGAAGCTGGTGAAGGAAGGGGGTTGCGCATAAAGCGTAACCCCCCTGATTTTGTGGAGCCACCTATCAGAGTTGAACTGACGACCTACTGATTACGAATCAGTTGCTCTACCAACTGAGCTAAGGTGGCTTGCTTTGTTTTGACCATAAAGATGCTGTTAAATATAACCGTTTACTGCAAAAGGTCAATC
>JAVERM010000064.1:0-10646 GCA_034007105.1 Trichlorobacter sp.
TATCAGAGTTGAACTGACGACCTACTGATTACGAATCAGTTGCTCTACCAACTGAGCTAAGGTGGCTTGCTTTGTTTTGACCATAAAGATGCTGTTAAATATAACCGTTTACTGCAAAAGGTCAATCCGCTTTGCATGTTGTTTTCATCAGAGCTTTGAAAAACTACTGCGGAGGCTGTCTACATCGTTGCGCGGTACTCGCTTCCTCGGCTAACTATTTGTTATGCCTCGTCGCTGCGTGACCTGCGACCTTGTATCCAGCCTTCCTCATAACGTTTTTCAAAAGCTCTGTTATAGTATCTGCGCTACTTGTTTTTCTTTTTGCGTTGGTGCGGATCAAGCTCTTTTTTACGCAATCTGATGGATGCCGGAGTTACTTCCACCAGCTCGTCATCATCAATAAATTCAAGTGCCTGCTCCAAAGTCATAATTTTGGGTGGTGTCAGCTTGATGGCATCGTCTGAACCTGAGGCGCGGACGTTGGTCAGCTTTTTCCCCTTGCATGCGTTTATTTCCAGATCATTATCACGGTTATGTTCACCTATGACCATACCGCCGTAGACTTCAGTGCCAGGCCCTACAAACAAAATACCTCTTGGTTGCAGAGCATCCAGAGAATATGCTGTGGTTTCACCATGTTCCATTGCGATTAGTACGCCGTTTTTGCGGCTTGGGATTTCGCCTCTGTAGGGGGCGTATTCATGGAAAGTGTGGGTCATTACAGCAGTACCACGGGTTTCAGTCAGCATTTCGCCACGCAGACCGATAAGCCCTCTTGCCGGAATGATGAACTCCAGGCGCACCGCTTCACCCATTGGCTGCATTGCCACCATCTCCCCTTTGCGCGGTCCCATTTTTTCAATAATGGCTCCCTGGTATTCCGATGCCACATCCACCACCAAGTATTCCATTGGCTCATGTTTTACGCCATCAACTTCCTGCAAAATCACTTCTGGTTTGGAGACAGCCAGTTCAAACCCTTCGCGGCGCATGTTTTCAATCAGAATTGAAAGGTGCAGCTCGCCACGACCGGAAATTTTAAAGGTATCAGGTGAGCTGGTATCCTCCACCCGCAGCGATACATTGGTGCGCAGTTCTTTTTGCAGCCGTTCGCGGATGTTACGGGAGGTAACCCATTTGCCTTCCCTGCCGGCAAAAGGTGAGCTGTTAACCATAAAGTTCATGGAAAGGGTTGGTTCATCAATGGAGACATAAGGCACGGCTTCCGGATGGTCTGCTGCTGCCAGGGTTTCACCAATGCTGATTTCATCAAATCCAGCAATTGTGGCTATATCACCCGTGCAGGCCTCTTGCACCTCCACCTGACGCAGCCCCTGATAGCCTAGCAGTTTGCTGATTTTACCTTTAATCACCGCACCGTTTGATCTGATCAGGGCAACGGTTTCTCCGGCTTTAATGCTGCCGTTAAAGATTCTGCCGGTGGCGATGCGACCGATGTATTCATTATAATCAATATTGGCGATCAGCATCTGGAAAGGGGCGTTGGCATCACCTTTTGGCGGACGGACATTGGCTTCCACCACTGCAAAAAGCGGCTCCATGCTGTTGGATTCTGCACCCAGGTCAAGTTTGGCAATACCCATTTTGGCACTGGTGTAAACCACCGGAAAATCAAGCTGTTCATCGGATGCGTTCAGCTCGCAGAAAAGATCAAAAACCATATCCAATACTTCATTTGGTCTTGCACCAGGGCGATCAATCTTGTTGATTACCACAATCGGCTTCAGTCCCAGGTCCAGTGATTTTTTCAGTACAAAACGGGTTTGGGGCATGGGGCCGTCCAGAGCATCCACCAGTAAAAGCACAGAGTCGATCATTTTTAAAACCCGTTCTACTTCGCCGCCAAAATCGGCGTGGCCTGGGGTGTCAACAATGTTGATTTTGTACTGTCCATGAAACACTGAAAGGTTTTTTGCCAAAATGGTGATGCCCCGTTCTTTTTCCAGGTCTCCGGAATCCATCACCCGCTCAGTAATTGCTTCATGTTCACGAAAAATGCCGGAGTGTTTGAGCATGGCATCAACAAGGGTGGTTTTACCGTGGTCTACGTGGGCAATAATGGCTATGTTGCGTATTTTGTCTTGCATCTGTTTTGGTATGCTCCATTTGTAAGTGGTTTTGCGGGTGGCAAGGTTATTTCAATTACATGTCGGGTTTTAGCTCCTCCCCTTAAGTTAAGGGGAGGTTGGGAGGGGTTATATCAAAGTTTTAATCTCAACCTTGATTTCCTGGATGAGATTCATTATCAGCTACTGTTTTCCGGAAAACTTTTTGCGGTAAACAGGCGGTAAGGATTGATCATTGCGCCGCTTGTTGAAGGATTTGCTGCTGTTTTTACCAGACCCTGCTGCATCTCGCTTGCCGGTGCGGCTGTTGTTACTCCGCTTTGGCGTTGCCACAGAAAAGCTGCTTTTGGGTTCCAGTCCGGCAATAACATGTTGTGACAAGCGTCTGCCGGTAAATTTTTCAATCCGACCAAGAAAGCCCTGCTCTGCTGGGGAGGCAAAGGAAATTGCCACGCCGCAGGCTCCGGCTCGTCCGGTGCGACCGATGCGATGTACGTAATCTTCGGCAAAACGGGGCAGATCAAAGTTGATTACATGGCTGATGCCGTTTACATCCAGTCCCCTTGCTGCCACGTCGGTTGCCACCAAAAGCCGTACATTTCCCCTGCGCATGTCGGTGATTGCGCGGTTACGTGCTCCCTGGCTCATATCGCCATGCAGGGCGCGTACTGTATGTCCTTCAGCAGCAAGCTCCTGTGCTAGCACTTCGGTATCCTTTTTGGTGGCAGAGAAGATAATCGCTTTTTCCAGCTCATTGCTGGTTACAAGATTACGCAGCAGCTTCATCTTGTGTCCCAGATTGTCAGCAACCAAAAGCCGCTGCTCAATATGATCATGGGTAACAACTTTGGGTGCTATGCGGATGGTTGCCGGCTCTTTAAGCAGGTTGCCTGCCAGCTTGGCAATGCGCTGGTCAAGGGTGGCAGAGAACAGCAAGGTCTGGCGGCTGGAGGGAGTAGCTGCCGCAATCTGTTCCACTGGCTCAATAAAGCCCATGTCCAGCATCCGGTCGGCTTCATCAAGAATCAGCATTTCCAGACGACCAAGGGAGAGCCTGCCCCGCTCCAGGTGATCAATCAGACGACCAGGGGTGGCAACAATCAGGTCAACCGGACCAGAAAGCAGGCGTAACTGCTCGCGGTAAGGCATTCCGCCAAGAATTGCACCGCTGCGTACACGCATGAAGCGACCATAGGTGCGGACAGCATCGGTTACCTGGGTGGCAAGCTCGCGGGTGGGGGTAAGTACCAGCACCCTTGGACCGCGCCCTGGTTTGGCAGGGGTAGTCAAAAGTTTGTGCAGTGCCGGCAGTACAAAAGCAGCGGTTTTACCGGTTCCGGTCTGGGCAGAGGCAAGCAGATCCTGACCAGTCATTACTTGCGGAATAGCCTGGGTCTGGATCGGTGTTGGCTCACTGTAACCGCAGGCAATAACTGCTTTTGACAGTAAACGGTGTAAAGATAATGATTCAAATGACATTTGTGGATTACTTCCTTTTCTGTTTCAGAGGAAACGGTAACCGGCTTTCCGGTGCAGGTTGAAAATCAGACACCATAATATAACGATATACATTTGAATAAATGCTCGTACACTTAGATGTCTTGCAGACTCAACAGATATGCGGCGGCAAAGAAAGAGGTACCGGTCGGAAACAACAAGGCTTTGGAAAGGCAAGGACTTGAAACCTGCAACAGGACTGGGACAACTTAACTGCCCGCCAGGGCAAAAATAACTGTTCTTTATACTATGGATGCAATGCGGATGCAATAAAAATATTCTTGTTAGTCTGTTTTGTGGCGGAAGTTATGATGTTATAAATAATTTTGTTACCCTTTGATATTTTCTTGTCGTAAAACCATGTATAATATTTGTATTTAATTACACCAAACCATTAACCAGCGAGGTGAACAGATGCGGCAGTTTTTACGTTCAGGTATCCTTTTATGTCTGGCTATGCTTGCCATATCAATCTGCGGGGTTGCCCCTGTTGCAGCAGCCCCTGCGGAATATAAAGAGGGTGAAGTTATTGTCAGCTTTAAAGATGCTGATCTGGGTGCAAAAAGCATGGTTGCTGCCAAGGCCAGCACAAGCCGCACTTTTAAAAGCATCGGGGCGCAGCAGATAACACTGCCTGCGGGCAAATCAGTAATCGAAGCTGTAAAAGAGCTGCGGGAAGACCCTAACGTGCTTTATGCAGAGCCTAACTACCTGGTGAAAAAACTGTCTGTACCCAATGATACGCGTTTTGGTGAGCAATGGAACCTTACGCAGATTTCTGCTTCAGCTGCCTGGGATAAATATACCGGACCGGCAAACTCTGCTGATTCTGTGATTGTTGCTGTGCTTGATACCGGTGTTGCCTATGATCACCCTGATTTAAGGAATAACCTTTGGAAAAATCCGGGTGAAATCTGTGATGACGGCATAGATAACGATGGCAATGGCATTATTGATGACTGTTATGGCGCAAATTTTGGTGGTAAAGGGTTAAAGGGTGATCCCTGGGATGATGATACTAAAGATAGCCACGGCACCCACTTAAGCGGAATAATCGGTGCTGTTGCCAATAATGGCACAGGTGTTGCTGGTATCAACTGGCGCACCAGAATTATGGCGGTAAAGTTTCTGCACGGTGACAATGGATATGGCAGTCTTTCTGATGCACTGCTTGGTGTGGAGTACGCCCTCAACAAAGGCGCAAAAATCATCAATATGAGCTTTGAGGTTGCCAGTGATGACAAACCTATGTCACTTGAGAAAGCTATCAACAAAGCTGCCGATTATGGAGTGCTTGTGGTTTCGGCAGCAGGTAATGGCAGTAAAAGCCTTGATAATGCAAAGATTTACCCTGCATCTTACCGCACTTGGAACAATATTGTGGTGGCTGCATCAGATCATAATGACAAGCTTTCCGGCTTTTCCAACTACGGGCGGACAACAGTGGATATTGTTGCACCAGGAGGTACAAAAGACGGGCTTGGCGTGCTTAGTACAGTCTGGCTAAGTAGCGGAAACAAACTTTATGGCGAGGTTGCTGGCAGCTCCATGGCTGCCCCCCATGTTGCTGGTGCTGCGGCATTGCTTTGGAACAAGGAACCAAACCTTACTGCCAGGCAGGTAAAGGCACGTATTCTTAATGGAGTTGACAGCCTGCCTGCCTATGAGGGTAAAGTGATCACAGGCGGCAGGCTGAACTTGGATAAAGTGCTTGCCGATGGTAATTCGTCACTGCCAGAAGATTATCCTGAAGCTCCGGTCGAAAACAACACCGATGAGAGCAGTGGCGGTGGCGGAGGAGGTGGAGGTGGAGGTTGCTTTATTGCAACTGCTGCCTGGGGAACCACCATGCACCCCAAAGTTGCCCTATTGCGTGATTTCAGGGATAACTACCTGCTCACCAACAATGCCGGCAAGCTGTTTGTAAAGGCATACTATGCCGTCAGCCCGCCGGTTGCCGATTACATCCGCCAACATGAAAGCCTGCGTACCGCAACCCGCTTTGCCTTAACTCCGCTGGTGTTTTGCGTTGAATATCCACTTTTAAGCGCACTGCTGGTTTTAATGATGCTGATTGCATTGCTTAGTTATAAACTGACTAAAGCTGACGAAAACCTGGAAGCCTGATCCAGGTTTATCAATACTTTGGTGTTTGTAATAGAAAATTGCTGATGTTTTTTGTATAATATCTGGATATGAAGTTTACAGCAGGTTTCCACAGGGCTTATGGTAAAATGAATTTTGTTTTATCAGTGCGTAATGGAAACAGATTTAAAACAGGAGGTTATTGTTATGCAACTTGAAGATGTGCCAAGTGATATGGAGGTTATCAGCCCACTTGTTGAAAAAACCCTTTCCAACGGAATGTTGATAGAGGTTTTCCTGGTTAAGCGCCCGCGCCAGTACGAAGCTGCTCTGTTCATAGGTGGTATTTACAAGCCTGGTCCACCGCTGCCACGGGTTTTTGATGAACCCACTGATCAGTTGCACGCATGGATGGGAGTACGCCCCAAAGTTGGTTTTTCAAAGGAAGAGTTTGATGAGGTTATTGGTGGTGTGAACGTGCAGAACAAGCTGCATCATTTTCACTTTATGGACAAGTGGGGGATGGGGCAGGACGACGACTGATTTAGCTTCAGCTCAGGTTACTAAAAAAGGGAGTGGCAACGTTGGTTGTCACTCCCTTTTAGTTTAAGAGCCCGACAGGTTTACGGTTCAGGCTGCCCTGCGCAGTTCTTGTTGTTCAAGCTGGCTGGCAAGATTAAGCATTGCCTCACGCATCAGATCAGAAACAGATTTACGAGTGTAGCGCACCAGGTTATCCAACTGCTCGCGCTCGGTATCACTTACCCGCATTGATATTACGTTGTAACGTGGATTTTCTCTCATTCTTCCCATTGTTTTTCTCCTTTTTTATTTTGTCATGGATTTTGTTTAATTGTCTACTGACACACTTTGCATTTATGATGTAAACGGTATGCCAGAATCATGCCAAAACATGATATTTATATTTATTTTATTAATAACAGCAGGTTACACATTGTACGCTGTTACCAGTGCTTGTGCTGACACTAAAAAGTGTGTCGAATGTTGCACATGTACTGTAGAAGTTTACACAATAATCAAACAGCACTGGCACAAACTGTAAAACATGGTAAACAATGTGCGCTTTTAAACTTTCAGCTGGCACACCTGCGCCAGACTCCTAGTCCAGCTGCTGTCTGCGCAGCTCTTTCTGATTAATGCCATGCTTTTCCAGCAGGCGATAGAAGCTGCGGCGTGGGATTTCTGCCATGCGTGCTGCTTTTGACACATTTCCATCTGATTTTTGCAGGTATTGCAGTAAAAGTTCCAGTTCAAGCGGGTCCAGCCTGGTCTCTTTTTTTGTTTTAAAGGATGCTTGCAGCTCTTCGGATTGCTGTGCCGTATGTGTCTCACATATCTCCCTGAAAACTGAAGGCAGGTTTTCGAGATGTACAATCCGATCATGGGTAAGCACCGCAGCACGTTCAATAATATTCTGCATTTCCCGTATATTGCCTGGCCATGGATAATGACGCATGGCAGTTATGGCGCGTTCTTCCATGCCGCTTAAGTGCTTGTTCAGCTTTTTACTGGCCTTGTCGAGAAAATGTTGTGCCAGAATCGGTATGGCATCTGCCCGCTCACGTAATGGTGGCAGATGGATTGTAAAAACATTGAGGCGGTAAAAGAGATCCTCACGGAACCAGCCTTCCTGCACACCTTGCTCAAGATCACGGTTAGTGGCAGCTATCAGGCGCACTTTAACTTTTTTTACAGTGCTGCTGCCAACAGGCCGGACTTCACCGACATCAAGCAGTCGCAGCAGTTCTGCCTGCAACTTCGGGGTAATGTCACCTATTTCATCCAGAAATATTGTACCACCGTCAGCAACCTCAAAAAGTCCCTTGCGATCGGCGACAGCACCGGTAAAAGCACCTTTTTTGTGACCGAACAGCTCGCTTTCCAGCAAAGAGTCGGTAAGGGTGGTGCAGTTGACAGTAACCAGTGGTTTGTCAGAAAGGCTGCTCAGGCGATGGATTGCCCTGGCTGTAAGTTCCTTGCCGGTTCCGGTTTCTCCCTGGATAAGTACTGTGGTGGGGGTTGGCGCAACCCTGCGAATCTGCTCAACCACCAGGGCAACATCGCGATCGTTGCCGATAATCATCTCTTCACCAAGCTGGTTGGTAAGTTCACGGGATACAAGCTCATATTTTTGCTGCAAAACTCCACGGTCTTCTTCCATTTTGCGTAGATTGTAGGGCAGGCACATGCTTGTGTCTGCAAAACCATGAAAAACGGCTATGGCATGTTCTCGACAGCTGTTGTAACCACAGGCACGGCAATTAAGCTCATCGCTTTGGCTGAATTTGGCGGTGCTTTGCAGTATTCTGCGAATTTCATCTGCTTTTGGTGTTGCCAGTTTTTGGGACTTGTCCAGAAAGCCGCGGTGTAGATCTGCTGAAAAAGGTATGTTGGCATAGGTTTGTGAGGTGCGATAGGGGATTGCGCTGTTGTTATAATCTATAATCAGCTTGCGTTTAACCAGATAGCTCAAGTTACGATTTTTGATTGGACCATTTATGCAGCCACCGTCACAAAAACGAAGATCAAGATAGCGTGGCGTAATTTTACCGCCCTGCAACTCTTTAATAATCTCCATTACAGCTGTTTCACCTTCGGCACTGACTGTTTCAGTGTCAAGAAAGTCGGTTGTAATGTCCATGGCACGCAGTGCGCCGCCTTGCAAAGAAAGCATTCTGCCATGTTTTGGATCAATGCCGTCAAAGCTGGATTCAGCTAATCTGGTGAGGTTAATGCCGCGGCGACGAAAAAGCAGGTCTATTTCATTGTAGGTTAGTGTAATATCAATAATGCCCTGCAATTGCGGCGCATTAATCTCAAATTTGGCTGCTATGCAGGGGCTTATGTAAATAATTTTGACATTGTCGCCAACTGCCTGCCTGATAAACCTGCCCATGGCCACCATTGGTGAAACAACGGGCAACAGGTTTGGCAAAAGTTTTGGATAATGCTGTTCCACCAGGGCAACAATTGCCGGGCAATGGGTGGAGACCAGTGGTAGTCTGGTTGCGGCGATAGCTTCGCGATAAAGCGGTGCAATCAGTCTTGCACCAAATGCGCCATCATGCACCTCCTTAAAACCCAGACTTTTAAGACCGGCAACCAGCTGACCCGGAGTGCTGTTATGAAAAAAAGCAGGAAACGAGCAGCCAAGTATGGCCACCACCGGGTCTTCGGATGTTAAAAGCTCCTGGGTTTTAACTATTCTGTCCACAATAACCTTGGCTTTTTGCGGGCAGTTAAGACAATTTCCGCAGCCTATGCACCGCTCATACATAATTTCTGCATAGCCGTTATTCATTTTGATTGCCTTGACCGGACAGGTACGTACACAGGAGTAGCAAGAGCGGCAACGCTCTTTGTAGGTTATTATCGGTTGCATTCAATATCACCCTGTTTGACGAAAATAAAATAAAAGCAGTATACACAAAAATCGGCAGCTGTGCAATATTTGGCACATATGCTGATTATGCAGAGTAAGTCACGCAGATTCCTGGCTATTACGGAGGTTTGATATGCACACACAACTGACATTGGGCTTTTCGCCCTGCCCAAACGATACTTTTATGTTTTACCCACTGGTGCATGGGCTGGTGAAAGCAGGAGATTTCTGCTTTAAGGAGCAGCTTGAAGATGTGGAAACATTAAACCGGATGGCAATGCAAAGCCTGCTGGACATCAGCAAGGTTTCCTATGCAGCACTGGGATTTATACGCGATGAATATGTATTGTTACGTTCTGGCAGTGCTTTGGGGCGCGGTTGCGGACCATTGCTTGTGGCTGGCAACCCGATGGAGTTTGATGTTCTGCCGCAAAAAACCATTGCCATCCCTGGTGCCTACACAACTGCCTGCATGCTTTTAAGGCTTTTTAATCCGCGCTTGCATCAACTTGTGGAGATGCCTTTTGACAAGATTATGCCAGCAGTGGCAAGCGGTGCAGTTGATGCAGGGGTTATCATCCATGAATCACGCTTTACCTATCAGACCATTGGTTTGCATAAACTGCTGGATTTAGGTAGTTGGTGGGAGGCTGAAACCGGTTTGCCAATACCGCTTGGTGGCATTGTTGCCAGACGCAGCCTTGGTACAGATGCTATTTTAACCATTGAACAGGCGTTAAGGGCAGCGGTTGATTATTCCAGACATAATCCTGCTGCCGCTGCCCGCTATATAAGTTCCCACGCACAGGAGATGAGCAGCGAGGTTTGCGCTGCCCATATTGGTCTGTATGTAAATGATTTTTCGTCTAATCTTGGGGAGGAGGGAGAACAGGCAATTTGTGAGCTTTTGCAGCGTGCAGAAGCAGCAGGTATTGTGCCAGCATGCAATATGTCGTTATTTGCAGAGTAGCCAGTTTGTGTAGCACAAAGTTGTTGTTAAAATATTTGGCTGTTCAGGAGGTGTATTATGTCCTTCTGGAGTGGACAAAGAAAAAAACTACAGGGTTTGATACTTGATCATCCACTGGATAATGACCAGAAGTGCAGCGGGTGTGATGCATATTGTTGCCGCGGTTTTTACAGTGTAGAGCTTACTGGAAAAGAGTATCACAAGCTAAGTAGCATTGGTGCAAAAAGGCTTGAGTTTACCCTGACCGGACGTTATTTCCTGATTATTGAGTTTGGCTGTGAGTTTTTGCAAGGGAATCAATGCAGAATTTACCATGATCGACCTGACCTGTGCAGGCGTTTTACCTGCACAGATATTTAACAGATATTCGTGCAGAACTGCCTACTTTGCTGCCTGGTACTGGGCTTTAGGCCAAAAAGGGATGCCACCGCGCGGTGTAAAGCGTCCTTCTACAGTAAGCCAGACAGGTGCAAGCAGCTTAACCAGATCATTGCATATTCTGTTAACGCCTGCTTCATGAAATTCTCCGTGCATCCGGAAAGAACCCAGATAAAGCTTCAGGCTTTTGCTTTCAACGCATAACGCATCAGGCTGATAATCTATA
>JAVERM010000035.1:0-16623 GCA_034007105.1 Trichlorobacter sp.
CTTAACCAGATCATTGCATATTCTGTTAACGCCTGCTTCATGAAATTCTCCGTGCATCCGGAAAGAACCCAGATAAAGCTTCAGGCTTTTGCTTTCAACGCATAACGCATCAGGCTGATAATCTATAATAATTGTGCCAAAATCAGGCTGGCCGGTCATGGGGCAAAGACAGGTGAACTCCGGGCATTCAATATGCAATGTGCCTGTGCAGCCGACCGGATTCAGCATAGTGCTGTTAAATGGCGATGGAAAAGCCTCCAGCAGACCGGCATCTGGCATATCGTATGCATAATTGGTGGCTTTGCCCTGCCCCAGGGATTTAAGGTTTTCGTGCAGACCCATAGCTATACTCCTTGTTGAATTTGTATTGACAATACCGCATAAAAGATATAAATAACCAGTTCTTCTGTTTTCGGTAGATAAAAAAACAACAAAATGGCTGCTTAGCTCAGCTGGCTAGAGCATACGCTTCATACGCGTGAGGTCCGGGGTTCAAGTCCCTGAGCAGCCACCATACAAATAATCTGGCACTGTCCAGCCAATCTTGAAGCCCTGCATTGCAGGGCTTTTTCTTTTTTTGCTAATGTTTCAATTCACCTGCCATATCAGGGTTGGTCCATATCTTCTGCCAGCATTTCCCAGGCAGGAAAAGGTGTAGCCTTTGTACTCAAAGACTTCATCAAAAACCGTGCCTGCATACTCTTCTTCTTTTGTGTCATAATACCTTTTAAGCTGAAAAGGACCATCTTGTGGGCAGTTTGAACCATCTGTGACGACAAAACCGCCGGGAACAAGTTTGGACAGAATTTGCCCCAGGTACTCCTCCCCCAACCAGGGAATGCCACTTGACACACCTTTTTCTGTTGCCAGTCCATCCCCCCTGTGGAAAAACACTCCCAGTTGCGGCAGCTCTTTAAGTACCTCTCTTGCATCTTGCCAATAATAATTAAACAAAAATATGTTGCCTGAATTGATGTCCCTATACGCATTGCCTGTCACTTTTTCCACTGTGGAAGGTATGGCATCCCTGATTCTTCTTGCCCAGGGTGGTCTTTTATCTGCAAAACAAAAGTCTGAAATTGCTGAGGCAAAAAGCTCTATCGGTAAGGTCAGGTCTTTTCCGCAGCATGGATAGAACAGTGTCTTGCCATGTAAGCCAACAAGCAGGTTGCGATCAATCATTATTTACTCCGTTAAGCTCTTCCAGCCTGCCGTCAGGCAATATTTTAAAATAGTGCCCCCGCCATTTTATACGGTTGCCTGTAAAAGCTCCCAGCCAACTGGCTGTTGCTAACAAATCGCGCAGTGGCAATAGCCAGCTCCATCGTGGTAACAGCTTGTCACCAAGCAGGTTGCGGCTGAAGATGGTGGTCACAGTAAGGCGCACCGCATACAGCAACAGCAATGCAGACAGGCTTGTTGCTGCCTGATTTGTCATCAGTGTTGCCAGTAAAAGTCCCATAACTGCCAGCCCGGGCAAGGTGATACCAGACACCAGGTAGCCGGCTGGTCGGCTTACCCGCATGGTACGTGCCCAGCGTAGCTGCCGGCTGAAGATGTTGGTAAACGACTCTTTGCCCAGCATACTTTCAACTGGTTGTCTGTCCAATGCCAGCTTCCAGCCGGCAAGGTGGATTTTATTGCCCAGTTGGTAGTCATCGGCAAGATAATCTTTAAGGGCTGCAAGACCGCCAATATCATCCAAAGCCACACGACGGAAAGTCATGGCAGCACCAAGGGCAAAGGAAAGCCCTTCAAGCTGCCTTGCCACAACCACATTGGGAAGCATTTCGCAGCAAAATCCAAGTGCTTCCAATGCGGTAGTATTACCGTGAAGAGTGCTGGTGCGGTAGGGAGAGCTGACCAGCCCGATGGACGGCTCATTAAAATGGCTGGTGACCGAGCTTAAAAATGATGGCTCAACTCTGATGTCGCTGTCACAAATAATCAGCAGGTCGTGTCTGGCAAGGCTAAAGGCATTAATCAGATTGGATATTTTAAGGTTGGTGCCATTTATTGTGCTGTCAATATTCAGGATAATCTCGTGGTTTGCAAAATCCTGCTGCAACTTGCGGATGATTTTTACCGCAGGGTCATTTTCATCAGCAACAGCAAAGATAATCTGCAAATCACCTTTGTATTTTTGCCTGCAAAAAGAAGCAAAGTTCTCGTAACTGCCTTCATCCATCCCTTTTATCGGCTTCAGGATGGTCACTGCTGGCTGGATGGTGTCGCCAACAGCTTGGCTATCTGTGGCAGAGCTGAAAAACCGTAGCCCGCACCATAAACTTAGCAGGCTGTAACAGGTTGCTGGTAAAATAATCAGCCAGGGCAGCAAGTTAAGCATCTGCATGGTTGTTCACTTTCTGTACAACGATGCAAGATGGCGCATCTGTTGCCACATTCATCTGCCCCATCCTCCAGACATGCCAATGGTTGGGCGCAAGTTCAGCTGCCCAGTTGCTGACCTGCCTTGCTTCTTCGTCGCCACCGCCATGCCCTGGATAGCAGGTAATGGTCAGTAATCCGGAGGGCTGCAATAGTGTCAGCGAGTTTTTAAGGGCTGCAATTGTTGTTTCAGGGTTGGTAATAATGGAGCGGTCACCGCCAGGCAGCCAGCCAAGGTTAAAAATAATTGCTGCCACCGGTGAAGGCACCAGATCAGCAATTAGTTCGTGGCTTGCCTGATGGATGGTCACCCTTTTCTGCATTCCGGCATCCGCAATTCTTTCACTGGTGCGCAGGCAGGCGGTTTTTTGTACATCAAAGGCAAAAACATGGCCGGCAGCACCGACAAGTTGTGCAAGCAGCAGAGTGTCTTTGCCATTGCCGCAGGTTGCATCAATGGCTTTGCTGCCCTTTTGCACAAAGTTTTGCAGTAGCAGATGGTTTAGTGCCACGGGACCACGCAGATATGTAGGTGATTGAATGGAGTTCATTGTAAGGCTTTAACAGACTCCCAAGCTGGCAAGGTACGCTCAGCCTTGGCTTACCAGCGGGATGGAACGGTCGTACAAGGTTTCAGGGGCAATATCAATATTTCCTGGCCAGACTACGGTGCCGTAATCCACACGCGCAGCAAAAAAGGCATTTGATTGTTTTAGTTGCCCAAAGGGTTTTTTATCCATAATGGGAGCCATATCAAAGAGCCGGCGCTCCCCGTTTTCAAATTCCAGCTCTAATGTGTAGTCGGGCTGGGCTTTAACCTTCACCACATCAAGTAATTCATTCATTACAGATCTCCTATTGCAAGGGGGCAATGCGGAAAGGCTCTTCACCATTTACCGCAAGCTCCCAATCGGCAAACAGCTCATCACGATGTAATTCAACCCACGCCTGTACCAGTTTAAGCTGCTTTGGAGGGAACATCCCTGCCAATACGCGCCCATCTTCAATGGCAATGGACGCTTTGTACTCCTGATAGCGAACATGGAAATGAGGCAGATGATGGCGAACATTGTCTTCATACATTAGCGCAACAAGTATCCCGTAGAACATACTGATGGTGGGCATAAATCCAATCCTCTGAAAACAGAAATTGTAATAATTTAACACTGGACTTTAACAGGGGCAGGGGAGACGGTCAACAATTTGAGGCTGCAACAGCTTTGTTTGCAGTACCTGTGAAATATCTGTAAAGTAGCCCAATGATTCTTGAACTTTGTGCAAAAAATGAACACAATGGGCAACGGCTGGATGACGCACTGGCTGCTCTGGCTGAAATCAGCAAAGGTGAGGCGCGAAGGATAATTGACCGTGGCGGCTGTGCGCTTAACCGTAAAATGGTGCGGGTCGCTTCCCGTAGTATCATCACTGGTGACCGGTTGACTGTCGGCATTATGGAGCCAGGGCGGTTCAAGGAGCTGTATTTGCCGCCAGAAGCCATAATCTGTCAGGATAAACATCTGCTGGCACTGAACAAGCCTGCCGGAATACCCAGCCAGCGTACACCTTATCAACTGAAAGGAACCCTTGAATACTGGGTTAGCGAAGAGTTTGCACGGCAAGGGATAAAAGAACCTGTGCGGGTTGTGCACCGGCTGGATCGTGGTACATCAGGGCTGATGCTTTTCCCCAAACATCGTCAGGAGGCAGCCTGGCTGTCCGAGCAGTTCAGGCTGGGCAGGATAGAGAAAAGATACCTTGCCCTGGTCAGCGGAGTACCGACTATCGAAAGCTGGCAGGCGGATGGAGCCATAGGCAAAATTGGCAGCGGTCGCTGGGGTGTTCATCCCCAAGGGAGAGCTGCCATAACCGATTTCAGGCTGATTGAAACAGTTGGCAACCTGTCACTTATAGAAGCTTTGCCCCGCACCGGTCGCACCCACCAGATTCGGGTTCATCTTGCTGCCTGCGGTCTGCCCATAGTTGGAGACCAAACCTATGGCGGTGTAGCTGCACAAAGGATGATGCTGCATTGTAACAGGCTTGCCCTGACAAGGCAAAATGGTGAGTTGCTGCAACTTGAGGCAAAAGCCGATGATGATTTTACTTTGCAGTGTAGGGGCTTTATGGTACGTTCTGCTGCCTGCCACACTGTAGCAATCAACCAATCAAATTCCATTTACAGATAGTATAAAGCCTATGGTCAAAATCATCTGCATAGCCAATCAGAAAGGTGGTGTCGGGAAAACCACCACAGCCGTTAACCTGGCCGCATCGCTGGCTGCTGCCGAACATCCCACTTTGCTTGTGGATATGGATCCGCAAGGCAATGCAACCAGTGGCGTTGGTATGGAAAAAAGAGATTTGCAGCGATCGGTGTATGATCTTCTGATCAATGGTGCCACTGCCGATACTTTGATACATGATAGCGGGCATCATTTTTTACATGTTCTGCCTGCCACTGCGGATCTGGCTGGTGCCGAACTGGAGCTGGCTGGGGAAACAGGTCGTGAACAGCGACTGAAGCAGGCATTATCCGCCGTGTCAGACAAGTATGATTATATTCTTATTGATTGTCCCCCTTCGCTGAACCTGCTGACCATCAACGCCATGACAGCCGCTGACAGTATCCTGATTCCGCTGCAATGCGAGTTTTACGCCATGGAAGGTCTTTCGCAGATTTTGCAGACCATACGACTTGTGCAGCGCAGCCTGAATCCGTTTTTGAAGCTGGAAGGCATTTTGTTGACCATGTATGATGCACGCAACAGACTTTCAAAAGAGGTGGAAGATGAAGTCCGCGCGCATTTTGGTACAGATGTGCTTGAAACAATCATTCCGCGCAATGTCCGCCTTTCCGAAGCACCCAGCCACGGCAAACCGATTATCTATTATGATATTACTTCCAAAGGTGCGACATCATATATGCAGCTTGCCACTGAGCTGATCGGCAGAAGCAGGAGCAATGATGGTTAAAAAATCAGGTCTTGGTAAAGGGATGGCAGCATTGCTGCCTGTGGCTGATACACCGGATGACAAGCAGTATTTTGTCTGCCCCATTGAGCTTGTTCGCCCCAATAAAAATCAGCCACGCAAGCAGTTTGATCAGGAAAAACTGGCTGAACTGGCTGATTCAATCCGTACAAACGGTATTATACAGCCGTTGGTGGTTAGTCAGAAAAGTGGCTTTTATGAAATTATCGCCGGAGAACGTCGCTGGCGTGCTGCCCAAAAAGCCGGATTGCGTGAGCTGCCGGTGGTAATCAGGGAGAGCAGTTCCGAAAATCTGCTGGAGCTTGCACTTATTGAGAATATCCAGCGAGAAGACTTAAATGCCATTGAAGAAGCCCAGGCCTATCGCTCTTTGGTGGAGCAGCTTGCGATTTCACAGGAAGAAGTGGCAAAGCGGGTTGGCAAAAACCGCAGTACAGTTACCAATTCTTTGCGGCTTTTAAAACTGCCTGCCAGGGTTCAGCAGGATCTTGTTGAAGACAAAATGAGCATGGGTCATGCGCGGGCATTGCTTGGGCTTGAAGATGAATCTTTGATTGAAAAGGCAAGGCAGGAGCTGCTGAAGCGTCAGCTTAGTGTCCGGGAAACCGAACAGCTGGTGAAAAAGCTGAAGCAGGCAAGTGCAGCCAAGCCAAAGCAAGCAAATAAAATAAACCCGATACTTGTATCTCTTGAAGAACAGTTACAACGTCAGTTCCAGTCAAAGGTTGCAATCAAACAGAACGCTGCCGGTAAAGGGGTTGTTGAAATCCACTTTTCCACTACAGATGACCTCACCCGTTTGGTTGAACTACTGCAACAACAATAAATATCCACTATAAATATATTGACATAGTGTGAAAGCTGTGTTAGTTATTCGGTGTTTTACCTGCAATTTAGCTTGGCTTTTGACGAGCAGAGTTGGCGCAGATTAACCGATGCAGACAAGGGGTGGGCAGTGATCAATCTCGATCTCGCTTTTTTTATTCAAATCATTAACTTCGGCATTTTGGTGCTGGTGCTTAACGTCTTGTTGTACAAGCCGTTAAGGGCTGCATTGGATAAACGTCGCCAGGAAATAGACGGCGCAAAGGAAAAGACTGCTTCTGTAGATCGCTTGGTTAAGGACAAGGTGGAGCAGTATGAGGCGGCTTTGCGTGAAGCAAGGGCTGATGTGTCTGCCCGTCGTGCCGAGCTTGTGAAAGAGGCTCTTGCTGAAGAGTCTTCACTGCTTGAAAAGGCACGTAAAGATGCTGCGGTATCGCTTGATGCCATCCGTCAGAAGGTTGTGCGTGAATCAGAGGATGCAAGGGCGCTGCTGCGCAAGCAGGCTGAGCATATCTCAGGTGAAATATGTGAGAAAATTCTGGGGAGGAGTTTGTAAGCCAATGTTCATGCTTAATGCTTGCCATACCCGGAAGCGGGTTGCTTTGCTTGTGCTGGCAGCGTCTGTATTGTCTGCTTCAGCGGCTTTTGCCAGTGGTCATGCTGATTCTGGCGCAGTTATGAAGGATTTTATCTGGCGAGTGATCAACTTCGCTGTTCTTATTGCCATAGTTGTTTGGGGTCTGAAAAAAGCAAACCTAAAAGGTTCGCTGGCTGACCGGCAGGCGAATATTGAAAAAAATCTTAATGAAGCCCGTGCGGCACGTGATGCGGCTGAGGCAAAGCTGCGTGAGTACACTGACAAGATAGACAAAGCTAATCTGGAGATTGAGCAACTGCGTGCAGGCATGATGCAAGATGCAGAGCTTGAGAAGCAGCGCATTATTAAAGAAGCCAATGAGGCCGCACTCAAAATCACCAATCAGGCCAGTCAGTCTGCTGAGCAGGAAGTGATCAAGGCGCGTGTGGTATTGCAGGCAGAGGCTGCTCGTCTTGCTGTTGAACTTGCTTCAGGTAAGCTGTCTGCTGCTGTGCAAAAAGCAGATCATGACCGCTTTGTGCAGGACTATCTCGGGAAGGTGGGGCAGCTGTGATATCAAATGCTATTGCCAGACGCTATGCCAAGGCTCTTGTTCAGCTTGGTGCGGAAAATAACCTGCTGGAGCAGTTTACATCTGAACTTGAAGCTGTGGATCGTGTGATTGCGGGCTCCTCAGAGCTTTATTCCCTGCTGAGTGATCCGGCATTTACAGTGGTGCAGAAAAAAGAAGTGATGAGGGAGCTGGCTACAAAGCTTGGCTGTTGTGAGCTTGTTTCCAACTTTCTTTTGTTGCTGGTGGATAAGGGGCGTATCATTTGCCTTCCCCAGATTGTTTCCACCTATAAGCAGTTGGCGGACGAGCAGGCAGGCGTTATACGTCCCTTGATAAAATCTGCGATGCCCCTTGATGATGGGCAGCTTGCAGCATTGTCGTCTGCGCTTGAATCCAGAACCGGTAAAAAAGTGATTCCGGAAATAGTTGTGGATCAGACCTTGCTTGGGGGCGTGGTAACGCAAATTGGTGATATTGTATATGATTGCAGTGTTAAGACTCAGCTAGAGCGTATTAACGATATATTACAGAAGGGGTAAGCACTTCTATGGAACTTAGAGCCGAAGAGATCAGCGAGATTATCAGGAAACAGATTAAGGATTATGGCAAGGATGTTGAGGTTTCCGAAACCGGAACAATCATCTCCATTGGTGACGGTATCGCCCGTATTCATGGTCTGGCAGGAGCCATGGCCGGTGAATTGCTGGAGTTTCCGGGTGGAGTTTCCGGTATGGTGCTTAACCTGGAAGAGGATAACGTCGGTGCTGCAGTTCTTGGTGATTACATTGCCATTAAAGAAGGTGATCAGGTTAAAAGAACCGGTCGTATTGTTGAGGTGCCGGTTGGCGAAGCTCTGGTTGGTCGCGTGGTAAACGCAATTGGTGAGCCGATTGATGGCAGGGGGCCTATTGTAACCGAGCATTACCGTAAGGTTGAAATCAAGGCTCCTGGTATTGTAAAGCGTAAGTCGGTTCATGAGCCGATGGCTACCGGCTTGCGGGCTATTGATGCCATGGTGCCGATTGGTCGTGGGCAACGTGAGCTGATTATCGGTGACCGCCAGACAGGTAAGACCGCTGTTGCCATTGATACAATTATCAACCAAAAGGGTGGCGATGTTGTTTGCATCTATGTTGCCATTGGTCAGAAGCGTTCCACTGTTGCCCAGGTTGTTTCCAAGCTGCAAGAGCATGGTGCAATGGATTACACCATTGTAGTTGCTGCAACCGCTTCCGAGTCTGCACCACTGCAATTTATCGCCCCCTACACTGGTGTTACCATGGGCGAATATTTCCGTGATAGCGCCCGTCATGCACTGATTATTTATGATGACCTATCCAAACAAGCTGTTGCATATCGTCAGCTTTCCCTGCTGCTGCGTCGTCCACCAGGACGTGAAGCATACCCTGGTGACGTTTTCTACCTGCACAGCCGTCTGCTGGAGCGTGCTGCCAAGCTGTCCGATGATGTTGGTGCCGGTTCTTTAACTGCCCTGCCGATCATTGAAACCCAGGCTGGCGACGTTTCTGCCTATATTCCAACCAACGTAATTTCCATTACTGATGGTCAGATCTTCCTTGAATCTGACCTGTTCCACTCTGGTGTTCGTCCGGCTATTAACGTTGGTATTTCTGTCTCTCGTGTTGGTGGTTCTGCCCAGACCAAGGCAATGAAGCAAGTTGCCGGAACCTTGCGGCTTAACCTGGCGCAATATCGCGAAATGGCTGCCTTTGCCCAGTTTGGTTCAGACTTGGACAGGGCAACCCAGATGCAGCTGGCACGTGGTGAGCGTCTGGTGGAAATCCTCAAGCAACCTCAATACCAGCCACAGCCGTTTGAAAGGCAGGTGCTGGGTATTTTTGCTGCTAACAACGGCTATATTGATGAGTATCCGGTTTCGGAAGTAAAGCGTTATGAGCAGGAGCTGCTTTCGTTTATGGAGAGCCGCGCTTCTGATGTGCTGCCTGAACTTGCCGAGAAAAAACAGATTGATGATTCGGTGAAGCAAAAACTGGTTAATGCACTTGATCAGTTTAAAAAGGAATTTACCGCTTGATTAGCAAAAGGACGGTTTAACAATGCCTAGCCTGAAGTCGATTAAAAAGCGGATCGGTTCCGTGAAAAATACGCGCCAGATTACCAAGGCCATGAAAATGGTTTCTGCGGCAAAACTGCGCCGTGCTCAGGAAAATATAGTTGCTGCACGCCCCTATGCTAACAAGCTGGAAGAAGTGTTGCGCTCTTTGGCTTGCTGCATGGAGGGAGATCAGCACCCGCTTCTTGAGGTTCGCGATGTCAAAAAGCTCTTGCTGCTTGTGATTTCATCGGACCGTGGTTTGTGCGGTGGTTTCAACGCCAACCTGTGCAAGGCAGCTGACAGATTCGTGCGGGAACAGAAGCAGTCTCTTGAGCAGGTAACCATTATGACTCTTGGTCGTAAAGGTTATGACTATCTTAAAAACCGGCATTCTGTAGAAAAAAACTATCCCAACCTGATTTCAAAGCCCAATTATCAGACAGCTGCCTTGCTTGGTCAGGAGATTATTGAGGGTTACACAGAAGGTGCCTATGATAAGGTGATTGTGCTGTTCAACTCGTTTAAAACAGTTATGGCACAGGATGTAACCTTTCAGCAGCTTTTACCGGTGGTTCCGCCAGTGGCAGAAGAAACACTAGTTACCGATGATGTTCAGGTTGAGTATATTTATGAGCCCACTGTGCAGGAGCTGATGGGTGAGATTCTACCTAAAAACATTGAGGTTCAGCTGTTCAAGGCGATGCTTGATTCTGTGGCAGCTGAACATGGTGCCAGAATGACAGCAATGGATAGTGCAAGCAAAAACGCTTCTGAAATGATTGACAAGCTTACCTTGCAGTATAACAGGGCACGTCAGGCGGCAATTACCACAGAACTGATGGAAATTATTTCCGGTGCAGAGTCAATTAAAGGTTAACCGAAGTTTTTAAATAGTAAATACCAGATAAAGTATGGCCAACAGGTCACAGGAGGAGCAGGTCAGATGAGTCAAAACACAGGTAAAATCACCCAGGTTATCGGTGCTGTTGTTGACGTTGAGTTTGAACCAGGCAAATTGCCGCCGATTTACAACGCACTGCGGGTTACAAACCCTGCCATTGACGAGCGTGAAAATAACCTTGTTCTTGAGGTTGCACAGCATTTGGGTGAAAACTCGGTTCGTACCATTGCTATGGACTCTACTGATGGTCTTAAGCGTAATCAGCCAGTGGTGGATACCGGCAAGCAGATTTCTGCTCCGGTGGGTCGTAAAACCCTGGGGCGTATTATTAACGTAATTGGTGAGCCAGTTGATGAGGCTGGACCGATTGGTCATGAAAAAGAGTATGAAATTCACCGTGATGCACCGGCTTTTGAGGATCAGTCCACAAAAGTAGAGGCATTTACAACCGGTATCAAGGTTGTTGACCTGCTGGCACCATATGCCCGTGGTGGTAAAATCGGTCTTTTTGGTGGTGCCGGTGTTGGCAAGACAGTTCTGATTATGGAGCTGATCAATAATATCGCCAAACAGCATGGTGGTTTCTCGGTTTTTGCCGGTGTTGGTGAGCGTACTCGTGAAGGTAACGACCTTTGGCATGAAATGAAAGATTCCGGTGTTATTGACAAGGCTGCCCTTGTTTACGGTCAGATGAATGAGCCACCAGGAGCCCGTGCCCGCGTTGCTTTGACTGCACTTTCCATCGCAGAATACTTCCGTGATGAAGAAAACCAGGATGTGCTGCTGTTTATTGATAATATCTTCCGCTTTACCCAGGCTGGTTCAGAAGTTTCTGCATTGCTTGGGCGGATACCATCGGCAGTTGGTTATCAACCAACCCTGGCAACAGAAATGGGTGAGCTTCAGGAGCGGATTACATCCACCAAAAAGGGATCCATTACTTCAGTTCAGGCTATTTATGTGCCTGCTGACGACTTGACTGACCCTGCACCAGCCACAGCCTTTGCCCACTTGGATGCCACCACAGTTCTCTCCCGTCAGATTGCAGAGCTTGGTATTTATCCTGCGGTTGACCCGCTGGATTCCACCTCAAGAATCCTTGATCCACAGGTAATCGGCGAAGAACATTATACTGTAGCCCGCTCTGTACAATATGTGCTGCAAAAGTATAAAGACCTGCAGGATATCATCGCCATCCTTGGTATGGATGAGCTTTCTGAAGAAGATAAACTGGTTGTTGCCAGAGCAAGAAAAATACAACGGTTCTTGTCACAGCCTTTCCATGTGGCTGAAGCTTTTACCGGTACACCTGGTGTTTATGTAGAGCTAAAAGATACAATCCAGGCTTTTAAGGAAATTGTTGCTGGAAAGTATGACGATCTTCCTGAGCAGGCTTTCTATATGGTTGGTACCATTGATGAAGCAATTGAAAAAGGCAAGAAACTGGCAGCTGTTTAACAAAAACAGGTTAAGGTTGATTTACTGTTGATTTGCAGAAAACAACTCTAGGAGTCTGTCGGACTTCCCGCTGTTCTGCTGCGGAAAAGCCGGATTTGGTCATTTTTCCCGCTTTTTCTCGTTAAATAGCTGACTATTCTCCTTGTAAAATCGGAAAAACTGCCTCAAATCGGACTTTCCCTCGCTACGAACGGGCAAGTCCGACAGACTCCTGACTTACAGAGGTTTTATATGGCTGAAAAGATGAATCTTGAAATAGTTACCCCATACAGCAAAGTGCTTGATGCAATGGTGGATGAAGTTACTGCCAGCGGTAAACTGGGTGAATTCACAGTGTTGCCAGGTCACGCACCGCTGCTTACCTCTTTAAATATTGGTGAGCTTTGCTACAAAAAAGACGGTGCTTTGGCTTGTCTGGCTCTTAACTGGGGTTACTTCGAAATCCGTGATGATAAGATTATCGTTCTTGTGGAAACTGCTGAAAGTTCTGATCAGATTGATCTGGAGCGTGCCAGGGCAGCTCTTGGCAGAGCAGAGTCCAAACTTAAAGAACTTTCGCCTGAAGACAAGAATTTCAAGATTTACGAGGCTGCACTTGCCCGTGCTTTGGTGCGTATGCAGGTTGCCGGAAAGAATGCCCGTATCTGAAATTTTATTGCATGTAAATGTCATTTAAAGGTGTTATTTAAAAAAGGAGTGGCTATAAAGTCACTCCTTTTTTGCGTATATTGGCTTCCAATTAAACCAGCCCGAACCAGGAGGATAATTACATGAGCAGGCTTTTGTTACTAGTTTTGTGCTGTCTTTTTGCTGTGACTCCGGTCAGTGGGGCAGAGCTTGAAAAGCATCTGGTTGAACATCAATTAAAAAATGGATTAAAACTTTTGATGGTGAAACGGGATGCCTCGCCAACAGTTTCTGCCTGGATCCGTTTTAAGGTTGGCAGTGTTGATGAACGCAGTGATGAAAGAGGTATTGCCCATCTGCTTGAGCATATGCTTTTTAAGGGAACAAAAACATTGGGCACAACGGATTACTCGAAAGAGCAGCCTTTGCTTGATGAGATAGAACTGACAGCGCAAAGTCTGCTTGCAGAACAAGCCAAAGGCAGTAAGGCAGATGGTGCTATTGTTGCCAGTCTGACTGAAAAGTTAACTGACCTTGAAAATAAAGCACAGCAATACGTGATAAAAGACGAATTTTTTGAACTTTATGCCCGTAATGGCGGTGTTGGTTACAATGCTTTTACTTCCCGTGATGGCACAACCTATCTGATTTCCTTGCCAGCCAACAAACTGGAGTTATGGGCTGCCATTGAATCTGACCGGATGCGCAATCCGGTGCTGCGCGAGTTTTATTCAGAAAGATCAGTGGTGATGGAAGAGCGGCGCAGAAGTTATGACGCGGCACCAGCTTCGAAATTGTGGGAAAGTTTTGTGGCTGCTGCCTATCCAGCACATCCCTATGGACAACCGATAATTGGCTGGATGTCTGACATTCAGCACCTGTCCCGCACCAAGGCGGAGCAGTTTTTACACCGTTTTTACGCGCCAAACAATGTGGTGATAGCCATTGTTGGTGCAATTAACCCCCAGGAAGTTATTGCACTGGTGGAAAAATATTTTGGTGACTTGCAGCCCGGTACACCGGTTCCTGATGTTTACACAAAAGAGGAAAGCCCAAGGGGTGAAAAAAGGGTAGAAGTGTTGGGTGATGCCGAACCTGAAGTTTTAATCGGGTTTGGTAAAACAGCGGTTGGTGAGAAAGATGACGAGGTTTTTGATGTCCTTGAAGCAGTGCTGGGTGAAGGGCGCACATCAAGACTTTACCGTAAAATAGTGTTAGAAAAACAGCTTGCCACATCAGTATCGGTATTTAGTGCCCCTGGTAGCCGCTATCCTGGTCTTTTTGTGCTGCACGCCACACCACGCTCACCCCACACAGCCAAAGAAGTTGAAACAGCGTTGCTGGAAGAACTGGAAAAACTTAAAAACGAGCCGGTCAGCCAGCGTGAGTTGCAGCGTATCCAGAACAGGCTGGATTATGAAGAAGCCCGCAGAATGAGCACAAATGGTGGGCTTGCCAGAAATCTTACCGAGTATGAAGCGGTTACAGGATCGTGGCGTTTTATGACAAGCTATCGTGCAAAGCTGGCAGCAGTTACTGCCGATGATGTCAGGCGGGTAGCAAATAAGTGGCTGACCAGAGAAAATCGGATTGTTGGTACTTTGGTTAACAACAAGCAGGAGGCTTTGCAATAATGAAAATTCTGGTGCGTCTTTTTTTGATACTTATCTGTATATTGAATCTTGCCTGGGCTGGCGAGCAGCCTGACCCACGTACAATGTCCTTTCAGCAGCTTGATTTCAGTATTCCCCAGTCAAAACGGCTGCTTCTTGATAACCATATCCCTGTTTACCTGTTGCCAGATCATGAAATACCGCTGGTTACCCTAACAGCCATGATCCGCACCGGATCGGTGTATGATCCGGCGGATAAAAGCGGTCTGGCAGCTTTAACAGGCAGGATGCTGCGTAACGGTGGTACAAAAACAGTTTTACCTGATCAGCTTGATGATGAGCTGGAATTTATGGCATCTGCGGTGGAAAGCTATTTTGGTACTGACAGTGGCATAGTCACCATGAGTTGCCTAAGCCGTAACCTTACGGCAACACTGGATATTTTTGCTGATCTGCTTTTTAAGCCGGGCTTTGACAGCAAGCGTCTGCAAATAGTCAGGCAACAGATGCTTGAGGATATCCGCCGTCAAAATGATGATCCAAAAGAGTTGGCTGATCGAGAACTGGAAAAACTGATCTACGCAGGTCATCCATTGGGATCTTTCCCTACTGAAAACTCCATAAAAGCCATCCAGCGCAGTGATCTGATCGATTTTCATAAAAAATTTGTAAAACCAGAAAATATCATTATTGCAGTCAGCGGTGATGTTGATGAAAAAAAACTGTTGCCATTACTTAATCAACTGCTCGGCAGGTATGCAAATAATGATGATCAACCCCTGCCCCAGATACCGGCAGTACAAAGTAGTTTCAGACCGCAATTGCAGTTTGTGCAGAAAAAAGTTAATCAGACAGTAATCAGGTTCGGACACCTGGGTATAACCAAAGATGATCCTGACTTATACGCTGTGCGGGTACTGGATTATATATTGGGGGGCAGTTTCACATCCCGCCTGATGACTGAAGTGCGCACAAACCAGGGATTGGCCTACAATGTGGGCAGCAGCTTTGACGTGGGGCGTCGCTTTACCGGCAGTTTTACTGCCCAGACAGAAACCCGCGCCAACGCAACTATCAAAACCATTAAACTAATGCAGAACATTATTGAAGATATCAGGCAGCAGCCAGTGACAGCCCAGGAGCTGAAGCTTGCCAAAGATTCAATCATCAACTCATTTTTGTTTGGATTTACCACACCGCAAACCGTGGTTAGCCAGCAGATGCGCCTTGAGTTTTACAACTATCAGCCTGATTTTCTGGAGAAATACCGAGAAAAGATTGCAGCTGTAACCGCTGAAGATGTTTTACGGGCGGCAAAGAGACTGCTGCATCCAGATGCATTCAAGCTGGTTGTGGTGGGTGATGAGAGTGCTTTTGATGAACCGCTGTCAACATTGAACCAGAGGTAACCGGCTTGTCTGAAAGCAATAAAGCATACATCGGTGTGGATATAGGTGGTACCAATTTGCGGGGAGCTTTGGTACTGGCTGACGGCGCAATAGTCAGCCGGTTTCGGACAGAAAGTGCCATTGCCAAAGGTGCTGATTCTTTTTTACTGCGCCTGGAACAGCATCTGCTGGAAATGTTGAAATATGGGGCAGCAAGGGGCATAAAAGTTGCCGGAATCGGTATGGGTATTCCCGGGTTGATAAACAAAGCCGGAAAAGTCAGTTCTTCAATAAATATGCAGCCATTAAATGGTCTTGGTGTAGCTGAAATCATCCAGCAGCGGCTTGGTATTCCAACTAAAAATGGTAATGATGCCAATATGATTGCCCTTGGTGAAGCCACCTTTGGTGCAGGCAGGGGGATGCGCTCGCTGATGGTGATTACCATTGGTACAGGACTTGGCAGTGGTCTTATTCTGGATGGCACGCTTTGGACAGGCAGTGATGGCTATGCAGCAGAGTTCGGGCATTTTACCCTGCTGCCGGATGGACTTCCCTGCCCCTGCGGTAATCGCGGTTGTCTCGAACAGTATGTTTCGTCGTCAGCCCTTAGCCGCTACGGTGGGGGCATACCACCGGAAGAGCTGGGCATTGCAGCAGATAATGGCGACCAAGTTGCCTTAAAAGCTTTTAGGCAGCTTGGGGTAAACTTGGGTACAGGGCTTGCCGGGCTGCTTAATCTGCTTAATCTGGATGGCATTATAATCGGTGGCGGTGTTGCTGGCAGTTTCAGGCATTTTGAGCAGACCATACTTGATACCATTAATGAACGTACCTTTCCTGCAATTGCAGAAAAAGTTATTCTGCGCCAATCTGTATTGGGTGATGATGCCGGATTACTGGGCAGTGCCCTGCTTATTGCCGACCATTTGAATAAAGCAAAAGGATAATTCATGTCCAATGTAATGCTGCTGATTATCTGCCTTATTGCTGGCTTGATGCTACGGCTTTCCAAACGTTTTCCCGAAAACACACCAGCTGCACTTAATGGTTTTATAATTCATATTTCTTTACCATCGGCAGCTTTACTGCATATCCGCAATCTTGAATTTGACAGTTCAGTAATCTACATCGGTGGCATGGCATGGCTGTTTTTTTGCATTGGCTGGCTGATTATTCATTATCTGGGCAAACTTATGTCCAT
>JAVERM010000132.1:0-4796 GCA_034007105.1 Trichlorobacter sp.
GATATGGGACTTGGCGATCAACTATTACAATATCTTCTTTCCGGATTATCCACCGGTGCAATCTATGCACTTATCGGTATCGGTTTTTCCATCATCTACAATGCCACAGGTATAATCAACTTTGCCCAGGGCGAGTTTGTCATGTTGGGCGGAATGCTCGCCTGGTTTTTGGTGTCGGTGGTAAAACTGCCTCTTTTGTTGGCGATTTTACTGGCAGTTTTATTGGCAACAGGCTGCGGACTTTTGTTTGAACGTCTTGCTATCCGCCCCCTTAAAAATGCAACACCCATTAGCATGGTGATCATCACCATTGGCGGGGCAATCCTTATTCGTGGTCTGGCAATGTTAATCTGGGGCAAAGATACCCATGCACTGCCACCCTTTTCTGGCGAAGAACCGATTATGCTTGGTGGTGCCACGCTTTTACCGCAACATCTCTGGATATTTGGCATAACCCTGGTGTTAATAACCCTTAACAAATGGTTTTTTAACTACACCATCAGCGGTCGTGCCATGCGTGCCTGCTCGTACAACCCAAAGGCTGCGGGTCTGGTGGGGATTGATGTGCGTAAAATGGTACTGCTTTCCTTTATGATTAGCTCTGCCATGGGGTCTTTGGCTGGCATCATCGTTGCACCGCTAACCATGACCGCCTTTGATGTGGGGATAATGCTGGGTTTAAAAGGTTTTTGTGCTGCCATTATCGGTGGTATGTCCAGCGGGCTTTCCACTGTAATTGGCGGATTGATTCTGGGGGTTATGGAATCAATGGGCGCAGGGCTTATTTCATCCGGTTATAAGGATGCCATCGCCTTTATTATCCTGTTACTGATTCTTTTTCTGCGTCCCCAGGGGCTTTTTGGCAAGCCGGAATCAGAGAGGGTGTAATGAAAAAAGAACAGTTAAAATACATCCTGTTTGCTTTACTGGTGCTGATTACCCCTTTTTTCTTCAAGGAAAGTTACCTGCTGAATGTATTTGTATTTGTGGGTATCCATACCATATTGGCTGTTGCCCTTAACCTCTTGCTTGGTTATGCAGGTCAGATTTCCCTTGGTCATGCCGGTTTTTTCGGTCTTGGTGCCTACATTTCCGCTATTTTAACAACCACATACGGATTAAATCCCTGGCTGGCAATGCCACTGGCAGCTATTTTTGTTGGTATTATGGCGTTTTTCATTGGCTTTCCGATTTTAAAACTGAAAGGTCATTATCTGGCCATGGCTACCCTTGGTCTGGGGATTATTATTTACATCCTGTTTCTGGAATGGGTTGAGCTTACTGGTGGTCCCTCCGGTTTTGCTGGCATTCCTTATCTGGAAATCAACGGATTTGCCTTTGACTCTGATCTGAAAAACTACTTTCTGGTATGGGGCTTTGTACTTGTGGTTGTGCTTTTATCCATCAATCTTGCCAATTCCCGCATTGGTCGTGCCTTTCGCGCTATCCATGATTCTGAAGTTGCTGCACGGGTAATGGGAGTTAACGCACGGCTGTTAAAGGTACAGGTTTTCGCGCTTTCAGCCCTTATCTGCTCGGTTGCCGGTTCGCTTTACGCTCATGTCATGACTTTCATTGCACCAACTTCCTTTGGTTTTAATATTTCTGTTGAACTGCTTACCATGGTGGTAATCGGTGGGCTGGGCAGTATTTATGGATCAGTACTTGGCGCACTGCTTTTAACCTTGTTACCTGAATTTCTACGCAGTTTGCAAGATTACGATATTGTTTTTTACGGTGCGCTGCTGGTTATCATGACTATCTTTATGCCAGGTGGGCTTGTGCGGGGTATACCTGAGCTTTTCCGTAAACTGCGCCGTAGCAGCGGTGTGGATAAGGATGGTCTCCATGCTTGAAGTTAAAAATATTACCCAGATTTTTGGCGGAGTTACTGCTTTAAACGATGTTTCCTTTAACCTTGAAGCAGATAAAATCACCGGTATTATAGGTCCTAACGGTGCTGGCAAAACCACTTTGTTTAACATAATTACCGGTATCTATTCACAGACCAGCGGCACAGTGCATTTTCTTTCAAAAGATGTCAGCCGTTTACCGGCAGAGCAGCTGGCAGGTCAGGGGATGGTGCGTACCTTCCAGAATGTTGAGCTTTTTGGCAAAATGACAGTACTGGAAAATGTGATGGTGGGGCTACACAGCCGTACCAAAAGCGGGCTTTTTTCCTGCTCCTTTAAAATGCCCTGGGCTGCTGCAGAAGAACGAAAGATCAGGGAAGAAGCCATGCATTGGCTACAGTTTGTTGATATGGCAGAACAGGCAGAAGTCCAATCTGCCAATCTGCCTTTTGGCAATGGTCGCTTTCTGGAAATAGCCAGGGCTATGGCCTGCAAACCTAAAATGATTTTAATGGATGAGCCTGCTGCCGGGCTGAACAGCCAGGAAACAGTCGGGCTTGCTGCATTGATTCGCCGCATACGCGATGCCGGTGTTACAGTGGTGCTGGTGGAACATGATATGGAGCTGGTAATGGATATTTGTGACCATATTGTGGTGCTTAACCTGGGGCAGAAACTGGCAGAAGGCACCCCCCGCGAGATTCAGGATAATCCGGAAGTTGTGGCAGCATACTTGGGTGAGGAGTAAAGCTTTAAATGCTGAAACTGAAAAATATCAACACCTTTTACGGCAAGGTACATGCCCTTAAAAACGTATCACTGCACCTGTCGGAAGGGGAGATAGTCACTTTGATTGGTGCCAACGGTGCCGGTAAAACCACAATTTTAAATACTATTTCCGGAGTTACGCCTGCTGCAAGTGGAGAAATCATGTTCGCCAAAGAGCAGATGCAAGGATTGGCACCAGATAGAATCGTCCGCCTTGGCATTTCGCAGGTTCCGGAAGGTCGTCAGGTATTCAAACCAATGACAGTGACCGACAACCTGTTGCTTGGAGCCTATCTGCGTTACCGCACAAGGGATGACAAGGCTGCTATCCGTAATGATATCAATGAGATATTTAAACTGTTTCCACGGCTTGAAGAGCGGCGGGAGCAGGCTGCCGGCACCATGTCTGGCGGTGAGCAGCAGATGCTGGCCATTGGTCGCGCCCTGATGGCACGTCCCAAATTATTGTTACTTGATGAGCCATCCATGGGGTTGGCTCCTTTGGTTGTGCAGGAAATTTTCAAGGTTTTACAGCAACTGCGTGATGAGCGTGGAGTAACAATATTGCTGGTTGAGCAAAATGCCAAGGCAGCGTTAAAACTGGCTGACCGTGGCTATGTTCTGGAAACAGGCAAGGTGGTTTTGCAAGGCGAGGCTTCCTTGCTGCTGGAAAATACAGAAGTGAAACGCGCTTATCTTGGCAAAGAGCAAAAAGAAATCTGGGAGCGTTGATGATGTTGCCTGATTGTCCCCTTGGCTACAACTTTAATGACAAAACCCTGCTGGCTGCTGCCCTTACACATTCTTCATACATTAACGAAAAATCCGCAAAAGAAGATTACCAGCGTCTTGAATTTCTTGGAGATGCCATCCTCGGGTTTTTACTGGCTGAGTTACTCTATCAACGTTATCCGCACCTGCCGGAAGGCGATCTTTCCCGTCTGAGAGCCTCACTTGTTGATCAGTCAAGGCTTTCAGAATTGGCCAAAGCTGCCGGACTGGCATCTTTTATCAGATTAGGCAAGGGGGAGGAGCAAGACAGCGGTCGCAATAAACCATCCATACTTGCCGATATTTTTGAGGCAGTTACAGGTGCTATCTACCTTGATGGTGGCATAAGTGCTGTTACTTTGGCAGTGCAAAATATTTATCTGCCACTGATTGAGCAGTTAAGACCAGCAACATTGGCAGCACTTGATTCAAAAAGTCACCTGCAGGAGCTGCTGGCTCAAAGGCAGTTAACCCCGCAATATCAATTAGTTGATGAAACCGGTCCGTCCCATAACCGTATTTTTACCATGAATGTTACAGTGGAAGGTGAGACCTGGGGAACAGGTAGCGGCCGCAGTAAAAAAGCCGCCCAGCAGGAAGCTGCACAGGCGGCGTTGTTGAAGATGAATCAAAAAGTGCAGTAAAATCAGAATTCCGCTTCCCGTGAATCTTCAAGCAAAGCTTCAAGTTCAGCTATCTGCATTTCACCCAGATCAAGTACTTCCGCCTCAGTGGTTGCCAGCAGATCAAGGTCTGGTTGATGTTTGAGACCAAGTCCGATGCGGTGGCAGGTCATGTTGGTCATTCTGACAATGGCCAGCATTTTGTTAATCGGATCCCACTGCTCAGCATGGTGGTTTAAAACCACATCAGCGTACATAGCCGGAAAATTCCAATGCTGCATCAATCTGTGTCCCTGCTCCACATGCATTACTTCAAAAATCTCCATAATAAGTTCATCATCGAGCATAGAGCTTATCACGCCAGCCTTGACCAGTCGTTCAATAGCTTTAAGTAGATAAAGTTTACCCACATCATGCAAAAGTGCCGCAAGGTAGATTTCATCTGCAACACCGCGCATACCGCAGCTTTGAGCCAGAAACCGTGCACCAAGCGCACAACCGTGGCTATGCAGCCATAATGAATGCATATAGTTGTTAAGGGCTGTGTTTTCCGAAGAATGGGCTGCTGCCTGTGATGCGGCAATGGCAATGTTTATTACCTGTTGTGCGCCAAGCCTGATTACAGCTTCCTTGATGGTGGCAACCTTGGTGCGCCCCATATACATGGGAGAGTTGGCCATTTTTAACATCTGACTGGCTAGTGACTGGTCTTCATTGGAAACTTGCGCCACTTCATCAACTGTAAAGTCAAAATCAGCCAGCATCTGTTGTAGTTTTAATG
>JAVERM010000133.1:0-4720 GCA_034007105.1 Trichlorobacter sp.
ACCAGCCCAGCCATAATCGCCTGGTGCAACGCCTTGTAACGGGCAAGGGCAGTAACAACATCAACCTTGGGCACTTTGTTGCCAATAATGCCCTGCATTGCCAGATATTCAGAACCGCCCAGCTCATCTTTGGTTACACCAAGAAGACAGATAAGGTCACCAGGCTGTTTGAAATCCATGGTAACTGCTTTTCTGGCATCCGGTATGCTGCCAATGACAGAAAACAGCAGCGTTGGCGGAATGGAAATTTTGGTTGTACCATCATAAAAATCGTTTTTCATGGAATCCTTGCCAGAGATTAGCGGCAAGTTAAGCGGTACGCAGTAATCAAGCAGAGCCTGGTTGGCGCGTACAAGCTGTGCCATTTTGTAGGGACCATCCGGAGTTTTTTCAGATAGCACCGGATCACACCAGCAGAAGTTATCAAGCCCTGCCCAATGCTCGGGGTTGCCACCCACTGCCACGTAATTACGCAGAGCTTCATCAATGGCATTGGCTGCCATATGGTAGGTGTCAATATCAGAATAACGGGGACAGATGCCGTGGGATACCACCACCCCCTTCCATGAATCAAGAATGGGGCGTACCACCGCAGCATCAGAGGGACCATCATTGTCAACACCAGTAAAAGGTTTTACAACCGAGCCACCCTGCACTTCATGGTCATAACGCCGCACAACCGATTCTTTGGAGCAGATGTTGAGGCTACCCAGAAGCTGCAACAGATCGGCTGTCCAGTCATTTTTTTGCTGCGCTGGTGCTTCTTTATTTACCGGCGGTTGCCATTTTGCCGGAATCTGCATTGGTGGCAGACCTTCGTGCATAAACTCCATCGGCAGCCATGCCACTGTTTTTCCGTTGTAAAGGATGTGGAAAAACCCGCTGTCAGTAAATTCACCCAGCACAGTTGCCTCGCAGCCAAAGTTTTTTGCCATAGCCATAAACTCATCTATTTTTTCCGGCGGTACAGCCAGCGACATCCGTTCCTGTGCTTCTGAAATCAGAATTTCCCACGGGTTAAGCCCAGGATATTTCAGCGGCGCCTTTGCCAGATCCATCATACAGCCACCAGATTCTTCAGACATTTCGCCTATTGAGGAGGAAAGACCGCCTGCACCATTATCTGTAATAAAACGGTACAACCCTTTATCCCTGGCGCGGATTAAAAAGTCGAACATCCTTTTCTGGGTGATGGGGTCACCGATCTGCACAGCGGTAACCGGCGAGTTTTCGTTCAGCTCTTCCGATGAAAAGGTGGCACCGTGGATGCCATCCTTACCGATACGTCCGCCAGTCATAACAATCAGATCACCAGGTTTTATGCTCTTTTCATGTCCGGCAATGCCGTTTACTTCACTGGGCATCATGCCGGCAGTACCACAGAAAACTAGCGGTTTTCCTGCAAAGCGTTCATCAAAGACAATGGAGCCATTTACAGTGGGTATGCCGGATTTATTACCGCCATGTTCCACCCCTTCCACCACGCCTTCAAATATCCGGCGGGGGTGTAAAAGTCGTGCAGGCAACGGCTTGTCATAAAACGGATCGGCAAAGCAGAATACATCGGTGTTAAAAATCAGCCGCGCCCCCTGACCTGTTCCAAACGGATCGCGGTTTACCCCCACAATACCGGTAAGTGCGCCACCGTAGGGATCAAGGGCAGACGGAGAGTTGTGGGTTTCTACTTTAAAGACAAGGGAGTTATGATCATCAAACTTAATCACTCCGGCATTGTCTTTAAATACTGACAGACAAAAATCCTGATCACCCATATTCTGGCGAACCTCTTTGGTTACCTGCTGGATAAAGGATTTAAATAACGATTTAATCTCCTGCTTGTTACCCTTTTCATCTTCGTACTGCACTGTTGCAGCAAAAATTTTATGTTTGCAATGTTCTGACCAGGTTTGTGCCAGGCATTCCAGTTCCACATCGGTGGGTTTACTGCCCAGCCCCCGTTTTATACGTTCTTTTTGTACCTGCGGATTACGGTAGTGTTCCTGAATAATTTTCATCTCATCCAGGGTCAAAGCCAGCACACCATCTTTACTGATCTGCATCAGTTGATCATCAGAGACCTCAAGATCAATCTCCTTAACCTCAATTTTGTTTTCAACCTGCACCTTTGGTACCAAAGTCGGAAAGCCGCGCTTTGCCACAAAATCAGCAACAGAAAGGATGCTGTAACGCTGAATCAGGTTGTTGCACAAAAGACCGGTGGCGATTTTCTCCACCTGTGCGCAGGTGAGCTGCCCTTTAAACAGGTACTGTACTCCAGAGTAAACGCCTTCGCCATTACTGCAAGGGCGACCAGTTATATATTGGACGGCTTCACGGGCAGTACGTCCCACGTTATCAGTAACCCCGGGGCGGAAACCCACTTCCACAATCCAGTCAAAATCTGTAGCCAGAGGCAGATCAATGCTAAACCGCTGGATTACAGGATCGCAAAACGGACCGCCTGCCACAGCTTCCAACTCTGTGCGGGAAAGTTGCATATCAACGGTAAAAACATCTATGGTGCGCACATCTTGTACTGGCAGGTGCAGAAATTGCTCGATTTCCCGCTTAATCCGCTTACCGCGAGGATCGCGCAGACCATCTTTTAAAGCTATTTCAATCCGGCTGGCTCTGGTGTTGTTCATGGTATTTAAAATCCTCCAAAGTTATACAGACACTGCATTGCTGTTTTGTTGCAGATATATGGTGCGTGCCGGAAACGGAATATCAATATTTTCTTCACGCAGTTTACGCAGGATGGCACTGTTTAATTGATCTGTTACCGCAGAAAGCCGTGCAGGTGTAGCCACCCAGAAAAACAGTTGCAGCTCAAGGGCACTATCACCAAAAGAGACAAACTGTACAACAGGTGCAGGTTCTGCAAGAACCCCTTCTGTGGCAGTCGCAAGTTCTTTCAGCATTATTTTTACCGCATCAATATCAGTGTCGTAACCCACCCCCAGCTCAATCTGACCACGGGCTGCTGGTGTGGGACGTACCATATTTACTACAACTGAATTACATAAATCAGAGTTGGGGATAATCATCACAGTGGAATCAGTTGCCAAAAGCTTGGTGGAACGCAGACCAATATCCTGCACATCCCCAACCTGTCCGTTGGCAAGCCTGATCCGGTCACCAATACGGAAAGGACGATCAATAAGTAAAATCAATCCTGATACCAGTTGCGATAAGGTATCTTTGGCAGCCAGCCCTATGGCAAGGGTACCAAGCCCAAGGGTGGCAAGCAGCGACATCACATCGTAATTGAATTTTTTGAGGATTATCACCAGCGATACAGAGCAAAGAAAAACAATGGAAAGCTTGCGCACCAGCGGTAACAGGTTGCGCTTGGTCATCCCTTCCTTATATTGCAGACGATCAAGATAACCAGCAAACAGTTCATCCAGCAGATGATAGGCAAGTGCTGCAAACATCAGCACCAGCAGCACAAAAAGAGCGTTGGACAAAATCAGAAAAAATCGCTCTGAAAGTGGCAGGGTTGATATGGCAACGTATATGCCAAGGGTTGAAACCAGCATTGTGATTCCAGGGGAAATCCGTTTAAGTATGCGATTATCAAGATCTGTTTTGGTTATGTTGGCAAATCTCGCGCCGTAATGCTCCAAAACATAGCGCATAAGCTGAGCCAAAAACCAGAAAGCAGCAAAAATGGCTGTTGCAGACAAAAGCCGCTTGGCCCAGATGACCGCAGCACTATCAGCAGCATCGGGCAGCAGTAAAACTGCCAATATGGATAGCAGGCTAGTTTCCACCAAAAACCCTCTTGAAAATAGTATCAACATGCTTCAGGTGATAGGAAAGATCAAAAGATTCCCTGATTTTTGCTTCACCAAGGGCATTAACCACCTCTGCGTCAGCCAGAAGTTCGGTCTGAAAATCTTTACCTTCTTCCCATACTTTCATGGCGTTTTTCTGCACCAGCCTGTAGGCATCCTCACGGGATACACCGGACTGGGTAAGATCCAGCAGAATCTTTTGTGAGAAGACCAGACCTTTCATCTGGTTTAAGTTTTTAAGCATGTTATCAGGGTAAACCACCAGGTTTTTAATCAGTCCGCTCAGGCGGCGCAGAGAAAAATCAAGGGCAACCGTAGCATCAGGAGCAATGTAACGCTCTACCGATGAGTGTGAAATATCACGCTCGTGCCATAGTGCCACGTTTTCCAGGGCAGGGATACACTGGGCGCGGATATAACGAGCCTGACCGGTCAGGTTTTCGGACAAAATGGGGTTACGCTTGTGCGGCATGGCTGAAGAACCTTTTTGTCCTTTGGTAAACTGCTCTTCGGCTTCAAGCACTTCGGTACGTTGCAGATGGCGGATTTCAATGGCAATCCGTTCCATGGATGAGGCGATAATAGCCATAACACAGAAAAATTCTGCGTGGCGGTCGCGTGGAATCACCTGGGTGGAAACCGGCTCTGGCTTTAGCCCCATTTTTTTACAGACATATTCTTCCACAAAGGGGTTGATGTTGGCAAAGGTACCAACAGCACCGGAAATTGCGCCAGTGGCAATATTTTCACGGGCTGCCTGCAAGCGGGTGCGGTTGCGATCCATTTCAGCATACCAGGTGGCAAGTTTAAGCCCAAAAGTTACCGGCTCGGCATGTATGCCGTGGGAGCGTCCCATGCAGACCGTATCTTTATGCTCAAAGGCACGTTCTTTAATCGCACTTAACACCATATCCAGGTCA
>JAVERM010000134.1:0-4633 GCA_034007105.1 Trichlorobacter sp.
AAGCGTTCAAAACGACCGGCAGTATCCACCAGTTTTTGCTTGCCAGTGAAGAAAGGGTGACATGCAGAACAGATTTCCGTAAAGATTTCCTTACGGGTAGAGCGGGTTTCAAAGCTGTTACCGCAAGCACACTTAACGGTAATATCATGGTACTGCGGGTGGATTCCTTCTTTCATTTTGTACTTCCTCCTGTTTGTATACTGGCTCGTTTATAAAGCCGTAAAAATTGGCAACTATACATGATGTTGTTGGCTGGTTACAAGCTGATTTATGCAGACAACCTGTTAAAATCTTTTGGTCAGTCCAAGGTGAAAAGTGACATCAGGTGCTGTATCCACTGCAATATCCTCTGCAACACCTATATCAAGCAGATAATTGCCAGGAAATTTCAGGGTTCCGCCAAAGGTCATTGAAGTGGCAAACTTGCCAAGCTCATCAAGTGAGCTTTGTTTGTAGAACTTGCTGTGCATATCACATTGCACCTTGAAGCCAATCCAGTGGGCAGGTGACCAACCCAGACCAACATTACCAAAACCGACCCAGTTATTGCGTTGTTTTTTTAAAACATCGCCATCGGCTGTAAACAGACCACCGGCAGAGCCGTAAAGTCCCAAAATACCGTAATTGGTGGTGCGGTTCATGGCACCGCTAAGAAACAGTGCCAGGTCTGTACCACCGCTGCCCAGAAGTTTTTTGCTGTTGCCGCTGGGTAGTTTCAATTGTGTACGCACAGCCAGTGTGTCGTGGTCACTATCTGTCTGCTGATCATACAGTTTATAAGCTGCCAGCAGGCTTATATCGCCGATACCTCCAGAATCATCACGCATATCCAGCTTTGTCTGTCCGTCTTTTTTATATTGATAGACCAGTCGGTTTTTTGGTGATGTATCACGACCACCCTGGGAAAGCCCGAAAGCCCGATGCCAGTCAACAATAAATCCGTCCAGAAACCCGCCATCCTGCATTACAAAAGGTATTTCCATACCCAGCTCAATTTTATCTGTCAGGCTGTAACGTGCAGCTATATTCCAGCGATAAAGTTCGCCGTCCAGTAATATCTCTTCATTGCCATTGCTGCTTTGGCTGTGGATGCTGGCAATATCCTGGGTTAAGCCCAGTTGCAGCTTTCCGGCAGGCAGCAGATGTGATGAAGTTTCGGAGGGCAGGCCGTAAATCTGGATTACCGGTGAACGGTTTGCGCTGCGAAAAGGTTCAATCTCCATTGCCTGTACATTTGGTGCAGTGACAATAGCTGACAATAAAAAGGCAGCTAAAAATGATGTTTTACGCATTTTTCATTCATCCTCGGGCTTTATTCTGACCACCTGGTGGACACCATCCATACTGTTGATCAGTTGTTCATCAATTGTGGCAGTACTGCCAATAACACCGATGATGGTACGATCAGCACCGGTGGACTGGTGGATGTCAAACCCCTTGTTAACCAGAAATTCCTTAACAGTATCCAGGGCTTCATCAGAAGCATGTTTTTTTGAGATGATGATCACGCTTTTTCTCCTTCATCCTGGGTCATGATCCGTTCCAGACGCCGTGATTCGTCGATTACCCGCTCAAAAAGCCGCACAATTGCACCATCATCAAGCGGTCCCGGATTTTCTTCCTTCATGCGGGCAAAAATCAGTTTTTCACGTTGCGGATCGTACACCGGCAGCCCGGACAGCTTTTTATGGTGACCTATCTCCAAAGCCAGCCTGGCGCGTTCGTTAAAAATTCTTAACAGCACATCATCAAGCAGGTCTATCCGTTTTCTGATTTCACTGATATCCATAATCTCCTCAGCAAAACTGTTTTTTCATGATTGTATCTTGCAGGCAGTTCTGGTCATCCCGTTCGGGGTAATCAATGGTGTAATGTAACCCACGGGATTCTTTGCGTTTTTTGGCACAGGATATAATCAGCTCTGCAACTGTGGCAATGTTACGCAGTTCAACCAAATCTGATGTAACAATAAAGTTCCAGTAATATTCCTCAATTTCATCCTGAATCAGGCGGATGCGGCGCATGGCACGCTCCAGCCGTTTGGTGGAACGCACAATACCAACATAGTTCCACATAAAACGCCGGATTTCATCCCAGTTCTGTGATACCACAACCATTTCATCACTGTTGGTTGCAGTGCCGGCATCCCATACCGGCAGGTCTGTGCAATCCGGAGCAGGGCGGTCTGCCAGTGCGGCTGAAGCATGGCTGGCAGCCTTGCTTGCGTAAACTGCCGCTTCCAGCAAAGAGTTGCTGGCAAGGCGGTTGCCACCATGAAGTCCGGTAAATGCAACTTCGCCAATGGCATAAAGCCCCGGAATATCGGTTTCTGCATTGGCGTTTACCTTTACTCCGCCGCAAAGATAGTGGGCAGCCGGTACAACCGGCAGCCAATCTTTGGTCATATCCAGACCGTATTCCAGGCAGGTCTGATAGATATTGGGAAAGCGGCTGCGTACAAAATCTGCTGGTTCATGGGTAATATCCAGATAAACGCAATCATCACCATAGGTTTTCATTTCATTATCAATGGCTCTGGCAACAATATCCCGCGGAGCCAGATCTTTTAAATGATGATATTTTTCCATAAAAGCGGTGCCATCACGACGGCGCAAAATGGCACCTTCGCCCCGCACAGCTTCTGAAATCAGAAATGATTTTGCGTTGGGATGGAAAAGGGTGGTGGGATGAAACTGCATAAATTCCATATTGGCAACCGTGGCACCTGCCCGATAAGCCATGGCAACCCCGTCACCTGAAGCTACATCAGGGTTGCAGGTATAAAGATAAACCTTGCCTGCGCCACCACTTGCCAAAAGCGTGGTGCGTGCTGCAAAGGTAAGTACCTGTTTATTCTGGATATCCAGTACATATGCTCCTAGGCAGCAGTTGTCTTCCACTGGCTTGCGTGCCAGCTTGGAGCAGGTGAGCAGATCAATGGCAATATGATGTTCGTAAACCGTAATTTTGTTATTCTGCCGAACTGCCTCAACCAATGCCCGTTCAATTTCCCGTCCAGTTATATCTTCAGCATGGAGGATTCTGCGGGCACTGTGCCCACCTTCGCGGGTCAGGTCATAGCCGTCACCCTGGGAGGTGGTGGTAAATTTTACCCCCCACTGGATAAGGTTGCGTATGGTTTGCGGCCCTTCTTCAACCACCATGCGTACCACGTCTTCATGGCAGATACCTGCACCGGCGGTAAGTGTATCCTGCACATGGGCATCAAAGGAATCTTCAGCAGAAAAGACAGATGCAATGCCTCCCTGGGCATAGCGTGTGGCTGATTCAGCAACTTCACGTTTGGTTACTATGGCAACAGTGCCATGATTTGCAGCTTGCAGGGCAAAGGAAAGTCCGGCAATGCCGCTGCCGATTACCAGGAAATCAGTTTCAATGGTCATTTTTATTTGTTCTCCGTCATATCCAGGAGCCTGTCGGACTTGACACTGGTTTTAATTTTTGAAACAAAGACAGACAAATAATTTTGAACCCTGATACTTTCCTTGTCAAGAGATGGGTTGTCTGTAGTTTGAATTTGTGCAATAAGTCAGCCCATGAGAACTATAATCACCGATGATTTCAGCAAACCGTTTTGCAAGCACTCAATAGTAACCATTGGCAACTTTGATGGTGTGCATAAGGGGCACCAGGAGCTGTTCAGACAGGTAAACAGCCTTGCCCGCAGCAATAATATTCCATCTGTAGTCGTAACTTTCAACCCCCATCCCTTGCGTGTATTGCAGCCTGAAAACCGCCGCTTTTGCCTGATTACCACCTTTGAGCAGAAATGTGAGCTGATAGCAAAAAGCAAGCCTGACCTGCTGCTGGTCATCCCCTTTACCCCTGATTTTGCAGCAACAGGTGCCGAAGAGTTTGTAAAAACAGTGTTGCACCAATTTTTAGGAGTGCAGACCCTGGTTATTGGGCATGATTACGCCTTTGGTAAAGGACGTGAGGGAAATGAAAAGCTGCTGAACAATCTTTCCGGCAAATATGGTTTCAAGCTGATTGCCCTTGATCCGGTAACTGAAAACGGGTTGGTTTTCAGTAGCAGTCTGGTGCGCAGGCTGGTTGAAGCTGGTGATGTGGCAGGCGCGGTTGCAGTGCTTGGGCGTTACCATCGTGTTGCCGGACAGGTGGTGCCAGGGCGCAAAGTTGGTCGTACACTGGGTTTTCCCACTGCCAATATAGCTGTTAGTAACGAGCTGATTCCTGCTGATGGTGTCTATGCGGTGTTGGTTGAAATTTCCGGCAGCTTTTATCAGGGGGCTTGCAGTGTTGGTAAAAACCCCACCTTTGGTGAAAATAGCCGCACTGTGGAGGTGTTTGTACTGGATTTTGAGGGAGACCTGTACAACAAAGAGCTTGTGCTGCATTTTACTGAGCGGTTGCGGGCACCTGTCTGTTTTAGCGGTGTAGAGCAGTTGATGGCACAAATACAGCTGGATGTTGAACGCTGTCGTCAACTACTTGATGGAATTACTGTTGAAAACGGATAAAGAAGGAGCATGAAAATGTTGAAAAAGCCTGGCTTTGCTCCTTTGAATCACTGGTCGCTGGTGGCGTTTTTGCTGCCTTTGTACCTTTACCTTGCCACACTGGCACCTTCAGTAACCACGGCAGACAGCGG
>JAVERM010000135.1:0-4573 GCA_034007105.1 Trichlorobacter sp.
CCCATATACATGGGAGAGTTGGCCATTTTTAACATCTGACTGGCTAGTGACTGGTCTTCATTGGAAACTTGCGCCACTTCATCAACTGTAAAGTCAAAATCAGCCAGCATCTGTTGTAGTTTTAATGCTACCGGATGGAAAATCGGAAGTTCAATGGGCTGTGATGCTAATAATCTTTTAACGGTTTCTGGTAATACTGCCTGTGTCATTGTTCCCTCCGGGGAGCCATTTGTTTATGTATACTCAGGGTAATTAGGTTACTACGTAATTGTTATACAGATGTCAATAACTCACGTTGTAAATACTGTATGCACTAACAACCGCAGCCGCAATTATGGCATACCTTGCGAAATTCAGCATCTGGTGCAATGGTTTCAGGGGCAAAAGCTATCCGGCGTACAGCCTTGTCAATATCTTCAATGATGTTCAGGTTTTCACTTTTACCTATAATATGACCGATGCAATGGTTGTGATTATCATCTGGAGAAGATATTTTAATGCAGTTAAGCAGGTCTGCGTAACTATCTACAGTAATATTTAAGTTATGGTTATGCCTGATTTCAAGGTTAACATCCAGTGCCTGTAGCTCACGAATCATTTTCTGCGCTGTTTCAGTAAAGCCAGCACTGTTAAAGTCATAAAACCAGTCTTTGCGCTTATACGTCTGATCCAGAATAGTCAGGATTATGGTCTTCATTTCAGGTTTTCCTTTTTAATCATCTTGCCAAGTGAACATTCTTTTTCCCACTTTTCGTAACCATCGCTTTCAAGCAAATTAAAGCTGTTAATACGTTCTTTAAACCAGTTTAAATCAGCGGTTTCTGATTTTACGGTTGCCAGCTCATCTGCTGTAATCAGCTCAAGCTGATGCAAAAACATGTACCAAAAACCTATCCCTTGTAGATGTTGTAAAAGATGCTCGTAATCCGGTTCCATATTACGAATAATGTACCAGGTGCCGCCAAAGCAGCGTATCAGCCCGGGTTTTGCACGTACTACATTGCGGCAAAGCGTATCCATCAGATAATCACGCAGATAATAATCAACGCAATAGGCTAGCTGGGATGCCTGAGCAGCATCTTTGCCGTGTTCTTCCTGCAACCAGGTATAAAACCTGTGTAGCAGCTGGTGGCAATGTTTGTCTGCCAGCAGCTCTTCATCAAGGTTGCTGAAATCAAACTGTTCTACACTAAAGTTGTTTTCCATGTTTTTAACCCATATGCTCCGGCTTAAGCTCAATAAAAGACAGCACTATAAAATGGAAATGGAAAAACTCAGTTAATCATCGGTTCTGGGGTCAAGTGCATCTCTTATCCCTTCACCCAGCAGGTTGTACGCCAGTACAGTAATTAAAATAGCCAGCCCGGGAAACAAAGAAAGCCACCAGGCAAACTCAATATAATCTTTTCCTGATGTAAGGATATTACCCCAACTTGGAGTGGGGGGCTGTACGCCAATCCCCAGAAAGGAGAGGGCAGATTCTGTAAGTATTGCGCCAGCTACCCCAAGTGTTGCTGCCACCAAAACAGGGGAAAGCGCATTGGGCAGAATATGACGCAGGATAATCCTTACATCCGATGCTCCGCTGCAACGGGCAGCTGTAATGTAATCCATCTCTCTGATTATCAGGGTTTCTGCGCGAACCAACCTGGCAACTCCCATCCAGCCGGTAAGTCCGATGACTGCCATAATGTACCATATGGAAGGTTCCAAAAAGGTAATAATGGCAAGAATCAGAAAAAACGCCGGAAAGCAAAGCATAATATCCACCAGGCGCATCAGTACTGTATCTACCCAGCCACCATAATAGCCTGCCACCAGCCCAACCACCGAACCAAGCAGCACAGCTATACCAATGGCCACCAGCCCCACTTTCAAGGAAATACGCGCCCCAAACAATACCCTGCTGAAAACATCTCGCCCCAACTCATCTGTACCAAACCAATGCTGCCATGAAGGGGGAGATAACACCTGCCAGGCGTTAATTTCATTGGGATTTTGCGGTGCAAGTACTGGTGCAAAAATTGAAAGCAGCAATAACAGCAGCACGATAATTCCGCCAGCCATTGCCAAACGGTTACGCCGCAGGCGAGGCCAGAATACCACTGACAGGTATGAACTTTTAAAACTCATGAGCGTCTGATCCGCGGATCAGCCAAGGCATAGCCCAGGTCTGCCAGCAGGTTACCAATTAAGGTAAGACCGGCACCAATCACCAGTATACCCATCACCACCGGATAATCACGCGCCATTACACTTTGGTAAAAAAGCTGTCCCATGCCAGGGATGGCAAAAATGGTTTCAAAGATAACGCTGCCACCAATCAGACCCGGGATGGAAAAACCAGCAAGGGTAATCAGTGGTAACAAGGCGTTACGCAGAGCATGTTTCCAGATTACCACCCGCTCAGAAAGCCCTTTTGCCCTTGCGGTTGTAATGTAATCCTGCTCGATTACCTGCAACATGGCAGAACGCATATAACGGGAAACCCCTGCCAAAGAGCCGAATGAAGCCACGCAAACCGGTAAAATCAGATGTTTTGCCAAATCCCAAAGCTGTGCCAGCTTACCGTAGGCTTCATAGCCCAGGGTGTGCAAACCGGAAATCGGCAGCCAGTTAAGTTTTACACCAAAAAAATACATAAGCAGCAAGGCAAGCCAGAAAGTGGGCACTGCAAAACCTGTAAAAACAAAAACTGTCAAACCCTTATCCAGCAATGAATTGCGATGTACAGCCGCCATAATCCCGATGGGGATGGCAAGTCCGAACTCAATAATCAAGGCAATGATATTAAGGGAAATCGTAATCGGTAGCCGCTCCTTGATTTTTTCAATAACCGGTCGGTTGTCACTTGAAAAAGAGTTGCCAAAATCCAGACGGGAGAGCTTTTTAAGCCAGGAGAAATACTGTACATGCAGCGGTTGATCCAGCCCGTAAAATCTGGTGAGCCTTTCACGTGCTTCTTTACCCACCTTGGGGTTCATGGCCATCTGCATTTCCACTGGCTCACCAGGAGCCAGGTGGATGACAGTAAAGCTGATCAGCGTAATCCCAAAAAACAAGGGGATGAGCATCAGCAAACGCCTGGTTAGCCACAAGGTCAAAGTTTTGTTCCTTTCAGCCAGTGGGTAAATGCACGTAAAGCCTGCCCGCGATGGCTGATGCTGTTTTTGGTCTTCACAGAAAGCTCAGCCATGGTTTTATTCTGTTCAGGTATCAACAGCAGCGGGTCGTAACCAAAACCGCCTTTCCCCTGTGGTGCTTCAAGTATGTTACCAGAAATTCGTCCTTCAAAAAGATGCTCGCTGCCATTGGGATGAACAAAGGCAAGTACGCAGATAAAGGCAGCAGTCCTTTTTTCAGCAGGTATGCCCTGAAGCTCCTGTAAAAGTTTATTGTTATTGGCTTGATCATTGGAAGGTTCACCGCCGTAGCGGGCAGAAAAAACACCAGGCTGCCCATGCAGGGCATCAACTGCAAGTCCGGAATCATCTGCTATGGTCGGTAGACCGGAAAAAACACAGGCTTCACGGGCTTTTTTAAGGGCATTTTCAGCAAAGCTGTTGCCATCTTCAATGGTTTCAGGCAGTTCTGGCAGGTCATCAAGGCAGAGTAATTGCTCCACAAGACCATCCATATATGATGCTATTTCTTTCATCTTCCCCTTATTACGGGTGGCCACCAGCAGTTGTTTCATTGTTGCAGGCTTTCCTGCTGGATGGCAAACAGACTGTTAATGCCAGCAACGGCAAGGTTGCGCATATCATCCATTTGTGCTGCGGTAAACGGCTCTGCTTCAGCAGTACCCTGCACCTCTACAAAGCGGTTGGAGGAGGTCATTACAAAGTTCATATCCACCTCGGCACCGGAATCTTCATTGTAATCCAGATCAAGCATCGCTTCAGCAGCCACAATTCCCACACTCACAGCTGCCACTGCCTCCTTCAGCGGGTTTTCCTTAATCAGACCGCGCTTCAGCAGGTTTTGCACAGCATCAGCCAAAGCTACCCAGGCACCGGTAATGGAGGCAGTGCGGGTACCGCCATCGGCCTGAATTACATCACAATCAATGTAAATAGTCCGCTCTCCAAGCTTGTCCATATCAGTAACCGCACGTAAGGAGCGACCGATAAGCCGCTGAATTTCAAGGGTGCGACCGGATTGCTTGCCTTTGGCTGCCTCCCGTGGGGAGCGGGTATGGGTAGCACGTGGCAGCATGGCGTACTCGGCTGTAACCCATCCGCTACCTTTGCCGCACAAAAACGGCGGTACCGATTCCTCCACCGAAGCAGTACAGATAACCCGTGTATCACCAAACTCCACCAGCACCGAGCCTTCAGCATGTTTGGTGAAAGCTCGGGTAATGGTAACAGGTCGCAGTTGATTGTTTTTACGTGAAAAGGAGCGATTCATGCTGACTACCTCCTGGCTGCCGGCATATGTACTGCCTTGCTGAAAGAAGCGTCAGTAGCCTTGCGGATTTCATCCTGTACATGTTCAGGCACGGCAGAATCAAGGGTGAGAATAACCATTGCTTCGCCTTTCTTTTCCCGTCGCCCCAGGTTCATGGAGG
>JAVERM010000136.1:0-4553 GCA_034007105.1 Trichlorobacter sp.
TTCAGGCAAGGCCGGACGGGGATGGGAGATGAAGAAATTCATGGAGATGACCTCCGCAGTGGTTTTTCAGTGCAGAGATAATCCCGGCAACAGTTTTGAGGCGATATAAAGGTAAATCACCACACCGGAAGCATCACAGACAGAGGTAATCAATGGCGCACTGGCACTTGCCGGATCCATACCAAATTTGCTTAGTACAAAAGGCAGGCTCATGCCGATAACGCAGCCCACCATAACAATGGTTACCATGCTTAATGCAAGCACCATTGCCACCATGGCATCACCGCGTACATAGCCAAGAAACGACACTGCCGTTGCCATGGTAAAACCCAGCAGTAAAGCCACCAGTGCTTCCCGCCCCAGCAGCTTGAGCCAATCTTTAAGCACCACCTCTCCGGTGGCAATGGCACGCACCGTAAGAGTGGCAGATTGTGAACCGGCATTACCACCACTGCCCACCAGTAGCGGCAGAAAAAACACCAGCACCAGGTTGGCAGCAATAATATTTTCAAAGTGAGCAATACCCACTCCGGAAAGCAGGTTGCCAAACACCAGCAGCACCAGCCAGAATACCCGTTTGCGGTATAAAAGACCGATACTGGCATCCTTTATATTACCAACCGAAGCGATCACACCCGCTGATCTGTGAAAGTCATCGGTGGCTTCTTCGCTTGCCACATCCATGGCATCGTCATAGGTAACAATACCCACCAGACAGCCCTGCTCATCGGTAATCGGCAAAGCCAGCAGGTCATAACGGGTTATACGCTTGGCAATCTCTTCCTGGTCTTCGTTAACCTCACCACTGACCACATCAGCAGTCATCAGCTCATCCATTGTTTTGTCCGGATGGGCTAAAATCAGATCACGTAATGACACCACACCCAGCAGCTTACGTTTGGCATCAGTAACATAGGCATGGTAAATGGTCTCTGCGTCAGGTGCCTCGCGGCGCAGGGCTGCCAATGCCTGGGCAACATTCATGTTGGCTTTCAGCATGGCGTAATCAGAGGTCATCAAGGCACCGGCAGTACCTTCCTTATAGGCGGACAGCTTGCGGATATCTTCACGTTCTGCCCATGCCAGTGCCGGCAACAACTCATCCTGCTGCTCCTGATCCAGTCGTTTAAACAGGTCGGCACGCTCGTCTGCCGGCATCTCTCCAACCAGCCGCGCCAGGGTCGCACGGGGAAACTCCCGTGCTAGCCTCACCTGCTCATCTGCCTCAAAGTAAGCAAATATTTCAGCCCGGTCTGTCAAACGCTCCAGTAAACGCCAGGCAAGTGCAGGCTCAACCAGCTCCAGGGCATCGGCAATATCCACCGGACGCAACCCTTTAAGCGCGTCCAGAGCCTCACCAAGGCGATCATTTTGCAAAGCCTCGTTCAGAGTAAGCGCGATATCTTCATGGATTATGTTCTCATGGGCAACACTCATTATTTATCTCCAGTAAATGGTTACTCAAAAGGTATAAAACGTGCCCCAACCGCTTGTCAACAGCCGATAAGCTATTATTACAACCCCTGCAAACCTGTTTTGTAGTATTTAGTCACTTGCAATTGACAGAAAAAATGATAATATGCGCAAGATTATTTTATGGTTTAAGTAAAAATTATTAACAAACTTTATCACGGCATCAAAAAAGCTGTACATTAAAAGGAGGATACAAAGATATGCAGAAAAAAACAGGTATTCTTGTTGGAACTGTTGCTGCTGCACTGCTGCTGCAAGCAGGTGTGGCAATGGCAGAAAACCGTGGCAGCACCTTTACATTGTCACCTTATGCTGGTGGCTACACCTACCAGGGCAGTCAGAAGATTAAAACCGGACCGGTTGTGGGTGGTCGCCTTGGCTACAACCTGACTGACAACTGGGGTCTGGAAGGCATTGTTGATTATGCTGAAGCTGACAACAAAAACGTATCCGGCAAAGCCAGAAAAACCCGTTACGGTGCTGATGTACTGTACAACTTCCTGCCTGAAACCAGCTTTGTTCCTTACCTTGCTGCCGGCGTTGGCGGCATGAACCTGCGTGACAGGGGCGATACCTTTAACCGTGCAGTATACAATTACGGTGGCGGTATAAAGTGGTTTGTAATGGATGATATTGCACTGCGTGCCGATGTGCGTGGTCTTAACTATTCCATCGACAAAATCAAAACCAACGTACAATACACTCTGGGTGTCCATTTTGTAATGGGTCCTGCCAAGGAAGCACCAGCACCGGTTGTTGTTGCGCCTCCTCCCCCACCACCACCGCCAGCACCAACACCATCTGCAAACCTCTCTGCTGCTCCAGGCACAGTTGAAGCAGGTCAGTCTGTTACCCTCAGCTGGAACTCTGAAAACACAACCGGCTGTGACATTCAGCCTGGTATCGGTCCTGTGGCTCCCAAAGGCAGCCAGACAGTAGCCCCTGCTGCAGACACCTCTTACACACTGGTATGCCAGGGTGAGGGTGGCAAGGCAAACAGCTCGGCAGCAGTAACCGTAACACCGGTGGTTATTCAGGAAGCCGCGGCTCCCAAGGCATCACCAGTGGTGGCAGGCAACCGTTATGCCCTTAAAGTAAAGTTTGATTTCGACAAGGAAGTAATCAAAAACCAGTATTTTGAAGAGTTAAACGAAATCGGTGAAGGTATGCAAGCCGACACAACCCTTAAAGGCACCATTGAAGGTCACACCGACAGCACCGGTAAAGCTGCATACAACAAAGCACTGTCCGAGCGTCGTGCAAAAGCTGTGCGTGACTACATCATCAAAAACTACAACATTGAAGACAGCCGTATCAATGTCATCGGTTATGGTGCAGAGAAGCCGATTGCAGACAACAAAACTGCTGCTGGTCGTGCCCAAAACCGCCGTATTGAGGCAGTATTTGAGTAAAACCTGAATCGCAAAGTTGCAGATGTTTAATCGGAACGCCTCAAAAGTCATACTTTTGAGGCGTTTTCCATTTCTATATGATTGAAGAAAACAGGGCTTTTAAGTATAATAATCAGTTTTCAAATACAAAAGTTTATTCAACAGGACTTTAAGGACTTTAATGAAACCCGACCTCTTCAGCATAGAAAAACCTGCCCGTTATATGGGGGCAGAAATGGGCAGTATTGTTAAGGAAAAAGCTGATTTGCGCATAGCTTTGGCTTTTCCTGATGTTTATGAAGTTGGTATGAGCCACCTTGGTTTACGCATACTTTACCAGCTTTTAAATCAGCAAGAGCAGATTGCTGCCGAGCGGGTATTTGCACCCTGGCCTGATATGGCCAGACAGATGCAAGACAGCAGCAGACCACTTGCCACGCTGGAGACATCCACCCCCCTTGCCAAAACCGACATACTTGGCTTCACCATCCAGTATGAGCTTTCCTGCACCAACATTATTTCCATGCTTGATCAGGCTGGCATCCCCCGTTATACAGAGCAGCGCGGTGCAGAGTATCCGCTGATCATAGGCGGTGGTCCTGGTGCTTACAATCCAGAGCCTTTGGCACCCTTTTTTGATGCTTTTCTGTTGGGTGATGGTGAAGAAGCTGTGCTGGAAATTGCCGATACTGTGCTTACCTGGAAACAGGCAGGTACAAACGATAAAGTTGCGTTGCTGGAAAAATTATCTGCAATCAAAGGGATTTACATCCCATCCTTTTTTGATGTCAGCTATCACGATAATGGAGAAATTGACACCATCATCCCCCTTAAAGCCGGTTACAATAAAGTACACCGTCGTTTTCTGGCAGATCTGGAAACAGCATCTTTCCCTGATCAGCCCGTAATCCCTTTTTTAAAAACCATTCATGACCGCGTGGCAGTGGAAATTGCCCGTGGCTGCACAAGGGGCTGCCGCTTTTGTCAGGCAGGATATATCTACAGACCATTGCGGGAACGCTCGCCGGAGAAAATCAGGGAACTGATCGCCAACTCCCTTGCTGCCAGCGGTTACGATGAGCTTTCACTGCTTTCCTTGTCAAGCGGCGATTACAGCTGCATTGCCCCGCTTTTGCAAGAACTGATGGATCAATACAGCAAAAGCAGAATTGCTGTATCGCTGCCTTCCTTGCGGGTGGGCAGCTTAACCGAAAAGCTGATTGATGAAATCCGCCGTGTACGTAAAACCGGCTTTACCCTGGCTCCGGAAGCGGCCAGTGAACGATTGCGACAGGTGATTAACAAAGGGATCAGCGAAGAAGATCTGCTGGAAGGTGCGTACAATATTTACAGAGCCGGCTGGCGGATGATTAAACTCTACTTCATGATGGGGCTGCCCACCGAGACAGATGAAGACCTTGCTGCCATCCCCGAGCTTGCCCGTCAGGTGAAGATGCAGGCACGCAAAGCCGGCGGTCATGGTGAGGTAAATGTATCGGTAAGTACTTTTGTACCCAAACCGCACACCCCTTTTCAGTGGCAAAGGCAGCTTGGGCTTGAAGAAACCAAAGAGCGGCAACGTTTTCTGCGGGATGAAACCAGAAGGCGTAAACTGAATTACAAATATCAGGAGGCAGAACTTTCCTTTATGGAAGGTGTTTTTGCCCGTGGTGACCGCCGCCTGGCTGC
>JAVERM010000137.1:0-4425 GCA_034007105.1 Trichlorobacter sp.
TTAAAGCTGCAAAAAGGGATGAGCTGGTTAAGAGCCATGGTTTCAGGGCATTTGACTACAATGAGTAAGCCTGAAAAAACCACAACCACCAGTCCGGTTTTAAAAAGAACCTTATTGTACATGAAGCCCTATTGGGGCTTGCTGGTTATCTCGGCTGTATGTTCTTTGGTGGTGGGTGGCATGGACGGTGCCTTTGCCTACCTGGTTGAACCTGTACTGCAACGGATTTTTGACAGGCAGGATACAGCCATCTTTCTGTTGATGCCCCTGGGAATCATCATTTTGTTTCTGGTAAGGGGTGCTTGCCGTTATATTTACGATGCCACCATCAAACTGGCAGGACAAAAAGCGATACAGGATATCCGCAACGATTTTTACAAACATACAATCAGGCAGGATATTGCTTTTTATAACCGTCAGACCACCGGTGACCTGATGTCGCGTATGACCAATGATATCACCACCATGCAGGAAGGTATGGGACAGGTGGTAACCGGTATTTTCCGTGATTGTATTTCTGTGTTGGTACTTTTGGGCGTTATTTTTTATCGCAACTGGCAGCTTGCCACCATCTGCTTTATCGTCTTGCCCCTTACTGTTTACCCTGCCCAACTTATTGGAAAAAGGATTAAAAACGCTGCTCGGCGCAGTCTTGATGTAATGGGCGGGCTTGGCACCACCATGCAGGAAAGCTTTTCAGGCATCAAGGTAATCAAGGCATTTGGGCTGGAAGAACGTTCCACCGCCCGTTTTATGCAGGAAAACTTCAATTTTTTGCAGCAGTTCAAGAAATATATAAAATATTCATCGCTTGCCACACCGGTTACCGAGATGGTGATTTCCTTTGGCATTGCCGCTGTAATCTATTTTGGCGGTAGTCAGGTAATGGCAGGCAGGATGAGTCCGGCAGAACTGTTTTCCTTTATTGCTGCCATGATCATGCTTTTTACACCAATTAAAAAACTACAAGGCTCGTACAACACCCTGCAACGCTCTGCCGGTGCTGCTGAAAGAGTGTATCAGACCATGGATGAACAACGGCAGATTCTGGAGCCTGAAAGCGGTATCAGCATAGCCAGGGCAAACGGAAATATTGAGTTTGCAGATGTATCCTTCAGCTATGCCGATGAACCGGTGCTGGATGGGATAAACCTTGCAATAACTGCCGGGCAGATGGTGGCACTGGTGGGGCCATCCGGCAGCGGTAAAACCACCCTGGCTGCACTGCTTATGCGCTTTTACGATGTAAGCTCCGGTAAAATTATGCTTGATGGTCATGATCTGCGTGAATTTACAATGGCTTCCCTTAACCAGCAATTTGCACTGGTGGATCAGGAAACCACCCTGTTTAATGACACCATTACCAACAACATCCGTTACGGCAAATCTGATGCAAGCGATGAAGAGATAATAAATGCTGCCAAAACAGCCTTTGCCCATGATTTTATTACTGAGCTTCCTGATGGATACGCAACAAACATAGGTGACAGAGGCGCAAGGCTCTCCGGCGGACAACGCCAACGTCTGTGCATCGCCAGGGCATTGCTTAAAAACGCTCCGGTTTTAATACTGGATGAAGCCACCAGCGCACTGGACACTGAAAGTGAAAAAATGGTGCAGCAGGCACTGGATAACCTGGTGCAAAACCGCACCACCATTGTCATCGCCCACAGACTATCCACCATCACCCATGCTGATATGATTGTTGTACTGGAAGACGGTAAAATAGCAGAAACAGGCAAACATACTGAACTACTTGCCCAAAACGGGCTTTACAGCAGACTGCACAGTATGCAGTTTAATGAACAGAATGTAGCTTGAAGGTTTTAAAAACAATATTGTGGTGTACGATTAAACAACCGGATTAAGCAGATATGAAAAAGAAAATTATCTATCTTGACAGGGATGGAGTTATCAATGAAGACCCTGGATACATCTACAAAACTGAAGATTTTAAATTTATAGATGGTGTTTTTGAAGCCTGCCGAAAGTTTTTATCTTCAGGTTTTGAAATTATTATTATTACCAATCAATCAGGTATTGGCAGAGGCTATTACACACAAAAAGATTACGAAACTTTAACAAATCATATACTAAAGCAGTTTAGTAAGAATGGCATAGATATTCTGAAAGTATATTCCTGCCCGCATGCTCCTGATGCTGATTGCTCTTGTAGAAAACCAAAAACTGGAATGATTGAACAATCATTACAGGATTTTTCAATTGACCTGCAAAATTCATGGCTGATTGGGGATAAAATCAGTGATATGAAATGCGCTGAAAATGCTGGAATATTAAATAAAATCCTGATTTGTAAAAACAGCGTACAAAACAACAGTTTTTGTACAGCCATAAACCTGCAAGACTGTCTCAGATACTTAAAAGTATAGATTTAAAATATAAAACATTTTAATAAAGTGATGAAATGATAAATACGGAAAAAAAGCCCAAAATACTGGTTGTTGGTGATTTGATGATTGATCACTATTTATGGGGGTCCTGTGATCGTATTTCACCAGAGGCACCTGTACAGATTGTAAACATAAAAAAAGAAAATTCTGTTTTGGGTGGAGCCGGAAATGTCGTAAATAATCTGGTAGCAATAGGAAGTAGCGTAGAAGTTATAAGTGTAATTGGTAATGATGATAATGCAAATAAACTTGTAACTTTACTTAAAAACATAGGAGTATCACCAGAAAATCTGGTGGTAGAATCAGGCAGAAAAGTATCCAAAAAAAGCCGCCTGATAGCATCTAATCAGCAGGTTTTACGATATGACATTGAATGTACAGATGACATATCTTTAGAAAGTGCAAACAATATTATTGCAATCATTGAAAACAGCATAATCAACTTTGATTCAATAATACTATCTGACTATAACAAAGGTGTTTTAACACCTTACCTGACGCAAAGTATTATCAATATTGCAAACAAGTACAATATTAAAGTACTGGCTGATCCTAAAGGTAAAGATTTCAGTAAGTATAAAGGTGCCTATACCTTAACTCCTAATAAGAAAGAAGCGATAGAAGCTACAAACATTAATATAACAGATGAAGACAGCCTTATTGAGGCTCTTCAAAGCTTAAAGCAGACTTGCAACCTTGAAGTATCTCTTATAACTTTAAGCGAGCAAGGTATTGCTATGTTTGATAATGAGCTGCATACAAGCCCAACCGTAGCCAGAGAAGTTTTTGATGTAACTGGTGCCGGAGACACAGTCATTGCTTCTCTCGCTTTCGCATTATCCTGTGGTCTTAATATTAAAAAATCATTGTACTTTGCAAACCTTGCTGCAAGTGTTGTTGTAGGAAAACTTGGCAGTGCTACAGCAACACTTGATGAAATATACAAGTATGAATCAAGTTTACATAAATCCAGCTCCTCAAGTCATATAAAAACTTTTGATGAAATCAAAACACTGTCGCAAAAACTACATATACAAGGTAGAAAGATTGTATTCACAAACGGATGTTTTGATATACTACATGCAGGACATGTAAAGTATCTTGAAGAAGCCAAAAGCTTTGGAGATGTATTAATACTTGGGTTAAATTCTGATAGCAGTGTCAGAAAGCTTAAAGGTGAAAAACGGCCAATCAACAACCAGGAGGATAGAGCTTATATCTTGGCATCTTTGGAAAGTGTTGATTATGTAGTTATCTTTGATGAAGAAACACCGCATGAACTGATTAAAATTGTACAACCTCACACTCTGGTAAAAGGTGGAGACTATGAGGGTAAGTATGTAGTTGGTCAGGATATCGCTAAAGAGTTGAAACTGGTGCAGTTTGTTGATGGCAAAAGTACGACCAATACAATCAGGAAAATACAGGAAAATGAAAAATAAAATACTGGAAGAGTTTTCAGCACATCAACAAACCATTTTAAAAGTAATTGAAACCATGCAACCTGTGCTTTTGGATGCAGCAAAGCTTGTTGTTAATACTTTTAATAGCGGTGGTAAAGTTCTTATCTGCGGAAACGGTGGCAGTGCTGCTGATGCACAGCATTTTGCAGCAGAACTTACAGGAAGATACAAAACCGAGCGTAAAGGGCTGCCAGGCATTGCCCTGACAACTGATACAAGTGCTTTAACTGCCATTGGTAATGATTACGGATTTGACAGAGTTTTTGACAGGCAAGTTGAAGCATTGGCGCAAAAAGGGGATTTACTGATCGCTATCAGCACAAGTGGTAACAGTGAAAATGTGATAAACGCCATAAAAATGGCTAAGAAAATGAGCTGTAAAACCATAGGGTTAGCCGGCAGAAATGGTGGAGCCATGAATGAACTTTGCGATATAAACCTTGTAGTCCCTTCTGATGACACCCCAAGAATACAGGAAATGCATATCCTTTTTATCCATACGATCTGTCAGATTGTTGATGATGAATTTAAACAATTTAACTAATAGCTTT
>JAVERM010000138.1:0-4412 GCA_034007105.1 Trichlorobacter sp.
GCAGACCCGTTGCAGATAGTTGTTTTACCTGTTTTGCATCAGGACAGATTGCTGGGTGTGCTTGAGCTGGGCAGCTTTAACAACTTTGATGAACGGCAGATGGAATTTCTGCAGCAGGCACTGGAAGCAGTGGCAGTCAGCTTTGCCATGGCAACATTCAAGTAAACAGGATTTTGAGCAAACATGATGACTGAAGAGCAGTTAAACATACTTGAAAGCAAGCTGTTGCTTGAGGCTGTGCATAAAGTTTATGGCTATGATTTCCGTCAATATGCTGAAGCAACATTACAACGCAGGTTGACCAACTGGCTGGAAACCTCGAAATTTGCAACTTTCTCGGAAGCACAATCCCGTATCCTGCGTGATCGCAATCTGTTTGATAGCCTGCTTTGCGGCATTACGGTAAATGTAACCGAAATGTTTCGTGACCCTGCTTTTTTCAAAGCCATACGTGAACAGGTGGTCTCTTACCTGAAAACCTACCCTTTTGTTAAAATATGGCACGCTGGCTGTGCTTCTGGCGAAGAAGCCTACTCAATGGCTATTTTGCTGCATGAAGAAGGGCTTTCAGGCAGATTCAGGATTTATGCAACAGACATTAACCAGAAAGTAATCAGCAAAGCCAGAAAAGGGATTTATCCGCTGGGAGATTTGCAACGTTTTACCCAAAACTATCAATCAGCCGGAGGCAAGGCTGCTTTTGCCGAATATTACACTGCCCGCTATGATCATGCTATTTTAAGCAGCAAACTTCGTGACTCCATTGTTTTTGCCGAGCATAACCTTGCCTGCGATGCCGGCTTTGGTGATATGAACCTTATCTTATGCCGCAATGTGATGATTTACTTTAAAGAACAGCTGAAAGAACGGGTACTTGAGCTTTTTGACAGCTGCCTGATGCCAGGGGGTTTTCTCTGCCTGGGCACCAAGGAAACCCTTGTTAATCGTTCCATTGCCGGTGGTTACCAGCTACTGGTACCCCGTATGCAGATATATCAAAAGCTTTACGAGAAAGTATGAAACCGGATATCAGAAAATGCAGGCTGGTGGTAATCGGCGTTTCAGCAGGCGGCGTAGTTGCACTAAGGCAGCTTTTAGGTGCATTGCCGGCTGATTTTCCGGTGCCTGTCCTGGTGGTTGCACATATATCACCTGTTGCTGATGACGGACTGGCAACCCTGCTAAATAGTTACTGCCAGATTAAAGTAAAAGAAGCCGATGATATGGAAACTGCAATTGCAGGAACCGTCTACCTGGCTCCTGCCAACTACCATCTGCTGGTGGACAGTAAAAGCACCCTTAACCTTGCAATTGATCCACCGGTAAACTTTGCCCGCCCTGCCATTGATCTGCTTTTTGAATCAGCAGCCACGGCATTTGGTGCAGAAGTTATCGGAATTATCCTTACCGGAGCAGGTAAAGATGGTGCAAGCGGTCTGGCAACAATAAAAAAATGTAACGGGCTGACCATCATACAGAATCCCCTTGATGCCCACACAGACAGTATGCCAAAGGCAGCCTTGCAGATTACAGAACCAGACTATCTCTTGAAGCTGGCACAAATCCCGCAACTACTGGTCAGGCTGACACGGAGGGAAAATGGATAGTACAGCAGCTTTGTCTTTAGACCACTTAAACATGGTACCTATTTTACTGGTTGATGACAGACCGGAAAATCTGCTGTCTCTTTCCGAGCTGCTAAGTGAACAGGATTATGAGCTGATCTGTGCGGATTCTGGTAATGAAGCCTTGCGGCTTACCCTTAAACATGATTTTGCCCTGGTATTGCTGGATGTGCAGATGCCTGGCATGGATGGTTTTGAAACCGCTGAACTGATGCGCCTTAACCCTAAAACCCGCCATATTCCGATTATTTTTGTAACTGCTGGCATGAAAGAAAGCCGTTTTTTATTTAAAGGATATGATGCCGGTGCTGTTGACTACCTGACCAAACCGATTGAGCCAGCTTTTTTAAAGAGCAAGGTGCGGATATTTGCAGAGCTTTATCATCAGCGCAAAGAGCTTGAGCAGCACCGTACACAATTGCAAAAACTGGTTGATGACAAAACCACCCAGCTTTTGCGGCAAAATGAAGATTTGCAGGCAACAGAAGAGATGCTGCGTGTGCAGATTGGCGAGTATGAATATGCACAACAGCTATTAAAGCAGGCAAAAGAAGAAGCAGAGACAGCCAATCAGACAAAAAGCCGTTTTCTGGCAAACATGAGCCATGAAATACGCACTCCCATGAATGGAGTACTGGGTGCCTTACAGCTTTTGTCTGATTCAGAGCTTTCTGAAGAACAGCAAGAACTGGTTAATTGCGCCATCAGCTCCGGACGCAGCCTTGTACAACTTCTTGATGATATCCTCGATATTTCGCGGATTGAAGCAGGCAGAATGGTGCTTAACAATGCCGATTTTGAAATCAGGGCATTGGTAAGCAGCCTTTTCGGATTACTGTCCCTTAGTTCCCGCGCCAAGGGTATCTGCCTTGATGTTACTGTAGCCCATGATGTACCTGCTGTTTTAAAAGGTGATGCAGGCAGGTTACGGCAGATTCTGTTTAACCTGCTGGGCAATGCAATAAAATTCACATCGCATGGTCATGTAAAGCTGCATATTAAAAATCAAAAAGAGGACAGTAAAACCGTAACCCTTGCAATATCGGTATCTGATACTGGCATCGGTATACCGGATGACAAGTTGCAGATGATTTTTGACTCCTTTACACAGGCTGACAGCTCCACTACCCGCATTTACGGCGGCAGCGGTCTTGGTCTTACCATCTGCAAACAGCTGGCAAACCTGATGAACGGTACCATCTCTGTGGAAAGCACCGAGGGTAAAGGCTCTCGCTTCTGCTTTAAGGTAACCCTGGAAAAAGGTGTGGAAGCAGCAGGTAATCAAGGTGCTGCCAATGATGGCAAACAAAAGGCAGCTACAGCATCGGCTGCAACCAGCTACAGATTACTTCTGGCTGAAGATGAACCGGTAAACCAGCGGGTTACCAAATCTGTACTGGAACGCTCCGGTTATCGGGTGGATATTGCCAATAATGGAGTGGAAGCAATAGCTGCCCTGTCCCGAAATGATTATGACCTGGTGCTGATGGACTGCATGATGCCGGTGATGAATGGATATGAGGCAACTGCCATTATCCGTGATCTGTCATCTGAAGTGCGTAACCATACCCTGCCTGTAATTGCCATTACTGCCAATGCCATGAATGAAGATAGGGAACGCTGCCTTGAAGCCGGCATGGATGAACACCTTGCCAAACCGATTGATTTTGCCAGGTTATTGGAAACAATTAAAATATGGCTGCCGGAAAATCAGTAGCCACGAATTACACAAATCAACACGAATAAAAGCAAACATAAGAAGAATAACGTTTTTTAAATTTGTGCAATTTGTGTCAAAAGCTTTGTTAGTGTGCCAGATGGCAGGCAACATAATGTCCATCTGATTTTTTAGTCAACAAAGGAGATTCTTGCCGGCAGAGATCAGTTGCCAGCGGGCAGCGGGCTTGAAAACGACAGCCAACAGGTAAAGCAGCCATGGCAGGCGGATCGCAGACAGCAGACTGTGGTTCGCTTTTTTTATTGCCATGGATACGGGGAATTGCTGAAAAAAGCAGGCGGGTATAGGGGTGCAGGCTGTTTTCAAACAACCGTGCAGCAGTGGCAAGTTCAACAATAGTGCCAAGGTACATAACGGCAATCCGGTCACTTATATGACGCAGTACAGAAAGATCATGGCTGATCACCATCATGGTCAGGTTGTGCCGGTTTTTTAAATCCTGCAAAAGGTTGATAATCTGCGCCTGGATGGAGATATCAAGGGAGGAAACCGGTTCATCGGCAAGCAAAATATCCGGTCTGGCTGCCAGGGCACGGGCAATACCGATCCGTTGTCTTTGCCCTCCGGAAAACTGATGGGGAAAGCGGTCATACTGATCAGCAGCAAGGCCAGTCTGTTCCATCAGGTCAACAGCAGCCTGACGCAATTCTGCCCTGCTGACCAGGTTATGGATAAGCATCGGCTCGGCAATGGCATCACCTATACGCAGACGCGGATTAAGGGAGGAAAAGGGATCCTGAAACACCATCTGCACTTTGCGGCGAAACTGTCTGCTGCCATCTTTATCCAGTTTACTGATTACAGTACCTGCATATTCCACTGTCCCACTGTCCGGCTCAAGTAATCCTGCCATCATTCTGGCAAGGGTTGATTTACCACAGCCTGATTCACCGGCAACACCTAATGTCTCACCAGCTTGTAACTCCAGACTCACCTGATCAACAGCGGTTAATACAGATTTTTTACCCAGGCTATCTTTCAGGCTGAAAGTTTTGCTGATGCTATTGGCAAAAAGCAGAGTATTGCTTTTCATTGATGCCTCCAGCAGC
>JAVERM010000139.1:0-4391 GCA_034007105.1 Trichlorobacter sp.
TCCCTTAACCTTGCCCAATCTGTACTGCTGTTTGGTTATGAAATGTTTACAAGACAAAACAGCAGTCAGCAGGAAGAAAACCAGAGACAACCTGCACCAGCAGGAGATCTGGAACCACTATTTGCACATATGCAGCAGACCCTCTCATCCATCGGCTTTTTAAATGCACAAAACCCGGAACATATTATGCGCACCATGCGACGGATAATATTTCGCTCCGGGCTGGATAGCAGGGAGATTGCTGTTTTAAGGGGGATGTTTTCCCAGGTTGATTGGGCGTGCAGTGGTTTTGTAGGTAGGAAAGGACAGAAAGCACTAACAGAACTTTAAAGTATCATTTGTGGTGGAAGATTTTTATACAAACTATAGCGCAGTTGCAGAATCCGGAAATCCTGCAACTGCGCAAAAATGGCAGCAGCTTATTTTTTTTGCCGTCTACCAGCTTCCATAATGTACAACTTCTTCCAGCGGCTTACGTTTTGGTCCGCCTTTCAGCTCGGCATCAGCATATCCCAGCGGGAAAATGCCCACTACCTTTATCTCTGCCGGAATACCAAGCAGTTTTTTCACCTCCGACTCATCGTACACACCGACAAAAACCGTGCCAAGCCCTTGGTCATGGGCAGCAAGCATCAGGTTTTGTGCTGCAATACCAAGGTCAGTCATATAATATGGCTGATCATGCAGGCTACCGGATTTCTCGGGGTTTGCACAGGCAACTAGCACCACCGGAGCCTGGGCAATGCCCTTTTGCGCCGGATTTGCCTTATAACCAAGCGGTGAAAAGTAGGATTCCATACATGCAAGTTCGCTCAGTTTTTCACGGGCATCCTGGTCTGTTACCACCACCAGGCTGCAACATTGCAGATTAGCCCAGGTGGGGGCAATGCGAAAAGCTTCCAGTACATTTTCAAGCTTTGCCTGCTCAACAGGTTTATCAGTAAATTTGCGTACACTTTGTCTGGTTTTAATGGCAGTCATTGTTTCCATAATGTATTTCTCCTTTTCTGTTTTGGGGTTGAAGTAAAACATTAGCATTAAAGCCAATACTACAACAACATGGTTTTATACTTTTTTTGACAAAAATCATAAACTAAATCAGTAAAATAAACTACTTAAAACAACTATTACAAATCAAGGAATTGATATGACAGAAACCAGGTTTGAAATTAAAGATGATGCAATCAAGCTGGATAGTTTTCTAAAACTTGCCGATCTGGTAATGAGCGGAGGAGAGGCAAAACAGCTTATTCAAAACGGTTATGTGCAGGTAAACGGACAGCCAGAAACCAAACGTGGTCGTAAATTATATGATGGAGACAGGGTAAAGCTTGATGATGCAGGTGTATTTATTATATCCTGCAACAAATAAATTATACTACCTGGCAGGAGGAACAGATGTTTAAAGAGTTTAAAACCTTTGTAATGCAAGGCAATGTAATGGACTTGGCTGTTGGTGTGATTATTGGGGCTGCTTTCGGCAAAATTGTTGATTCAGCAGTTAATGACCTGATTATGCCAGTAATAGGCCTTTTTATGGGCAAAGTTGATTTTAACAACCTGTATATCAATCTTTCGGGCACTGATTACCCGACATTGGCAGCTGCAAAGGAAGCAGGCGCAGCAACCATCAATTATGGTACCTTTATAAACACATCCCTTGATTTTCTGATTATGGCATTGGTGATTTTCATGCTTGTCAGAACTGTCAACAGAATACGTGCTGCCGAAGCACCTGCTGCCCCGGAGCCGGAAGCACCGCCAGCCCGCACCTGCCCGTTTTGCAAATCCGAGCTGCATATGGAGGCTGTAAGGTGCCCTCATTGCACATCCGAACTGTAGTTTACGCAATTCAAGACAAGGAAAAAAGGGCGGAGCATGGTATGCAACAAACCACCCCGCCCTTTTCAAGTAAGTGAAATTGGCTATCTGCCTTACGCCATATCAACCACAGCTTTTACACATTTACTGATGCCTGCACAGGTATCTGCAAGATTGCCTGCCAGCATGTAGGCAGGGGTGCTGACAATTTTATTGGTCTGATCAATAACAATATCAGTTGCCTGGCAGTCCTGATGTTTTGCGCCGGTTTTTTCGATTTCGGCAGCAGTGGCTGCATCGGTTCCGATTGTTAATGTCGGGGCAGCATCCTTGCCAAGCACAACAGCGATCAGGGCAGGAGCTATGCAGATGGCTCCGATCGGTTTTTTGGCTGCATGTACCTCTTTAATCAGGCGGCTTACCTCGCTGTTGGCAGAGGCAGCAGCTCCGTTTTGGGCAAAGTTACACAGATTAAGGGCAGCACCAAAACCGCCTGGAAAGACCAGCGCATCGACATCAGCAGCTTTTACCTGGGCAATATCTTTAATATTACCACGCGCTATGCGAGCAGACTCCACCAGCACGTTACGCTTGGCACCTGTAGCCTCCATGGTGCAATGATTTACTTCAGCCAGCTCAATATCCGGAGCCATACAGATAGCCTCTGCGCCAGCTTGCTCAATAGCCAGCAGGGTGCAGACCGCTTCCTGCGCTTCACTACCATCCCGCACACCACAACCTGCAAGCACAACACCTATTTTTTTACCCATTGTTGCCTCCTTTGCTTTTATTGGCGCAAAACAGATTTGCACAGCCGTTCTATCTAAAGTTTTTGCGCTTTTACATCAGGGAATATTGCCATAGCAGCAGTATGTATGCAAGTTTGTTAAAGTCTGTTAATTGCAAAAACAGCTGTTGATATAACGGCTTTTGCCTGAATACCGGATCAGTCAGAACTGTTTTTTGTGGCACGGATATTTGATACATAGTATTCTTGTAACGTAGAAACTAAACATTCCCTATCCGGAGGAAAAACAGATGAAAAAACTTGTGTTAACCTGTGTAGTAACCTTGGCAATGGCATCAGCAGCTTTTGCAGCTGGCAATGCCCGTAATAACGTTGGTTGCGGACTTGGCACCATGCTTTGGGAGAACAAGGCTGACAGCTCCATTCTTTTCCAATCTTTCCAGGCTACAACTAACGGCACTTCCGGCAGCCAGACTTTTGGTCTTTCTTCCGGCACTTCCGAGTGTTCACAGCCAAAAAACTTTGTGCAGAACGAGCAGCTGATTAACTTTGTTCAGACCAATATGGATAACCTGGCAAAAGATATTGCGATTGGCAAAGGTGAAACCCTGGATACATTTGCCGAACTGCTTGGCGTTGTTCCGGCAGAGCAGCAGGCTTTTAACAACAAATTGCAGGCAAACTTTGACAAAATCTTTACTTCAGAAAACGTAGTAATGGCTGAAGTTATTGACAACACCGTGGCAGTAGCACTGAACTAAACAGCCTGGTTTCATGATTACAAAAAAGGTACACAGATAAATCTGTGTACCTTTTTTATTACCCCACAAGGATAATCCTGTAATGCACCTGCCTGTAAATCATAAGCTTTTTTGCCTGCTATTTACCATTACATGCCTGATTGCACTAACCGTACCAGCAATTGCCAATGAACATGATGTAGTTGCAAGACTTATTGAGAAAGCGCGCAACAAAAAACTGCACGAAGAACGCGCCTGGCAGGTGCTGCTCCATTACACAAAAACCTTAACTGGTGGATACGAAAGCCGTATTGATGATCCGGCTTTTTTTGCTTCACCGGAAGGCAGAACCAATGGACAGGCCGAGCTTGAAGCAACTTTGCGCAGCTTTTTTATGCAAGGTCAGGCAGATGGTGAAAATGGTGCCTGCCGTTTTCCGGCACGCCTTGAATGGCTGGCTTCAAGGCTTGAGCTGGATTTAGAAGATTTGCCGGAACATTCCTGTAATGAACGGGATGAATCTCTGGCAGCAGTTGATGCAAAATCTGCTGTACTGGTTTTCCCTGTTGGACATATCAACAGTCCAGCCTCCATGTTTGGGCACACTTTAATCCGGATAGACGGCTCCGGTCGCAGTCAGCTTGTTTCCCATGCAGTAAACTATGCAGCAGAAACCACTGATACAAACGGCTTTATCTATGCCTGGAAAGGACTGACAGGCGGTTATCGCGGCTACTTTTCACTTTTACCTTATTACACAAAGGTAAAGGAATATAACGACCTGGAGCACAGGGATATGTGGGAGTACAGGCTAAAGCTTTCAGAAGAGGAAGTGATGCGGATGGTAACCCATATCTGGGAATTGTACCGAATCGGCTCTTCCTACTATTTTCTGGATGAAAACTGCTCTTACAATCTGCTGTTTCTGATTGAAGCAGCAAGACCAGAACTGAATCTGGTTGAGAAAACAGGTCTTTTTGTGCTGCCCACCGATACAATCCGTATTGTACAAAAGGTCGGTATGCTGGAGGATCCGGTTTACCGCCCTTCACAAGGAACCAGAATCAAAAATCTTATGGCAA
>JAVERM010000012.1:0-28673 GCA_034007105.1 Trichlorobacter sp.
TTTCCAAACTCCTGCGCCAGCTCCCGCACGGTGTGGCGCAAAGGCTCAAAAATAGTGGTTAAAGGCAGCATCCGCATTTCCAGCGAAGTTTGCTGAAGATCGTCAATCAGATGATTTTGCAGTAAAACCGTACCTTTAAGCTCGCGCACAGTTGCTTTTACAAACTCTTGAAGCTCCACACCAGCCTGCTGCAAAATAAAGGTATCTTCCTGATCAGCTTGCAGACGGTTCATCACCCCTACAACAGTTTGCTGGTATTTTGATTGCTTGCGCAAAAACTCATCCCAGCGGGAAACCTGCTTTTTAAAACGGCTGTGCTCGGAAACGATTTCGCCCATCAAACCGATCAGTTCGTCTATTTTTTGCGCCTTTATCCGCAGATAGTCAGATGCTTCTTTTTTTACAACCGCTTGCGGCTCTTTTGCTGTTGTTATCTGCTGCTGTGCTATTTCTGTAACCACAGTTTCTGCTGATGTTTTGGTGGCTGGAGGTTCTGGAGATGTTTCTGCGGCAGACGGCTTTGGTGATTGTTGCAGTGATTGCATTTCTGGCTGCCCCTGGTTTTCCAGCAAAGCCACCATTTGGGCACATAGTTCTTCAGGGGTTTCCGGATTTTTGTTGCCAGCACAAATCTGATCCAGCATCCCTTGCAAAGCTTTGTTGGCACTAAACAGCAGATCAGCGGAAACATCAGCTATGCTCAACTGACCACTTCTGGCACTGTCCAGAATATCTTCCATCCGGTGGGCAAGTTCGGTAACTCCGCTTAGTTTCATCATCCGCGAAGAACCTTTTATGGTGTGGGCAGAGCGAAACAGTGCATTAACAAGCTCGGCATCCTCAGGATTTGTTTCAAGATTTAACAGCCCTTCGCCGATGCGCAGACAATGCTCGCGGGCTTCTTCAACAAAACGGATCAGGAATTTGGAATGATCAAAAGCCATAGCTTTATGCCAGCTCCTTGATTAGTGAAAGCTTGTGCTTGCAGATTTCCATGAACTGCCTTGCATCAAAAGACAGCGGAAAAAAGCAGTGTTCCGGTTCAGCCAACTGTTTGTTTCCAAGAATTTCAACAGTATTTCTGTAGTTTCGTGCTGCATGTTGCAGCTGCCGGTCATTGTAAAGGATTTCAGCTATGTAAAAATGTGCCAGCCAGCATTGCGGATCAATGTAAAGTGCTTCGCGAAAACGTTTATAGGCAAGCTCGTCATTACCATCCTGACGACCAATAATACCCAGAATCAGGTACGCTTCGCGGCAAAAAGGTTCCTGCTGGCAAAGCCGGTTACAGATAAGACGCGCTTTTTCGTAATCTGCACTATCCAGCAAAAGCACCGCCTTTAGCAGATCAGCCTTGGTAAAACTGCTGTCAATTCTTGTTATTTCATCCAGCAGGGTAACCGCTTTTTCACTATTGCCGCTTCTTGCCAACTCCAGTGCCCTGTCAAAAAGTAAACGCAGGTCAACTGTTTTTGCTGCTGCTGTTTTTTGTCGGTCAGCCACAGCTTTTACTTTTGTCTCAGCACCTGTAACACCGGTTTTACTGGTGTTTTGTGGCTCCTTTTTATGGAGGTCAGGCTGCTGCGGATTACGCTGCAAATTACGGCGATCAACGTAAATACGTGTCAGCGGCTTTTCAAAGAAAAACAGGCTGTCCCGCTCTTTTAAGGATAAAATTCCAAAATCATGGTGCAGGGTTTCAGTTGCACCAACCATCAGGATTCCGCCATCATGCAGCTGGTCAGCAAGGTTTGTAAATATGCGTTTTTGCACTACTTCTGCAAAATAGATGGAAACATTGCGGTACAAAATCAGGTCCATCAGACCAATATCCCCGTTATTAAACGGATGCAGCAGATTTGCTTTTAAAAACTTTACCTGCTTTTTGATTTCCGGATTTATGCGGTATTCATAATCGTTTTCTGCCTCAAAATACCGCTGCAACAGATCGGCATCCAATGCCCTGAAGGAATGTTTGCAATAAACACCATCACTGGCTGCTGCCAGAACACTGCTATCAATATCAACGCCTGTAATACCAAAAAGCCGCCCGGCTTCTTTGCCAAAATGTTCCTGCAAAAGCATTGCCATGGAGTAGGCTTCTTCACCGGTGGAGCATCCGGCACACATTATCTGTAACTTCCTTAAAGGATTGCGGGCAAGCAGTTCAGGTATCAGTTTTTCTGCCAGAAGGTGCAGATGGTTTGGTTCTCGCATGAAGTAGGTTTCATTTACAGTTAAAAGCTCTATCAAAGCGGTCAGCTCATCTGCCTGCTGCCTGACCTTTTGCAGGTAGGCGGGTAAATCTGTAATGTTTTGCTGCTGCATCCGCTTGTGCAGTGCGTTTTCCAGAGCCTTTGTTCTCTCACTGCCAAAATCAAAACCGCAACCCTCTGTAATCAGCTCCTGAAACGGCTGTAACAACTGTTTATCGAAAATGGCACGTTTCATGATAATAACTACCCGCGCTTATTTGCCAAATCTGCAATCATTGCAGCTATTTCCGGTGGTGACAGCACCTGCTTTACATATCCTTTATCCACAGCCAGTTTGTTCATACCGTGGATTACCGAGCTGGCAGAACTTTGGGCTATGGTAATTCCTCCGGCTGATTTTATTGCCCCTATCCCGTCAACACCGTCATTACCCATGCCACTAAGGATGATACCAATGGCATTTTTGCCACAGTGCCGTGCGACAGAATTAAGCATGGTGTTGCAGCAGGGACGAAATACAGTGTTTACAGGATGTGTGCCAAGCAGCAGGTTCTTGCCCACAAGGGTCATGGAGTTTTCGGCAGGGTTTACATAAACATGACCAGGCTGCACAAGATCACCGCTGGCAGCGGTCTTTACCTTAAGCTTTGTTCCTTCTGCCAGCCAGTCAACCATCCCTTTGGTAAAACCAGCGGCAATATGCTGGGTAATAAGTATGGAGTTGGGCAAATCTGCAGGTAAACCGGACAAAATTGAATAGATTGCCTGGGGACCGCCGGTGGAAGCAGCAATGGCGATCAAATCATGTTTATGCTCCACAGACAGACCAGAGCCACTTGCCCGAGCTGCACCATTTGCAACAGCTGTTTTGCCCCTGGATGCCAGATGGGCGTTTATATCCACCTTTGACAGTTTGCGTATTTTGGTGACCAGCAGTTTTGAGCTTTCCTGGCTTATATCAGGCTTTTCAATAACATCCAGCGCGCCTTTTGAAACAGCGGCAAAGGCAGTGCGCACGCCGGTAAGGGCAGTAATCACCAGAATCGGCACCGGATTTGTGACCATGATTTTTTCTATAGCTTCAAGTCCACCCAAAACCGGCATTTCAATATCCATGGTGACTATATCCGGTTTCAGTGCTGCGGTTTTCTCCACGGCATCCTGCCCGTTGCAGGCTTCACCAACAATCTGGATATCCGGCTCATCGGCAAGCATTTCACGGATCAGTTCACGCACAAAACCGCTGTCATCAGCCACCAGCACCCTTATCTTTTGCCTGGTAATCATATCTCCTGCTCACCTGTGCCTTTTTCCGGAAGCAAATCATCTTTATCAGCCTTGAATTTGCTCATCAAAACCCGCAACTGGCTTGCAAAACCTGCCAGCTCCCTGACTGCACCACCTGCTTTTTGCACAGACTCACTGGAAAAACGCACCCCTTGCTCAATCTCCCGCAAGGCAATAACCACCTGATTGCTGGCAAGTTGTTGCTGCTGTGTGGAAAGGGAAATCTGCCTGGCTGCACTGGTTGTTTCTTCCACACCGTCCACACTGTCAATAAGCATGGCAACTGTGTGGGAAGCGTATTCCTGACCTTCCTGAATAAGCTCCGAACTTTTTTCCGATGACATAACCAGACGGTTGACTGTATCCAGTATTTCGGCAATGCGTCCTTCAATTTCAGCGGTTGATTCAACAACGCTGTCTGCCAGGCGGCGTATCTCCACAGCCACCACCCCAAACCGTTTTCCTGCCTCACCTGCGCTGGCTGCCTCAAGGGCAGCGTTAAAGGCGATAAGTCTGGTCTGATTGGCAATATTGTTAATAATTTCCATTACTTTGTTGATTTCCTTGGATTTTTTGCCAAGTTCCACTATTTCATCCAGATTGGTCTGGATTGTGGAGCTGATATCCATAATCTTGAAGGTCAGGTTCTCCACTTCACTGGCACCAACCTTGGTGTCATCAAGGGTTTTATCAGCTCTTTCCACAACAGACTGGCTATGTATGGCTATCTGGCTGGCAGTTGAGCTGAACTCTTCCATTGTTGAAGATATTTCAATTACCGAGCTGGAAAGCTGGGTGGTAAAACCGGCATGTTGTGAAATAGCGTCAACAATTGCATTCGAATGGGTACTTATTTTATCTGACATAACTAAAATACCGTTGATTACCGGATCCATAATCTTGCGCATCATCCAGAAGCGGATAACTGCAAACAGTGTTGCCAGAACCAAAGCCAGGCAGATGACCGTAAACTGCATCTGACGGTAATTGGCAAAAAACTCGGATTTTTTGACACCAACATAAATCGCACCCAAAACCTTGCCGTTATCATCCAGAAGCGGATTATAGGCAGTAAAATAGGGTACTCCCAGAATATCAGCCTGTCCGTAGTAGGGTGAACCGTTTTTGAAAACAGCTTCAAAGGCACTGCCCAGCATTTTGGTGTCTATGGCACGGCTGCCATCCTGCTTTAAAATATTGGTGGAAACGCGGGTATCTCCCTGAAAAATTGTGGCAGTTACACCATAAAGGTGCTGCATTTTATCAGGCAGTTCATAATTGTTGTTTAACAGGTAGTTACCAACATAAAGCTTCCCGTTTTCTTCATGAAAACCTTTGCCTTTTTCTTCCAGCAGCTCAAAAAACACCTTGATGATACGCTGCTGTTCGGCAACAGCCTGATCTTTCAGCAGGCTTTGCATCTTGCTGAAAGTAAAGGCTGCAAAAATCGCAATGGTTACAATTATGGCAGCGATATCTACCAAAATCATTTTTCTGGTGAACTTCATGGGGCGTTCTCCTTTGTACAATCTAAGATCCTGCGACTATGCGCAGGATGACAAATCTGACGCTTTATTCAAAACCAAACAAATGTCATTCTGCACAAAGCGCAGCGCAGTTGCAGAATCTAAAAACAAGCCCTGCAACTACTGACACGATGACTGTCCTGTCCGGCAAAAATCCACCAGTAAACTCAAGCGGTTTTCACATTTTAAAACTCCCCAGATACCCCGCTTTTGCAAAAATGGAGCAAGCAGCTCGGGAATGGGCGATATGTTGCTGATGTTATGTTCACTGATCATTTCCAGACCATCAATCAGCAGCCGGTGGCAATCTGTATCCTGCGGCTTTAATTTTATAATAACAGGGTTTTGATAATCAGCGACCAGCCCCTCAAAACCCAGCAGGCGGTGTACCAATAAAACATCATCATCAAGATCAGGTTTGCAGGCAGCCATGCTTTCAACCTGTTCGGCATCCACCGCAAAAGAGACCCCTGCCATGGAGAAAAACAACAGTTTGATGCTGGTGATTTCAAGGCTGGTCATAGCCTGACCTTTGACTCCAGTTTTTCCAGGTCCAACAACAAAACCTGCTCGCCCTTGTGATTAAATCCGTGGGAGACAAGTTCATTGGTCATCCCCTGCAAGGTTGTCAGGGGCAAAACAATGCTTTGAAACGGAATATCTGTCACATCACAAACCTCATCCACAATCACACCAGTGCGAAACTTTTCATTGGCAACCATCACCACCATGCCACCGGATGCAGCTTCAGCACCTTCCAGAAGATATTGCAGGCTTATTGCTGATTCAATCTCGCCACGGATATTAAGTAAACCTGGCAGGTAGCCGGGCAGACCTGGTACCCATGAAAGCTGATACTGACCGATAATCTCTTTTACATCTTTGCCGTAAAACGCAAAACAGTTTTTTGAAAGTCTGAAAATCACGACTTTGACAGTTTCCTGATCCACATCCACAACATCTTTCAGACCCTGGGTTTTTTTGATGATTTCAACTATTTTTTCGCTTTTTGCGGTCATGGTTTAACCCGTCCATTTATTCAAGATAATGTCCGTCATTACTGCCCACCGGCAGCCTGAAATAAAAAATCGAACCAGCAGCAGCAGGAACAACACCTATGTAACCATTGTGATATTCAACAATCTGGCGACTGATGGCCAGACCAAGACCTGTACCTTTGGGGCGGTTGGTCATGGTATTACCACTTTGCTTGAATTTTTCAAAAATAAGCGGAAGCTCTGCCTCATCAATTCCAATACCGGTATCTTCAATTTCAAAGCGGATAAAACCGTCACTTTCAGCCATTACCCTGACAATTACCGAGCCTTGGTCCGTAAACTTAAGAGCATTGGAAAGCAGGTTAAGCAGCACCTGGTGAATCCTGTCTGCATCACAATCAAGTAATGGCAGGTCTTTACTCACCTCGCTGGAAAGCAAAAGCCCTTTTTGTTCAAACAGCGCGGCAGTTGAGTTAATGGCACGACTTATCAGATCTTCAATTTTTGCTTCAGCCATCTTCCAGCTTGTTTTGCCTGCTTCCATTTTAGACAGATCCAGCAGATCGTTGATCAGGTCTGTAAGACGCTCGCCTTCAGAAATAATAACCTGAGTGCTTTCAGATATCTGGCGAACAGCCTTGGCAACCTTTGGCTCATCTGTGGGAAGTTGCGGGAAAACAATATCTTCAAGTTTTTTGCGAATGATTTTGGTAAAGCCAAGCACAGAGGTAAGGGGTGTACGCAGCTCGTGGGAAACAGTGGAGATAAAGTCATCTTTCATTTTATCCAGCTCACGCTCGGCGGTTACATCCCTGACAATTACCAGATTACCGGCAAACTCCTCCTCGTTATTGGCAGTATCCGTAACTTTGCCCACTGGTGCGCCTATTGCCGAGCCGATTCTGCCATTTGCAAGCTGAACAGTAACCTGTGTTGACAGCTGTTTATGCTCGCAGCAAGTTCCATCCATAAACGGGAAAATATTTTTAAGGGTTTGGCAGCAGTTCTGCCCGATCAGGCTGTCCATCGGCATACCCAGCATCTGGGCAATGGCTGGGTTGGCAAGAGTGATAACTGAAGAGGAGTTACTTACCAGCAGACCGTCAGGCATGTTGTTGATAATTGCCGTAAGGTAGGAAAGGGTTTGCTGCTGCTCGGATGTTTTGGCAGCAAGATCAGAAAGCAGTTGGGTATTTTGTTTTTTTAACTGATGTTTTTCAAGGGCGCGGCGCACTGTAATGGTTATGGTTTCCTGAATACCTTCATCTTTAAGCACATAATCAATGGCACCGCTGCTTAAGGCATCCACTGCAACGGAAATGCTGCTTACACTGGTTACCATAATCACCGGCAGATCAAGCTGCTGCTCCCGCAGGGTTTTTATCAGGGTTATGCCGTCCATCTCCGGCATATTCACATCTGAAACAATCAGGTCTATTTCATCATGGCTGCGGCAGATTTCCAGTGCCTGCACACCGTTTTCAGCGGTTAACACCTGATAGTCGTCAGCTTCAAGTATTGAGGCAAGTATCTCACGTACAAAGGCATCATCATCAACTACAAGTATGCAGGTTTTGTGACTGCCCATAATGCACGTCCTTTTTGCAAGTAAAGTCAGATGTTGAGTATTTTTCTCGCCAGTTCCAGTACATCGTCCGGATTAAACGGTTTGGTCATATAAAGATCAGCACCGGCTGCTTCTCCTTTATTACGGTCAAGCTCCTGTCCTTTTGCAGTAAGCAGCACAATGTAGATATCTTTCATTGCCAGCTCATTTTTAACTGTATCGCAGACAGTAAAGCCATCCATTTCCGGCATCATCACATCCAGAAGCACAAGCTGTGGCTGTTCAGCACGGATGATTTCAAGGGCAATCGCCCCGTTTTCTGCAAAAAGAAGCTCTGCGCCGTCATCTTCCAGCTCTTCCAGAGTAAGCTCAAGCAGGTATCTGATGTGGGGTTCGTCATCAACAATCAGGATTTTGGACATTTTTAACCTCTAAAATCACGGAAACACAGTGTTAATCAGTGACTAATCATTATTTTAAAACCGTGGCATAATCAGACTTTGTGCGTGCTGCAAAATACGCCTCCATCACATCTATCTCGAAAAAAGCATCAACTATTGCAGGATCAAACTGGGTACCGGCATTTTTACGCAGCTCCTCATAGGCTTCTTCAAAGGGAAAACCACGCCGGTACGGGCGATCAGTGGTCATGGCATCAAAGGTATCGGCAACAGCTATGATACGCGCCTTGATGTCAATTTCATCGCCCTGCAAGCCTTCAGGATAACCGCGACCATCAAAGCGTTCATGGTGGCTTTTTACCCCGGGGATAATGTCGTAAAGCTGGGGAATCCTGTGCAAAATCTCTTCGCCATAACGTGTATGCTGCTTGATCTGGTGAAACTCGTCATCATCAAGTGGACCTTGCTTTAAAAGTACTGTATCCGGCACACCGATTTTACCCACATCATGCAGCACTGCCGAAAGCTCAAGCCTGTTTAACTGGTACTCAGAAAGTTTTAACACCCGCCCAATGGCAAGGCTGTATTCCGTTACCCGCTTGGTATGGTTGCCTGTGTACGGATCCCGCATCTCTATTGTTTCAGCCAGGGTGTAGACCATTGTGTAAAAAGAGTCTTTTAACTGACGGTACAAGGTGGCGTTTTCAACCTGTACAGCAGCTTGTGTGGACAGTGTGGTTAAAAGCTTCAGGTCTTCGGCAGTATAATCCAGGGTTTGCCGGCTGCTTATCCGGATAAGTCCGGTCATGGTTTCTTTGGAGCGCAAAGGGGTGCAGATTAAAGAATAGGCGGGGGTTTTCAGCTCTGTAAAACGTGGATCCTGGGGTAAGTCATTCACCAGCTCACCTTTGCCGGAATGCCAGACAGTTTCCATAATGCCTGTTGGCATTATTTTTGAACCCACAGGGAAGTTTTCATCATCCGAGGCACTTACTTTAAGGATTTCATTTTCATGATCAAACAGCAGTACGGTTACGGTATCAAAGGTAATTACCTGATGCAGTGACTCAATCAGACGCTCAATAATTTCTTCTGTTTCAGCACAGGACGGCACATGTTCAGCCATGCTGTAAAGCAGTGCTATCTCTTTGTATTTGTGCAAGGTTTCTGCACCAAGCTCTCTTCTTTCCAGCTCAAGCTCTGCGTGGTAACCCAATATGGCAGCCAGCACCCTGGCTTTGTCATCACCGCAGACCCAGCCAAGCTGTGTGCCTTGCAGACTAACCGTAAAACGCTTTAAAGGCAGGGCATCACTAACTGCAAATGATTGCAGCAGATTCTCTTCAGCATCCAGAATTGCAAGCGGGCAAGCCAACGCCGCAGCCAGATCAGCAACCAAAGCAGCAAGCTGCCTTTTCTTTAACAGTTTGGATAGTAGAACTGGAGGCATCTGATTTCTCCGCAAGAACTGATTCCAGAACCGGAAAGGTGAGGTTATGGAAAAACAAACCCCGGTCTTAACCCGCAACTTACTGGCGGGAATCGATCAGAATTTAATCAGGGCACGCTTGCAGTTGTTGCCTTCATCACGTATCCAGAGCAATGTTTTTTTGGAGCGCAGGCACCAGTCACGGATATCTTTTTCAAAGGTGGAGCAATCAGCAAGTACTTCCAGTTGGTCACCAGATTTCATTTTTGTAGCAGTAACGGTCAGTTTTAAGGTTGGTTGCGGACATTTCATACCTACGCAATCAAGTGTTTGGGTTGCCATCTTGTGTATACCCCTTTCAGCCTATCCAGTTAGGTGTAAAACTGTTCTACATTTTCAGATAACGAGATAAAACAATAACTTTAAAGATTTGTAAAGCACAAAACAGCACAAGTTATGTAACTATACTTCGCCAGCATACACTTGCTATTTCAATCTGCTACCGAAACACAAAAAGCCCTGTAAACGTATAAAAAACGATTTACAAGGGCTTTTCAAACTTCTTGCAGATATGAAGCCTCATCACAAAACGCACAGTTTCCGAATCGGATGGGGAAAAGAACCCTTTCCGGACAGAAGCTACTTTTCAATCCCGACTCGTGCCTGCACCCCCTGCTGATAATAATGCTTTATCTCTGTCATTTCAGTCACCAGATCAGCCGCTGCAATCACCTGCTCATCTGCCCTGCGCCCTGTAAGAACAAGTTCAACCTTTGGCGGCTTTGACTTGATAAGTTCAAGTATATCCGTAACATCCAAAAGTCCAAACCAGACAGCACCATTAATCTCATCCAGAATCACCAGGTCATACTCGCCACCAAGCAGTGCATTTCTGGCAAGCTCCAGGGCTTGCTTTGCTACTTTTATATCCTCTGCTTCAAGTTTTTCCTTAAATATCCAGTTATCCCTGCCGGTTTGGTGAATGGTCAGCAATGGTGCAAGCTTTTGTGCAGCAATATGTTCGCCATACTGTCCACCGCCTTTTAAAAACTGCACCATGCACACCTTTAGCCCGCGTCCCACTGCCCGCAAAGCCAAACCAAGCGCGGCAGTTGTTTTGCCTTTACCATTACCTGTGTAAACCTGCACCAGACCTTGTTCCAGTTCCATATCATCTATCCTTTGCTTGTTTTATTGCTTCATCAACAATCAAAATAAAACCCGCACACAAAACTGCACAAACTATTCTTGACAGTAATGGTGCTACATCCTAAGCTTATAAGCATCTGTCTGGTGATAATACAATTGTTTTCAGGGAGCGCAATAAATATGAGACTTTCCACTAAAAGCCGTTATGGTTTAAGGGCAATGTTTGATCTGGCATTTAACTGCGGTATGCAATCTGCCCAGGTGCAGGATATTTCCCGCAGACAGCAGATATCTTCCCGCTATCTGGAGCAGATTTTTCAGGGCTTGAAAAAAGCCGGACTCCTGAAAAGCAAGCGAGGACCAAATGGCGGCTATGCACTGGCACGACCAGCCGAAGAGATAACTCTGCTGGAAGTAATCAGCGCCACTGAGCAGGATATTTTAATGGTTGATTGCAGCGGTACAGGTAAACAGTGTAAAAGGCGCAAAAGTGATTGCAACTTTGAGGGTAACTGCATAACCCAAACCGTGTGGCAGGAAGCAAACAAACTGCTGGAAGACTACTTTGGCAACATAACACTGGCAGAACTTTGCCAGCGTGGTGACGAGATGGGAATGGCGCGTGAACCTTTAGTTAAACGGTAGGAGCCTGTTCAAAATCTGCTTAACCAAGGTGCAGCTCATCAAGTGACAAACCGTAACCTGGCAAAAAATAATCAAGAAAATAAGCTACTTCCGGCAACGGATTTTTCCGCAAATTTTCTAGCTGCTCTTTTCCTGCCCTTTTAAACTCCAGATTCCCCGACTTTTCCTCTTCAATACATTTAATCAGGGCGGCTATTTTATCAGCCGCCTTTACCAGCGGATAGTATTGCTCATCTTTTTCCTCAAAGAAAAAAAGCTGCTCATACACCAAAGCAAGCTCGGGCGGCAACATTGCCAGCAACTTGCGGCGGGCACGGTCTTCAAGCTGGTTAAATGATTTCTTGAAATCAGAATTAAAATACTTTACCGGAGTTGGCATATCTCCGGTAAACACCTCGCTGGCATCATGAAAAATTGCATACAAAGCCGCCTGACCGGGATCAAGCCTGCCCTCAAAATAGGTATTGCGAATAACAGCAAGGGCATGGGCAAGCATGGCAACATCCAGCGAATGCTCCTTGATATTTTCCGGCTGCGTATTGCGCATCAACCCCCAGCGGTTGATGTATTGCATCCGTGCCAGAAAAGCAAAAAAATCATAACGTGGCTTATCTTTAGTAGTCATAGCTGTATCCTGTAATTTGTCGGGGTTGTTTATATATCCGTTGTGCCACCAAGCTCTGCATACCCCTCGACAAAGAGGATTTAAATTCAGCATCGGTAGCATAAAGCCTATATAACTCCAGTTCTTCTCGGCGGCACTGCAACATCACGGCTTGCAATATCCGATCAAAAACAAGATCACGGTTATGTGGGTCTCTCTCCTGCTCATATTTTTCCTCTAAATCTGGATGCTCTACAATGCCTTGAAGTATATTTAAAAACTTCACGCGCTGCCCTTCTGGCGTTCTGCTCCAGCCTTGAAACCAGCGTTCGTTAAAGGTGCGGATAATCTCATCCAACGGATCTTTTTGCTCTTCAACATGACCACCCCTAGGGTTGGGGTTTTGTGGATCCAGTTCGCCGTCATCATCGGAAAGCCCGATAGCATAGTTGAGCTTTACACGCTCTAAACCATAAGTACTTAAATCAACAGACTCCAGTAGGCTATCTATCGCATCTGATTCAGGATCAGCCACTTTTAACTTAGGCACCAGGAATTTTAAAAACCAATAAAGTCTTTCCCATTCCATCTGCTCAAAAGGCAAAATAGCTGCCATCTGTCCGTATATTTTTACAAACTGTTTGGCTTTAATTTTAAAGTCCACTTTTTGTTCGTGCTCAAACTCTAGCCCATAATCAAAACGTGCAACAGCAGTATCAATCAAAGCACTTAACTGCTCACCATCAACTCCTTTGAAATAACGCTCGCTAAACTCAATAATCTCGTGGCTCTCATAAACGGCGGCATTATCCAGCGCGTCCTTAAGGTCATTAAGAACATTAATATCCGTTGCTTTAGATAACGAGGTCGAGGTGTAAAAAGGATCGAAAGCGTGCTGAATATCATCCGTTGTATTGAAAAAATCCAACACAAACAAATCTTCAGTGCGCTTATTCAACTTAGGGGCGCTACGGTTTAAACGCGACAACGCCTGCACGCAAAGCACGCCTGACAGCTTTTTGTCCACATACATGGCGCACAGCTTAGGTTGGTCAAAGCCGGTCAAATACTTATTCGCTACCACCAACAGGCGGTAGTCGTCGGTATCAAAATAATCTTTGGTTTTGTCATCCGAAAAACCATTCATATCGGCTTCGGTGTATTCAATACCGTCTACTTCTTTTTTGCCTGAAAAAGCAATCACAACTTTAAATGGGTTACCGCGATTTTCTAGCTCACGCTTAATGGCTTGGTAGTAACGAATGGCGCTTTCAATATTTTGCGTAACCACCATGCCTTTGCCTTTGTTTTTAAGTTTTTTAGCAGCCACCACCTGAGTTAAAAAATGCTCCAGCATAATTTCAGCTTTGGTGGTAATGGTTTGGTCGCTCTGCTCAACAAAGGCTCTGAGTTTTTTCTGCGCTTTTTTAGTATTAAATTCAGGATTTTCAGTAATCGACTTGGCTATTTCATAATAGCTTTTATAGGTGGTGTAGTTAGCAATAACATCCAAAATGAAGCCTTCTTCAATGGCTTGCTTCATGGAGTATAAGTGAAAAGGTTTAAAACTGCCGTCGGGCTGCTTTACGCCAAACTTTTCTAAAGTGGTGTTTTTTGGGGTTGCCGTAAATGCAAAATACGAGGCGTTGTTACGCACTTTTCTTGAGCGCATCACCTCCAGCATAATATCTTGAGCATCGCTGCCCTCTTCTGCCTCTTGCTTACCCATCGCGCGGTTCATATTGTCATGCGCGCTGCCCGATTGTGAGCTGTGCGCCTCATCAATAATTACGGCAAAACGCTTATCGCCCAAATCTGAAATTCCCTCCACTATAAAAGGGAATTTTTGGATGGTGGTGATAATAATTTTCTTGCCTGTTTCTAGGGCTTCTTTTAACTGCGCCGAGTTATGCGCAGGTGCCACAATATTTTTAACTTCAGAGAAATCACGAATATTATCGCGCAACTGTTTATCCAAAATACGACGGTCGGTGACCACAATTACGGAATCAAACAAAGGTGTTTCAAGACCACAGTTTGCTGCCACCTGCGTGTTTGCTGGATAAGCTTCAATCAGTTGGTATGCTGCCCAGGTAATGGAGTTTGATTTACCCGACCCCGCAGAATGCTGAATTAAATAGGTGTGTCCTACGCCGTGGTTTTCAGCATGATTGATTAAACGACGCACCACGTCCAACTGATGGTAACGCGGAAAAAACAGAGTGCGCTTAGCCATAGGGGTGCTGGTATCACCATCAAAACGCATAAAGTGCTGGATGATATTTGCCAGGCTGTACTTGGTAAAAATCTCTTCCCACAAATAAGCGGTTTTATGTCCATTAGGGTTAGGTGGGTTGCCCTGCCCAAAGTTATACCCTTTGTTAAACGGCAAGAAAAAAGTCTTTGCGCCATCTAATTTAGTGGTCATGTAGGCTTCATCAGTATCCACCGCAAAATGCACCAAGCAGCGACCAAAGTTTAATAACGGCTCTTTCGGATCGCGATCTTCACGATACTGTTTTTGTCCATGATAACGGGCAGTTTGCCCTGTCCAAGCATTTTTAAACTCAATGGTAACAAACGGGATTCCATTGATAAACAGCACCATATCAATGCTTTTGTTGCTGGTAAGTGAGAAATAAAGCTGGCGCGTACAACTAAAAATATTAGCCTCAAAGTTTTCTTTAACTTTTGCGCTACTGCTGGCTAAAGGTGCAGGGTACATCAAATAAAAATGGGCGTTATCAACCTTTAAACCCTTTTTTAACAAATGCAAAAGACCATGTTTTTTAACCAGCCGATCGAAACGTTCTAAAATTTTACGCTGCCAGTCCTGGGGGTTGTATTGTTTAAAACCTTCCAGCTCTTTGGCTTGAGTTGTGTTTAAAAACTGCCAGAAGTACTCTTTATCAATGGCATACGCACGATCAAAATTCTGGCTGCATCCGGCAACAAATCCTTGGTGCGCGCAGGCTTTATAAGCCACCACAGGATCAGCAACTGCATGATTTAAAACCTCTCGGCTTGTACCTGTTAAAGCTACTTCAACCGCAGCTTCCAAAGCCTGCTCATTGGTTTGGCTTACCATACAATCCTCTTTACTTTTGAAATCAATTACTTAGCAGCATATATGAATTTAGAGTAAATCTTGCAACAAGCTCTTGCCTTTGCCTGTTAAGCGGTATTTTTGTAGGCGGCTTTTGGGTTTATCTGGAATCGTCATTTCAATTAACCCTTGTTCTAAAGCCTTAGTTAAATAATTTAAACGAAAGTGCTCTGCGTGAGTAAGCTCAAGCTTTTTCATTAACTCTGTGCGTGACATCTCATCACTAAACACATCTAAAAAGCGCATAAGTTCAGGCGTGACTTCCGCGGTGACTTCCGCGGTGACTGAGTCACTTACTTGTTCGGTTGCAGGGCTTTGCTCTAATGCCTGTAAAATTCGCTCTAAAATAAACTCCACAAAAGGGGCGCAATCAGTGGCTGCGGTGCTTTGGCGGATAGCTAAGTAATAATGCTCTTGATGCTGATAAACCAAAGACTCCACTGGCAAGTGTGCAAAAACTGGGTTCCATTGTGCAAGAATCAAGCTTTCCCACAACCTACCCATGCGACCATTGCCATCTGCAAAGGGGTGGATAAATTCAAACTCATAATGAAAAACAGTGCTGGCAATAAGCGCGTGTTGGTCAGTATTTTTTAGCCAGGCAAACAAGTCACCCATTAAGCGCGACACTTGGTTGGCAGGCGGTGCCATATGCACCACTTGCTGACCACTCATTACGCCCACGCCACCACTACGATAACTGCCTGCTTCATCATGCAGACCAAGTAAAAGTAATTGATGTGCTTTTAGTAAATCCTGCTCAAGCAGAGGGTTTAACTCATCAAACTTTTCATACACAGCCAGCGCGTTTTTAACTTCTTGCACTTCTCGCGGCGGTGCAATCACTGGTTTGCCGTCTAACACAGCGGTAATTTGCTCCACACTAAGGCTGTTACCTTCAATTGCTAACGAGCCTTGAATAGTACGAATACGGTTTATGCGACGTAAGCGCAAAGCTTGGGCTTTGTGTGTCCGCTCGGCATAACGCCCTAAACGCTCGCCAATTTCAGCCACAAGGTTGAGCATTTCTGGGGTGAGTGTTATTGGAGGGGTATACGTCGGCATCTTTATTGCCTTTCTATAAGCAAGCTTCGTTCTTGGGCTATTTTTACTGCGCGATGAAGTTGTTCTTGCAGCTTTTCAAGCTCAGGTAAGTGAGCAATATATTCTGCTACCCTTATATTGGCCGCGTGCATATCCATAAGCTTTACTTGCTCATCATCTTTGCTTGCACATAAAATCAAACCTATAGGTTCTTGCTCACCCTCTGCTCGCTCGTATTCGTTAAGCCAACGCAAATACAGCTCCATTTGTCCTTTATGGGCAGGTTTAAACTTTTCTAATTTCAGCTCGATGGCTATAAGGCGCTTTAGATGGCGATGGTAAAACAGCAGATCTAAGTAAAAATCATCGGCTCCTACGCTGATCCGCTTCTGACGCGCAACAAAACTAAAACCAGAACCTAGCTCCAATAAAAATTGCTCCATCTCTCGTAATATCGCACTTTCTAAATCCGCTTCGCTGTAGTCGCCAGGCAAACCTAAGAAATCTAGAATATAAGGGTCACGGAATACTAAGTCTGCTGTGATCTGCCCGCCTTCACGCATATGATCAATTTCTTGTTTTATGATCTCTTCGGGTTGCTTTGCTATAACTGTTCGCAGGTATAGCTGACTGGCTATACGCTCCCTCAAAGTACGAACGCTCCAGCGTTCAACTCGACAAAGTTCAGCATAGTACTCCCGCTCAAGTGGCTGTTTTAGAGAAATGATCTCAACAAAATGGCTCCAGCTTAGCGATTGAGCCAAGTGCGCCACCACTGATTCATCAGGAAAAAGCTCTGCGAATTGAATCATGCGGCGCAAACTTCGTAAGCCAAAGCTTTTGCCATACTCTTGCACCAATTGTGTCGACAGTGTCGACACAATCTCTTCGCCGTATTCAGCGCGTTGTTCTTGCAACACTTCTTGATAGATGCGTTTGCCTAAACGCCAATATAAAACGGTAATAGTGGCATTGGCCGTTTGGGCGACTTGCTGGCGGGCGTTGTCGATTAACTGACGCAACTCTTGCAACAAAGGCTGGTTTGTTTTTGCGGTTGGTTGGTTTTTACTCGGCATAACCCACCTCTTTTACTTCAGTCAGCATGGCTTGGGTGATTTTTATTTTGCCGGTGACGGCGCTGTTGATTAGGGTGGTTTTGTATTCTTTTAGGGCTTGGATTTGTTGGTTATGCAAAGCAATTATTTCTGTCGCCCTGTTACTACTGTTTTTGATAAAGGCAACAATTTTCTTTTGCTCTTCCAGCGGTGGAGTAGCTATGTTCATACGCCTAAAGTCATTAAAACTTAGATTTTGACGCAAACCACTTCCAAATTTATAAATTGCTTTTGTAATATCTAAAACATGAAAGAAATAATGTAAATAGCTAGGCAATAACTTTTCTTTTGCTCTGATATTTAAATAAGCACTGGTAATAATTCCTTTGTTTTTAACAATGCCAGTTCTAAGACTGGTTTTATCATTTTGCAAATCTGTACATCGGATAATTATGTCGTCAGGCTGCACTATTTGATAGGTTTCAAATGATTCAGGCATAAGCCCAAACATTTTACTTTCTGGCCTTATAATTATTTGTCCATAACTTAATGATAATACTTTGTTTTCAATTAGACCCTTATTAGAGTCTCTTACTTCTTTATAAACAGTGAACCCTAAAGATACCCCCCAATGCTCAGGTATCTGTCCTATCCATTCTACGCCTGAGTTTTTCATGGGGGCGTTGGGGTTAAGGCCTTGGGTGACGGCTTGTTGAATGATGATTTGTTTGCGTTCGTTGAGCAGTTTTATTTGCTGCTCTTTGATGGCGATAGCTTGGTCAATGAGGGCGGTTTTTTGGTCGAGGAATTGGGCGATTAGGGTTTGTTCTTTATATGAGGGCAGGCAAACCATAAAGTTTTTTAATGCCTCGCTACTAAGCTCCAAAAATGTTGTTCCACTTCCAAAACTATTTAAGAGTCTCTGAGAAATAGAAAAATAATAATAAACAAATTTGTGTTCAACATCCTTACTTATAACTAAACTCTTGCACCCTTGGTTTGTACATAGTTTATTTCCTGCTAGCGCAACTTTACCAATAGGTGCACGGCAAGTAATAATCACACTGTTTTCAGGTACTAATGTTGTACCGCAGCTTGAGTAGCCAGCCCTCGATATTGTTCTTTTTGATTGATAAACATACATAGATCCGTCGATATCTACAGGAGTAACCCAAGTGATTCCACCATCCCAAAATATTTCTGTACTGGACGAAGGAGTTGCTCCGTTAAATATTTTAGAAAAATTTTTTAATCTAGTAACTTCCCACTCCTTCGGCACTTCCCCTAACCACTCCACGCCTGAATCCTTGTATTCCTCATAAGTCGGAAATTCAGTCACGCTTAATTTCTTTGCACTGGTCATTTACAGTTCTCCCTGCAAAATTAAATCCATTAAGCCTTGGGACTGTTCTTCTAGGGCAAGTAAATCAGCGGTCACTTCGGCCAAGCTGCGCAGCGGTTTGTGTTGGTAAAAGTATTTATTAAAGCTAATTTCGTAGCCGATTTTTACGCTGTCGAGGTTAATCCATGCTTCTTCTACATGGGGTTTTACTTCGTTTAAAAAGTAGCGATGAATGGCTTGTTCAGAAGAATAATTTAGCGGAATGCTTTCGCTGTCGCGCAGGTCGCTGTTAGTTTCATAAGTGATGTATTCGCCTGCTTTGGCGGTGGGGTAATAGCCAAAATCGGGTAATTGCTCTGCGGTGCAGCCAAGTTTTTCTAGCAGGATGTTGAGTTTGTCGCCGCTGAGTTTTTCTATCTTTTTAATCACTTTTTCTGCCGTTTCATCGTACTGGCTGACGGCATCTAAAATGGCCTTCTTTTCTGCGGCTGAAAGTCTAATACCCTGTTGTTTTAAGGCGACATCTATAAGCTTTTTAAACTGGTTGAAATCGTTAAAAGCTTCAGTGCCAATTTCTTGCAGCAGTTGCACAGCGGCTTGATGCAAGTTGCTGCCTTGCTGCCAAGTTTTTAGGTCGAGCAGCTTCTTTTTATCTCTGCTGTTCAGCGTAATGCCTAGCTCTTCGGCGTGTTTATCGAGGGCTTTGTCTTTTTCTAGGCTGGTTAAAAACGCTTGCTCATAGAGTTTATCGCCATGTTCTTCATACAAAGTTTGCATCAGTTCAGCCAAGCCTTTATCGAACAATAAGGGCTGTATGGCCTCATGGCTAAACTGAGCTACGCGGCGGTCGGGGCGTTCGATATTGACTTTGTAATAGCCAAAATCTTGGTTGTTGAATACTTGTGCCGCCAAGCCTTCTGGGTCGTTATTGGCATCAAGCTGGCGTTCTATGCTGGCGCATTGCAAATAGGTTTGAGTGATTTCTTCAATATGCTCGGGTGCAAATTCGCAGTTTTTATCGCCGAGGTTTTTACGCAGTTTGCGGAACAATAAACTGGCATCTATTAGCTGCACCTGGCCTTGGCGCTCCGCTGACTTGTTGTTATTCAGCAGCCAAATGTAGGTGGTAATGCCCGTGTTATAAAACAGGTTGTTGGGCATTTGTACTATGGCTTCGAGCAAGTCGTTTTCAATGATGTAACGACGAATATTGCTTTCACCGCCGCCTGCATCGCCCGTAAATAAAGACGAGCCGTTATGTACCGAGGCAATGCGGCTGCCCAAATGGCTTTGAGCAGGGTCTTTCATTTTGCTGATCATTTCCATTAAAAACAGCAACTGCCCATCGCTTGAGCGTGGGGTGGCATCCACCTCTTCCTCTTTGCCCCAGTAATCGGTGAGCTTCACTTTAAAGCGCGGGTCCAAAACATCTTTCCCTTCTTTAATGTGCTTCTGTTCGCTACTCCAGCTTTTGCCATACGGCGGGTTAGAGAGCATAAAGTCAAAGCGCATGCCGGCAAACTCATCGGTTGAGAGTGTAGAGCCTACGCGAATGTTTTCGGGGTTGTTGCCCTTAATCATCATGTCGGATTTACAGATGGCGTAGGTTTCGTCGTTAATTTCTTTGCCGTAAAGGTACACATCGCGGCGGTCGTTGGGGTATTTTTCTTCGATAAAGTTTTGCGCTTCGGTCAGCATCCCGCCGCTGCCACAGGCCGGGTCGTATACCGTCATGGTTAGTGGCAGGTTGTTTTGAATGGGGTCAAAAACCAGGTGGGTCATCAGCTCGATTACTTCACGGGGGGTAAAGTGCTCGCCTGCTTCTTCGTTATTTTCTTCGTTAAATTTACGGATTAACTCTTCAAACACATAGCCCATTCCAAGGTTGGAAAGCCCTGGCAAGATGTTGCCGTCTGGGTCTTCTGCATTGTGCGGCGTGAGGTTGATATAAGGCGAGACAAATTTTTCAACCACATCCAGCAGCACTTGTTTATCCGCCATGTGGCGAATCTGGCGGTGTAAATCAAAGCGCTGGATGATTTCTCGAACATTGTCGCTAAAGCTTAAAAGGTATTCTTCAAAGTTGGCTAAGAGAATTTGTTGGTTGTTGGTCGCTGATTGGGCAATTTGTTTTAACGTCCATTTTGAGGTGTTGTAAAACACATAACCGCTGGCTTGTTCAAGCGGTAGCTTGTCAAATTCGGTGGATTTTAGTTCTTCTTTTTGGAATTTAACTTCATCCATTACCTCTTGCTTGGTTGGTTCGAGCAGGGTGTCTAAGCGGCGCAGCACCACCATTGGCAAAATAACATCGCGGTATTTGCCGCGCACATACACATCGCGCAGGCAGTCATCGGCAATGCTCCAAATGAAAGAAATCAGTTTGCTGTGAGATTGCTGGTTCATGTGGGCGTTTACTCCATAACTACCATTTAAACATTAAATCTGAAGTGCATCAAATCCCCATCCTTGACGATATATTCTTTACCTTCCAGGCGCATCAGTCCTTTTTCCTTTGCTCCTGCTTCGCCGTTGCAGTTGATGTAATCATTAAAGCCGATTACTTCTGCCCGGATGAATCCTTTTTCAAAATCAGTGTGGATAACACCTGCTGCCTGGGGTGCCTTGGTTCCTTTTGTGATTGTCCAGGCGCGTACTTCTTTTACACCAGCGGTGAAGTAGGTAATCAGTCCCAAAAGATCGTAGCCTGCCTTGATCAGGCGATCCAGACCAGATTCAGGTAATCCCATTTCCTGTAAAAAAGCCTGCTTTTCATCGCTGTCCAGTTCGGCTATTTCCGATTCTATGCTGCCACAGATAACAACAACACCAGAGTCTTCCGAGGCTGCAATCTTGCGCACCTGCTCCACAAACGGGTGTTTGCCTTCCAGGTCATCTTCAGCTACGTTGGCAACGTAAAGCACTGGTTTTGCAGACAAAAGGTGCAATTCTCGCAGCCATATCCGTTCATCTTCATTTTCTGCGCAGTCCCTTACTTTTTGAGCCTGCTCCAGCAAAACCCGCACCCGCTCGTAAAGTGCTATCTCTTCTTTGGCTTTTTTATCACCACTGCGTGCCAGTTTTTCTGCCCGCTGCACTTTCTTTTCCAGGGTATCCAGATCAGCCAGTGCCAGCTCGGTGTTGATGACTTCAATATCATCGGCTGGGGATACCTTGCCGGATACATGCACCACATTGGTGTCATCAAAGCAGCGCACAACATGCACAATGGCATCCACAGAACGGATATGCCCCAAAAACTGATTGCCCAGCCCTTCTCCGGCACTGGCACCTTTAACCAGACCGGCAATATCAACAAACTCAATGGTGGTAAATTGACATTTCTGCGGTTTTACAATGGCAGCAAGCTGGTCAATGCGTGTATCAGGAACCTGCACAATGCCGATGTTGGGATCAATGGTGCAAAACGGGTAGTTGGCTGATTCGGCTCCTGCCGAGGTGATTGCGTTAAAAATAGTTGATTTGCCAACATTGGGCAGACCAACAATACCACAGTTAAATCCCATGGTTATTATCCTTCCAGGTAGTTTTTATTGTTATAAAGACTCATCGCTTTGGGTACGCCTTCATCCAGTGCTGTTTCCAGCAGATCAAGGGCACCATCCAGAACACGGGCAAAAACCTCCATTTCCGGTGGAGTAAAGTTGCCCAATACATAACTGCTGACATCGCCGTGCAGTGGTCTGCCGATTCCCAGGCGCAGCCGCAGGAAGTCGTTTCTGCCCAGCATTTCCGTTATTGAGCGCAGACCATTTTGTCCACCATGACCGCCCCCCTGTTTCAGTCGGGCAGTGCCCAGGGGCAGGTCAATTTCATCATGTACAACTATCAACTGCTCTGGTTTTAGTTTGTAAAACTGCAATGCAGGCATAATGGAACGTCCGGAAAGGTTCATGTAGGTTTGCGGTTTAAGCAGTATCAGCCGTTTACCGTTACGTTCCCATTCGGCAGTAAAACCACCAAACTGCTTGCGGGTTATACTCAGGTTTTCAAGGTTGGCTATGCGGTCAAGAAACAGAAAACCCGCATTGTGGCGGGTCCATTGATACTTTGAGCCAGGATTACCAAGCCCTGCTATAATTATTGTATCCATAGTAAATAACCAGAGAGGCTATGGAATTAAATCCATAGCCTCATTTTGACAAACAATCGGGGTGATCAGTTTTATTCAGCCATTAGTGCCATGAAAGCTCCTGCTTGCAGACAGAAAATTTTACTCTTCTTCGGCAGCAGCTTCCTCGGTTTCATCCTCGGCGGCAGCAGTTTTGGCTCTGCCAAGGATACTGACCAGCGGGTTGGTCGGCTTATCCAGGCATTTGATACCTTCTGGCAGCGTAATATCCTGCAAGTGAACTGTCTGACCGATCTGCAAATTAGTGACATCAATTTCAATATTTTCAGGAATCTGATCCGGCAGGCACTCAATATGCAAGGTGTGTGCATCAAGGTCAAGCAGACCGCCTTCTTTAACCCCAATAGCAGTGCCAACAACCACCACCGGTACGTTAACCTTGATTTTATCTTTCATGCTGATCCGTTGCATATCCACGTGCCGGACAGTGCCTTTGACCGGATCACGCTGCATATCAGCAATAATCACCAAAGCCTGATCAAGATGACCACTGCACTGAAGGGTAATCAGGTTGTTGATACCACCTTCACCGGATATTGCTGTCTGCAACTCCTTTGGCACAACAGAAACCGGAACCGGCTCTGTATCACGTCCATACACGACACCCGGAATAAGTCCGGCAGCGCGTAGTTTGCGGCTAACACCTTTGCCAGTGCTGCTGCGTAAATCTACTTTCAACTTAATCTGTTGTTGCATTACATCCTCCCTGCGCAGCTTGTTAAATCTATGCTGCTTGATATTTTACGGTTAACTAATCAAATAGTGAACTGACTGACTCATACTCCTGAATACGTCTGATCGCCTCAGCCAGTAATGGAGCAACAGACAGTACTTTAATTTTTGAGGTGCGGGATTTGTTGTCGCCAAGTGGTATGGTATCGGTCAGTACCAGCTCTTCAATTACAGAGCCATTGATCCTGTCAATGGCAGGACCTGAAAGAACCCCGTGGGTGGCACAGGCATAAATTGATGCTGCACCGTTTTGCTTGAGTGCGCCGGCAGCCTGGGTCAAGGTTCCGGCAGTGTCAACCATGTCATCAAGGATAATGGCTATTTTGTCTTTTACATCACCAATAAGATGCATGACTTCAGCCACGTTTGGAGCCGAGCGACGTTTGTCAATCATGGCCATTGGGCATTCAAGCCTTTTGGCATAGGCGCGTGCCCTTTCGGCACCACCGGCATCGGGGCTAACCATCACCAGATCCTTACCTTTAAAACGCTCTTTAAGGTGGTTTATGATCACCGGTGCTGCGTAAAGGTTATCAACCGGTATGTCAAAAAACCCCTGAATCTGCCCGGCGTGCAGGTCAATGGTTACAACACGATCCGCACCAGCAGTGGTAAGCAGGTTGGCAACCAGCTTTGCAGAAATGGGAGTGCGGGGAGCAGCCTTGCGATCCTGACGGGCATAGCCATAGTAGGGGATAACTGCCGTGATTGTGGCAGCAGATGCACGGCGCATGGCATCAATCATTACCAGCAGTTCCATCAGGTGATTGTTGGTGGGTGCGCAGGTGGACTGCACAATGTAAATCTCTCTGCCGCGCACGTTTTCATGCACTTCCACCATAATTTCGCCATCGGAAAAATTCTTTAAACCTGCATTACTTAAAGGTACGCAAAGTGCCTCACAGATCTTCTGTGCCAGGGCAGGATTTGAGTTGCCGGAAAAAATCCTGATTTCGTCACACATCGGCTACAACCTTTCAATTGGATTACGGGAATAAACAAGCTTTGGACAGGCATATGTAAAAGACTGTAAAGGTTATCATTACAGCTTGATAAAATCAATAAATAACCTGCCTTAACTCAAAGTTCAAAATCTGGCATCAACGGCTCACTCAGGTCAAGATGCTTTAAATGTGAGCGAGGATTACCAGCGATGTTCAGCTTGATATATTTTACTTCCGGCATGGTGGCGCAGATACTGTTGATAATGGAGTAGACAGCCATCATTTCGGCATAGCTGCCTGATGGCAATTTTTCAGCAAACACCGGCAGCAGATCAATATTTGCGGTATCTGCAACAAAACTTACATTGTTGATGTCTGTTTCTGGTGGCAGCAGTCTTTCAAAATTCCTGAAAGAGCCTTTGCAAAGTTCTTTAACCACCGCCTGCACACGGCACTGCCTGGTGTCACATCTGCTGATCTGTCTTTTTTCAGCCACCAGCTTGCCTTTATGATCAGCAAAAAACAGGGTAATTTCTTCCGTTGTCACCACACGGGAACGTTCAGGTGGCACATTCCTGTCCGCAACAGGCAATATCAGATTTTGTGATTTAAGCCACCAGCAGATTAAAACTGCCAGCAAAACCAGCACAAAAATTCCGACGATGTATTTGCAAGACTGCTTTTTCACAAACACTCCTGCTTACTGTTTACGTGTCACCAAAGCCCACCTGCTCCACCCCCTCCAGCTCAGTCCCCAGAAAACGGCTGCCTGTCCTCACAAAACTTTCCGGCAGATCAGTAACAAAATAGCTATGCCTGCCCATTATATTTTCAAGGTTCAGCATCTGATGCTTTTCAAGGGCTTGCCGGATGGCAACAACCGTTTCTTCAGCTGAATCAACCAGGGTAACATTACTGCCCAGCACACTGCTTATCACCTCTTTTAGTAAGGGATAATGCGTACAGCCAAGCACAACTGTATCCACATTTTTGCTGTGCAGTTCATGCAGATAGATTTCGGCAGTCTGCCTGGCAACATTGTTATCAACCCAGCCTTCTTCTGCCAGTGGCACAAAAAGCGGGCAGCTTTGCGTATATACGGACAGATTCGGGTTAATCCTTTTAATGGCATTGCCATAGGCTTTACTGCGGATAGTTGATGGAGTGCCGATAACACCGATGATGCCGTTTTTGGTGGCAGCTACAGCCCGTTTGGCACCAGGCTCAATAACACCAATAACCGGAATGGGCAAAGCCTGCTGCAAAACAGATAAAGCTGCCGCAGAGGCAGTATTACAGGCAATGACCAACAATTTTATTTTACGCGCCAGCAAAAACGAAGCGATTTCCTTTGAATAGCGGATAATCGTTTCCGGTGATTTTGTACCATAGGGAACCCGTGCAGTATCCCCCACATAAATAGTGTTTTCACCGGGAAGCATGTGCATGATTTCACGTAAAACAGTAAGACCACCCACACCGGAATCAAATATACCGATTGGTTGCTTTTGCATTATGTATAAAACCTTCCCTTCTGTAGCTTCTTGCATAAATCAGATAATAATACATACTTTTGAAAACACCAGGCAAGGTTTGTACAACAGACTTCCAAAACATTTATCAAACTGTTTAACCTTGACAAACCGTCATCTGCTCATTAACTTGCTTTTAAATTAGCACTCATTATGATTGAGTGCTATTTTTATGGGGCTGCCATGAATGTAAATCTGTCGCAACGTAGCAAGCAAATTCTGGAAGCAATTGTTGAGGACTATATTGCCACTGCCGAACCTGTTGGCAGCTCGGCTGTTGCCAAACGTCATGCAATGGCACTTTCATCAGCCACAGTCCGCAATGTCATGGCCAGCCTTGAAGAACTTGGCCTGCTTGCCTCTCCGCACACTTCTGCCGGTCGTATCCCGACAGACAAGGGCTTTCGTTTCTATGTTGATAGCCTGGTATCTTTGCGGCAGATAAGCCACAAGGAAAAACGCCAGATATTAAGGCATTACCGCGAAACCGGCGGCAACCTTGCGGATTTGCTGCAAGAAGCCAGCCGCGCCCTGTCCTTGTTATCCAATTACACAGGGATTGTCATGGCACCCTCTTTTACCCAGGGCAATTTCCGACACATTGAATTTATCCGGCTTTCTGCCAACAGGCTGCTGGTAATTTTGGTGGCTGGTAACGGCAATGTGCAAAACCGTATTGTTGAAACAGAGCAGGATTTTACGGCTGAAGACCTGGTCAGGATGGGCAACTACCTTAACAGCATACTGGAAGGACTGACCATCAGACAGGTGCGGGATAAAATTCTTGCTGAAATGGCTGACGACAAAACCCGTTATGACCAGTTTTTGGCAAATGCCCTTGAGCTATCCTGCCAGGTAATACCTGATGAACAAAACGAACTTTATATTGCCGGTCAATCCCGCATTTTTGAGCAGCCAGAATTTGCAGATGTTTCCAAAATGCGTGAAATACTTGCTGCTTTTGAAGAAAAAGGGCAACTGGTAAGGCTTTTGGAGAACTGTATGAATGCAAACGGCGTACAGATTTTCATAGGCTCGGAAACCCCGCTTAAAGAGATGTCCGGCATGAGCCTGATAACATCAACCTATATGACTGACAGTAATACCATAGGGCTTTTAGGTGTGGTCGGCCCCACAAGAATGGGTTATTCAAGCGTAATCCCGATTGTGGACTACACTGCCCGACTGGTCAGCAAGCTGCTTACAAAAGAATAAAACACAGAGAGGAACCTGCTGGATATGAACGATGTAAACAGATGTAACGATCTGCCGGAACAGGATACAGATGCTGAAAATGGACAGATGCCAGATGAGCAGCAGCCATCACTTGAAGAAGCGTTGGCAGCCAAAGAACGTGAAGCAAGTGAAAACTGGGATCGTTTTCTGCGTGAACGGGCTGATCTTGAAAACTTTAAAAAACGTGCATCCCGTGAAAAGGAAGAGCTGCTTAACTACGGTATAAAATCATTGGTGGAAGAGCTTTTACCGGTGGTGGACAACCTGGAGCGCGCCCTTGACCATGCCAGCGAAGATGGTTTGCCTGCCCTGGTTGAAGGTGTACAGATGACCCATACCCTGCTTTTGTCAGCCCTTAAAAAATTCGGGGTAACTGTGGTTGAAAGTGACAGTGGCACTGCTTTTGATCCGGCTTTTCACCAGGCCATGTCACAGGTGGAAACCAATGACCAGCCAGCCAACACCATTGCCCAGGAGTTTCTGAAAGGCTACATGCTAAAGGACAGACTGATCAGGGCAGCAATGGTTTCAGTGAACTGCCCCAAAAAATAAAATTACCACCCCCCTTGTTTTTTGCAAAAACAGTATTAGCTTGATTTGTAACAGTAAAATTCTAAAACCCCCATGGAAGGAGCTATAAAAAAATGAGTAAAGTAATTGGAATTGACCTTGGAACAACCAACTCCTGCGTAGCCGTAATGGAGGGTGGCGAGCCGATTGTAATCGCCAACTCGGAAGGTAGCCGCACCACACCATCCATTGTGGCTTTTACAGAGGCAGGAGAACGTCTGGTGGGTCAGCAGGCAAAACGCCAGGCAGTGACTAACCCTGAAAACACCCTTTTTGCCATCAAACGGTTAATTGGTCGCAAGTTTGACACCGATGCAGTTAAAAAAGATATCTCCATATCACCTTTTAAAATCGTAAAAGCTGATAACGGTGATGCCTGGGTTGAAGCAAGGGATAAAAAATATTCTCCACCGGAAATCTCTGCCTTTACCCTGCAAAAAATGAAAAAAACTGCTGAAGATTATCTGGGCGAAACCGTGACCGATGCAGTTATCACCGTACCTGCCTACTTTGATGACTCCCAGCGTCAGGCAACCAAGGATGCAGGCAAAATTGCCGGACTCAACGTACTGCGGATCATCAACGAGCCAACTGCCGCTGCACTTGCCTATGGTCTTGACAAAAAACAGGATGAAAAAATCGCTGTTTTTGACCTGGGCGGCGGTACTTTTGATGTTTCCATCCTTGAGCTGGGCGATGGCGTATTTGAAGTAAAATCCACCAATGGTGATACTTTCCTTGGCGGTGAAGACTTTGACCAGAACATTATTGACTGGATCGCCGATGAATTTAAAAAAGATCAGGGCATTGATCTGCGCGGTGATAAAATGGCGTTGCAACGTCTGAAAGAAGCTGCTGAAAAAGCAAAATGCGAGCTTTCAGGCTCTGTTGAAACCGACATTAACCTGCCCTTTATCACAGCAGATGCCAGTGGTCCGAAACACTTAAACCTCAAGCTCTCCCGCGCAAAGCTTGAATCACTTTGTGATGACCTGCTGCGCAAGCTGGAAGCTCCCTGCCGCACAGCCTTAAAAGATGCCGGACTTTCACCTGCTGATATTGATGAAGTTATTCTGGTGGGCGGAATGACCAGAATGCCGGCTGTGCAGAAAAAAGTTGAAGATATTTTTGGCAAAG
>JAVERM010000140.1:0-4377 GCA_034007105.1 Trichlorobacter sp.
TGCAAGGTTTTAATGGCATATTGGGGATTAGCCTTGTAGCCATCAAAGAAATGTTCGGCATCGTAAAAAACTTCCGGGGCGTTTTGCTTTAAAAACTCCAGGGAATCGTAGATAAGCTCCAGGTTTTCCTCCAGCGAGATGCGCAGTGCCTCTTTGACATGAAAATCCCAGGTTTTGCCAAAGATGGTGATTGCATCCGGTTCGGCAGCGATCAGGGTTTTGATATTATGATCCTGGTCAGGTGTGGTTTTGGCTCGCCGTGTTGAACCAAAGGCAGCAATTTTTGCCTGGGAAAGTTTAATGTTTTTGATTTCATTAAAAAAGGCAACATCTTTGGGGTTACTGCCAGGCCAACCGCCCTCAATATAATGGATACCCAGTTCATCAAGCTTATGGGCTATACGGATTTTATCTTCCACCAGAAACGAAACATCTTCTGCCTGGGTGCCATCCCTCAAGGTTGTATCGTACAATTTGACCAGATTCATCGGCTGTTTTCTCCTTTAATCTGAATTTTCCATAGCTCTTTAAAAATAATTTCAAACCATGTTTAACAGTATCAGAATTTCAGTATAGTATCACCTCCACAGTGTCAAGACAGTTATTAGGCAAAAACAATAAAAAAACAGGTTTAACTTGAGCTTTCAATTGCTTTCCTCTACATTAGCGTATTTGTTTTGCATCATTTTATAAAATGTAATGCTTTTACGCAGGAGACCTGTTTCGTGCCGTTTCAGTCCTTAATTCAAAATAATAACCAACTCACAGACAACCCTGAACCAATAGGCTGGTATCTTCCGGAAAGCAGTGCGCATCAAAAGACTGATCCGCCTGAACTGCTGGGGTATCTGCATCAACCAATATATCTTTACCATAATGAAAACCGGATTTTTGCTGCAAGTAATGGCAAGATGTTGCCTGGTAATCAGGAACCTCCACCTCGGGCACTGCCCCTGCTTGCCTGGCTGCCACCTGCACCACTGGAAAATCTGGGCGACAGCACATTCTGCAAAAGCCTTGGCATCCGTTACCCTTACCTGGGCGGCTCCATGGCCAAGGGGATAAGTTCGGTGGAAATGGCCATTGAGCTTGGCAAAGCCGGTATGCTCGGTTTTTTTGGTGCTGCTGGCCTGCCGGTGGCTGCTGTGGCAGAAAGCATCAGCCGCCTGCAAAAGGCGGATATCCCCTTTGGCTGCAACCTGATTCACTCCCCCCACGAGCCTGATCTGGAAGCTGATCTGGCAGAACTTTTCATAGCCAAGGGTGTGCATCTGGTGGAAGCATCTGCCTTTTTGCGGCTTACCCTGCCGCTGGTACGCTATCGCCTGCATGGTATCCACCGTGCAGCTGACGGCACAATTGTTACCCCCAACCAGATAATCGCCAAAGTTTCCCGCGAAGAGCTGGCAGAAAGATTCTTCTCGCCAGCACCTGAAAAACTGGTGCAACTTCTGCTTGACAATGGTCAACTCACTGCGCAACAGGCTGAGCTGGCAAGTCTTGTGCCAATGGCTCAATATATTACAGCCGAAGCTGATTCCGGCGGACATACAGATAACCGTCCTGCACTGGCTCTTTTTCCCACCATCAACTCGGTGGCAAAAAAAATGCAGCAAAAATATGGCTACAGCCAGCAGCTTAAAGTGGGGCTTGGTGGCGGCATCGGCACGCCAGAAGCTGCGGCAGCAGCCTTTGCCCTTGGTGCCAGCTGGATCATGGTTGGTTCTGCCCACCAGGCATGTGTGGAATCCGGCAGTTCTGCTGCTGTTCGTACCATGCTTGCTGAAACCGGACAGGCAGATATCACCATGGCTCCGGCAGCTGATATGTTTGAAATGGGTGTCACTGTGCAGGTTTTAAAGCGCGGCACCATGTTCCCGATGCGTGCAGCCAGGCTTTATGAGCTTTACCGTAATTACAACAGCCTTGAAGACATCCCGTCAGCAGAGCGTGAAAAACTGGAAAAAACCGTTTTTCTTGCCCCTTTGCAACAGATATGGGATGAAACCCGCAGTTTTTTTATGAAACGTGATCCGCGACAGATAGTTCGGGCTGAGAAAGAACCAAAACACCGCATGGCACTGGTTTTTCGCTGGTACCTTGGTCAGGCGGCGCATTGGGCAAAAGATGGTGTGGCTGCACGAAAGATTGATTATCAGATCTGGTGCGGTCCAGCCATGGGTGCCTTTAATGAATGGAGTGCCAACAGCTTTCTGGCAAAGGCAGAAGAGCGCAAAGTTGCCACTGTTGCACTTAATCTGCTGTTTGGAACAGCCTGCATCAACCGCCTCAACCAGCTTCGCTATCAGGGAATCAGGCTTGATACTGACCGGCAGACAAGGCCGCTTGAAATGGTAAAAATCAAGGAGTACCTCAGGTGAATATAAAAAGTTCGCAAAGCAGTGCTGTTAATCAGCATAACGTACCTTTGGCAATCATCGGCATTGGTTGTATTTTTCCCAAGGCAGATAATCTTGCTGCCTACTGGTCTTTGATTGAAAAAGGGGTGGATGCCATAACGGAAATCCCTGAAAGCCACTGGAAGCTTTCTGACTATTATAACCCTGATCCCAAAAGTCCGGACAAGACCTACGGAAATCGTGGCGGTTTTCTTTCTGCCATTGATTTTAATCCCATGGAATATAACATCCCTCCCAATGCCCTGGAGGCGATTGACACCTCCCAACTGCTTGGGCTGGTGGCAGCAGGTCAGGCATTAAAAGATGCCGGTTACGGAACCGGACGGGAGTTTGACCGTAGCAAAGTTAGTGTAATCCTTGGGGTTACCGGCACCCTGGAACTGGTCATCCCGCTGGGGGCGCGGCTTGGTCACCCGGTATGGCGCAAGGCGTTAATGGAAGCCGGACTTGACGAGAGTACCACCGAAGATGTTGTGCAGCGGATAGCCGATTCCTACGTTCCCTGGCAGGAAAACTCCTTCCCGGGTCTTCTGGGCAATGTGGTTGCTGGCAGAATCAGCAAACATTACGATCTGGGTGGCACAAACTGCGTGGTTGATGCAGCCTGTGCCAGCTCTTTTTCCGCGCTTCATCTGGCAGCAATGGAACTTGCCACAGGCAAATCCAACATGGTGATTACCGGCGGTGTTGATACATTTAACGATATCTTCATGTACACCTGCTTCAGCAAAACTCCGGCACTTTCTCCGGACGGCAATGCAAAACCGTTTGATTCCTCTGCCAATGGCACCACCCTTGGCGAGGGTCTTGGGCTGGTGGTGCTTAAACGTCTGGAAGATGCAGAAAAAGATGGCGACCGCATTTATGCAGTCATCAAAGGTATCGGCACCTCCAGCGACGGCAAAGGTGATGCCATTTATGCCCCCAGCAGCGAAGGACAGCAAAAAGCATTGCAAGAAGCTTACCAGCTGGCAGGGGTTACTCCGGCTGATATAAGCCTCATTGAAGCGCACGGCACCGGCACCAAAGCTGGCGATCTGGCAGAAATAGCTGCTCTTCGCCAGGTATACGGCAATGCTGAAAGCCCCTGGTGCGCCCTTGGCTCGGTCAAATCACAGATAGGACATACCAAGGCTGCTGCCGGTGCTGCCGGTCTGATTAAAACCGCACTTGCCCTGCACCACAAAATACTGCCCCCAACCATAAAAGTGCAAAATCCGCTGCCGGAAATGGCAGCAGAAAAAAGCCCCTTTTACCTGAACACCAAAAGGCGACCCTGGTCAACTTGCAGCAACAGACCCCGCACTGCCGCAGTAAGTGCCTTTGGCTTTGGTGGCTCCAATTTTCATGTTGTGCTTGAGGAGCATGAAAACCAAAAACAGCAGACCAACTGGGATACAAACGTGCAGCTTTTTGCTTTTTCGGCAGCTGATGCAAAACAGCTTGATACAAAGCTGGCTGCTTTACCTGCCAACCCGCCCCTGGATTTACTGCGCACCGTTGCTGCCAAATCCCGTAAAAACTTCAGGTACGATGAGCAATGCCGTATTTCCTTTGTGGTGGAGCATGGCGTAAACAGCCTTGATGCAATGGTTGGTAATGCCCGCCGTTTGCTGGAGAAAAACCCGGGCAGCAGTTGGGCAACCCCTGATGGTATCAGCTATGGCTTTGGCACTGCTTTTGGTGAGCTTGCCATGCTTTTTCCTGGGCAAGGCTCACAATACACCGGCATGTTACAGGACCTGGCCTGCGATTTTCCGGCAATGCAGGCAGTGCTTGCCAACGCTGATCTAGATTGCATCCCCTCTGCCGGCAGACAGTTGACCGACCTTATCTACCCCCCCAAACCGTTTGATGAAGAAACCGCAAAAGCAGATGAAGCTGCACTGCGCCACACCGCTGTTGCACAGCCTGCCATTGGTGCAATAAGCCTGGGTGCAGCCAGAATACTGGAACA
>JAVERM010000142.1:0-4317 GCA_034007105.1 Trichlorobacter sp.
CATCAAACTCACCACCCAGCAGGTTGGCAAAATCTGCGGAATCCACCACAAACTGCTGCAATTTTACTCCACTATATAAATCGTGATTTAAAACCCCCATTTTAAGGTGCAATGTTTTTACGGTTTTGCCATCTTTATCCTGCACAGCATTGGCAGCATCAGGGTAACTTACTTGCATTACATACATAAACCCCTTGCTACCCTCTGGCGGAGCAATTGCCTTAACAAAGCTCACATCTGCCTTTGGCAACAGCACCAGCGGCAGTTTCTTCAGATAAAAATCAACACCGCCTGACATGCCCAAAGCAACCTCAGCATCGGCAAGGGCATTAGCCTCGGGCTTATCTTTGTTCTGGTTAATCAGCAGCAACCTGCTTTCATCCACAAGCTTTGGTGTAATATTTGACAGCGTGTACATAGCTTTTTTATCATTTTGCCTGATTGCCTTCAAATAGCTTTCCAGCACTGTTTTTTCATCTGCATTTTCTGCCACTGCCTTAACTACACTGTTTTCCGATGGGGCGACAACCTTGTTTTCCGGTCTGTCCTGACAACCTGCCAGCATTACCGCTGCCACTAAAACAACTGCCGCCTGACTGATTTTAAAACCCATAATCTGACCTCTCTTTTTGTAAAATATGAATGAAGTAGCTGAATAAAATAACCTGCCAAAGCTGTTATTGCAAGGGTATGGCTGAAATTTCAGCATTAAATCAGGGCAGGCAAATTAAAATGTACGGACATGGCGTGCTGTGCCCCCCACCGTCATTCTGCAGGAAGCGTTAGCGTAGTTGCAGAATCTAAAGCCATATCCTGAGACTGAAGCGCAGGATGACGACTTTTGAAGCGCAGGGCGGGGTGGTGTGCAGGATGACGAAGTTTATGCATTCCCAAGCAGGAGCTTGGGAACGAGGGACGAGGGACGAAAAAAGGGGTACGGTTTCCCGTACCCCTTTTTGTGCATAGTACTTAATGCGTTTTACAAGTTACTACTTGCTGTGTACAGCCTTGATAGCTGCTATTTTACCAGCACCATGGCAAAGCAGGCATGATTCATATGCATTTGCCAATGCAGCGTCAACCAGCTCTTTAGCTGAGTGTCTTTCATCATCATCACCAGCTATGTTGCCACCAGTCATCTCAAAAATACCACCATTTTGCTCCATATGTCTGATAGCTGCGCCATCGTCATGGCAGCCTGCACAGGCATGGGTAATAGGTGTGGAGCCATGTAGGAATACGTGTTTTGGATATCTTCCACCTTCAGTTGTAATTCCATTCATTCTACCCAGTGCTTTTTGAGCTTCGGCAGAGCTGTAATCATAACCATTAGCAACGTGGCAGGTTTCACAGCTAGTCAAGGTACCAGGGAAGGTAGCACCATACTTGGTATCAGCCTTGCTGCGTTTTGAACCACCATGAATAGTATGACCAAGCGCGCTTGGGTTGCTGCTCAGCTTGCGCAGTCCGTCTGGAGTTTCCGGGAACTTGCTGTCAAAAGCCAGGTCACCACGACCTACGTGACATACAGCACATGCTTCAAATACCATACCACCCCTTGAAGCAGAGACATGGTTTTTGTTAACAAGCAGTGTACCGTGACAAGCATTACACTTGGCATCAGTTACGCTGTCGCGACGCTTTTCAAACTGTACAGAACCAACTTTATCAGATGCTTTGCCTACACCACCAACCGGTGTAACTACAATACCACTGGCAGTTTTATATGCGCCCATAACAATACCGGTCAGCATAGTTGCACCGTCCGGAAGTGCAGCACTGTCTGTCAGTGTATAATAGTTATCATCACCTTTTACAATACTGTCCGCTGTCTGAATAGCAACAAATTTCTTTCCATCATAATCAGCGGATGCACTGGAGTTATTCCAGGCAAAGTAAACCCGTGGGTCTGCTTGTTGGGTGACACCGGTGCCTCTGTATGGTGTGAATTCTGCGAAGAAAGATTCCAGATCCTGAGCTACGCCATCCTTTTTAATGGCAAAGGTAATCTGTGGTTTTCCGGTTGCGTCTACTGTAACCTTTTTAACATCATAAGTAATTACCGGAGTACCGGCAGGGAAGTTATTGTTAGCAGCCTTCACAGGCTCAGCATTTTTCTGCACAGCGTGTGATTTTCCGAAGCCTGGAGCGTGACACTCAGTACAACCTGCATTTTTCACAATGTGATAGCTCTTGCTGCCGTCATTGTGACATGAATTACAGGAGTTGGGGCTTGGAGTAAGACCTTTTTGACCAATGCTGTCAAAACCGCTGTGGCAGCTACCGCAAGTGCGGACATCTTGCGGGTAAGTGATATGGCTGGCATCAATACCGGCGATATCGGTTACAGGTACCGGAAGGGCTTTAGCCATATGAATGGTGTGGATAAGGTTGGTAAATTCCGCAGAGATTCTGCCTTCAATTACGTTTTGCTCGGTGTGGCAAAGCACACAGATTTTAACATCAGGACGACCGGCAAAGTGACCAGCTCTGCCGCCAGTTTGGTTGTAACCAATACCACCGTTTTCACCGTGGCAGGCATCACAGGATTTCATGTTGGCGATGTCACGGGCAAGGTTGGATTTGCCAGCAGGATCGTTAGGGTTTACGTATTTTTCGCCAGTGGCAGGGATAAAGTCAAAGGTGAGCATCTGAACGTTTTCAGGTTTACCTGGGTTAAATACAACTGCTGCACGGTGAATCAGGTTAGCATCATATTTTACTTCTTTTACGTCTACTGTACCCTGGGTGTTTCCTGCAAATTTACCCTCTTCAATTTTGCTGTAGCTTTCAAGGGCTTCTTTGAAGGTAAAGCTGTAGGTACCATCGCCATTATCAACAAAGTTGACATCACCTGCACCAAAGTTGGTGGGCAGACCAATGCGACCAGCGTTTCTGGCGTTGGCAGCTCCTTCGGCTTTGGTGATCAGGCGGTAGTTTACCCAGCTGGATTTGTCAGCCTTTAACTGAGCAAAATAGAAGGCAAATTTACTGGCAGGTATGCCAGCTATGCCAGAACCACTTACCGTAGCACCTTCACTGGCTTTGGCAGCACCAGGCTTTACAACTGCAAATTTAACAGTTGGCTTGCCATCTGAAATGGATACAGCGGTAACAGCACCATCAAAAGCGGTGTCAGCAGCTGTAGCATCATCATATTGCTCAACTTTAGTGATATTTACATTATCATCACTAACGCCACCACCTTCACCACCACCTGGTGCCTTACTACCACCGCTACTGCTGCCACCACAACCAGCAAGTGGCAAAGCAGCAAGCATACATAGTGCTGCAAAATAACTTAACTTGCGTAAAAACATACGTTCTCCTCCTTAATTAAATAGTGCTGCAAAAAAAGATTAAACAACATTTACAAAACCGTTTTTTAACCTCCTTTCCGTGATTTAAAACCAAAACCTTAAAACAACCTGCTTGCACAGGAAACATCATCAGCATTTACATTTACTTAGTAGCAGCTGATAACCTACATAAAGATTTTACTGTAAAAATCTACTTAACTTTGCACATGTTTACAATATTTTTTTTGGATTATCGGCAGTGTGCAAACATAGGCAAAGACAATAATATCAGCAAGTTAGAACAAAGCCACAAAAGCCATATCTATATGCAATAGTTATGCCATGTGCTTGGCATTTTTTGAAAACGTTAGCCATATCAGCAGCTTACAGCAAAAGGACTGAAAATCTGCCATTATGGGTTTGTTCAATTTACAACACTGTTGGAATTTAAAAGCCGACTAAATCACTTTAAACCACTGTTATTGCACGGCTATTTTTTTATTGCGAGGATTGTTCAAAATACGGCAGGTGTATGAGTATGGTGGGGCGGTGGTTGAAGGGCATGGCACGCCATGCCCCCCGTCATTCTGCAGGAAGCGTTAGCGAACTTGCAGAATCTAAAAACCTAGATCATGCGACTAAAGCGCAGAATGACAGGCTTTTGGTGCGTAGGATGACGACGAATGTAGTCCCTCCCCTTAGGTTAAGGGGAGGCTGGGTGGGGTTACGGGGTTTTGGTGTTGCAGATGGTTCATAACTCCCCCTGCCCCCCTCTTATCTTAAGAGGGGGAACTTAAAGCCCCTCCCCTTAGGTTAAGGGGAGGTTGGGTGGGGTTACGGGGTTTTAGTGTTATTCGTGTAAATTCGTGGCTGAAAAACCATTACCACCCCTAACAGGAATGATAAAGCTCAAGCAGTGCCTTTGCTTCTGTTTGTGGTGAAAAGTTTTCCACCACATAGGCGCAGGCGGTTTTACCGGTTGTGTGCAGCAGTTGCGGGTTTTGCGCAAGCTGTTTCA
>JAVERM010000143.1:0-4297 GCA_034007105.1 Trichlorobacter sp.
ACCGTGAGCAGGAAATAGGACATATCTCGCTGGCAGACAGGGCTGATCTGCTGGTGGTAGCACCTGCCACCGCAAACATCATCGGTAAAATTGCCAATGGTATTGCCGATGACCTGCTTACCACCACCATTATGGCAACTAGGGCACCGGTTTTACTTGCTCCTGCCATGAATATGAATATGTACGCCAACCCGATTTACCGCCAGAATGAATCCAGACTGCGCCAGCTTGGCTACTATTTTGTGGATGCAGAAGCTGGTGAACTGGCCTGCGGCTGGACCGGCAGCGGGCGGCTGGCAGCGGTGGAAAATATTTTCAGCAAAGTATGCAGCTTGCTGGCACCTGCTGACCTCGCCGGCGAGACCATCCTGATTACCGCAGGTCCAACAAGGGAAGAGCTTGATCCTGTCCGCTATATCAGCAACTACTCGTCGGGAAAAATGGGCTATGCCCTGGCAATGGCAGCAAAAACCCGTGGTGCAGATGTGATTTTGGTAAGTGGTCCGACCAATCTGGAACCGCCTGCTGGGGTAACTTTTATACCGGTCACCACAGCGCAGGAAATGTGCAATAGCGTTATGGAGCAGGCAAAAAAAAGTAGCATTGTGATCAAGGCTGCCGCTGTTGCCGACTACCGACCAGTAAAACGAAGCGCAGACAAAATCAAAAAAAAGGGTGAGCACCTGCTGCTGGAACTGGAAAAAAATCCTGACATTCTGGCAGAGTTGGGCAAGTTGCCCAATCCACCCTGGCTGGTGGGTTTTGCTGCGGAAACCACGGATTTAAGAACCAATGCCATGGCTAAACTACAGGCTAAAAACCTGGATATGATAGTGGCAAACGATGTTGCCCAAAAAGGCGCAGGCTTTAACCTTGATACCAATATTGCGCGGATTATCTGGCGCAATGGCAAGGAAGAACAGTTACCAATAATGCCCAAAGAACAGCTTGCGCATCTGATCCTGGACAGGATTAAGCTTCGGTGAAGTACTGATGTAATTCTTTCAGCAATTCCGGCTGGTACAATGCCTGGCGAAACAGGGGACGAACTGCTTCTGCCTGTTTTACTCCCTCTTCCTTGCTGATTTCTCCCTGCTGATAGCGGGTAAGCAATATCTGTCGCACCTCAGCCGCGGCGGTCAGCGCATCCTCACCGGTTGGATCAAGCAGGCGGCAACCTGAATCCTGACCATGAATAAAAAGATCCATGGCAGACTGGACAGACAGATCAAAAAACTCCTGCCTTTCAGTAGCAGAAAGCTTGTGACTGGAACGGCTTGACAGCTGCGCCAACAACTGCTGCCATTTTTTCAGGCGGGAAAGCAGCATGATGGAGTTGAAAATACGGCGGCTGGCACCAAAGGAGAAAATAGTTGGAGTAACCACCCTGCGCAACAGTTCATTATCCATGTCACGGCTTTTCTTGCACGCAGTTTTGGCACGCTTCCAGATTGACTGGTCAACCTGATCTTCAAAGCGCAGCTCCCAGTAGGTATGGCGGGAGGTAACCGATGCAAATGACTGGACTGTTTTAAACGGAACATAGTAATTATGTGCAACCACATCAGCGGCAAGGTGACAAAGATAACCATAGGCACAGGCTCGCTGGCGGTCGGTTTCAGCCACCTGCAAAAGCCGCTCACCAACCCCCCAGCGATGGCAGTTTTGCAGATAATAGGTAAACTTTTTGCCAATGGTTATATCTGCTGCAACACAGCCGTACAAAAACTCGTCGGGAAAGCGCATCAGTAAAATCGCCAGGTGAGGAGGCAGTTCAATGGCACGCCTGATCACCTCCAGACCGATTTCAAGGTGGGCACCTCCCCCCCAGGCAGATGCCTGATCAGGCAACAGTATAATTGAAAGCAAACAACATAAGAAAACGAACATAGATTATCCAGAGGCGGACTATAAAAATTATGAATTACCGCGAAATAGCCAAAGTATTATTGGGTGAGCATCCTCAAACCATTGCCATTGCCCTAACCAGGATACCTGCTGCCCAGGCCGGCGAAATCCTGAAACTTTTGCCTTCTTTTATGCAGGCTGACCTGCTGACCAGAATCAGTCAAATAGATGAACTCCCCCAGGAAGTTGTTGAAGAGGTGGATGGGTTGATGACTGAACTGATCAACAGGTTTGGTTAGGAGTCTGTCGGACTCCTGGTTTTTACCTCTACAGCTTGTCCAGCACTCGCTCCACAGTTAAAAGTGATGAAGCCACGCAATCATTAAGCCCCACCCCGCGGAAAGCATTGCCGGTAAAAAACAGACCATTGTGGCGATTTGCCATTTCCTCAATTGCCGTAAGCCGTTGTCCATGACCTGCGAGATACTGGGGGATAGCCCGTTTGTGACGGACAATCCGGCTGAAACAGGGAGCTTTTGCAATACCCATGGCAATATTTAAGTCATCCCTTACCTGCTGCAAGAGTCTGTCATCTGCAAGTTCGTACAGCTCTGGACGGCAGGCACCGCCAGCCATACTGCGTAAAAGTGCTCTGCCGGCTGGAGCCCGCTGCTCAAACATGCTGGAATCCCACAACGTACCCAGCACTGTACGCTTTTCTTCCTTTGGCACCAGAAATCCAAAACCATCCAGCTTGTGCCCCAATCCAGCTGTTTCATAACCGCAGCAGATTACATTTAATGAAGAATACGGAATGGCATTCAACAGGTCAGCCAAAGGCTGGTCCTGCTGTTGCAGCATCATGGCACCTGCATAGGCAGGTGCTGCCATAACCACCAGATCAGCATCAAAGCTGTCACCTTCAGCAGTTTTTACAGACCAACCATCACTATTACGGCTGACAGATACAACCGCACAACCTGTATTTACCTGTTCACCAAGCTGTTGTGCCAAAGTATCGGTCAGAAACTGAATCCCGTCTTTAAATGAAGTAAGTGTGCCGCCTGGTCCGGCAGCCGAACTGCTTATTTTACCTTCTGCCCGCTCTTTTTTCTTTTTCTTTGCCAAAGCCAGCATGGCTTTAAACAGCCCGCCGTATTCTCGCTCCAGCTCTGCGATTCTTGGAAAACAGGAGGCAAGGGACATGGTTTCCGGATCTCCGGCAAAAATACCGGATGCCATTGGCGCAATCAGAGTGCGCAATGCTTCTTCACCCAGACGGCGACGGCCAAAAGCAGCCAGGGTTTCATCAACTCCGGCAGGGGCAGAAGCTGCAAACGGTTCAGTAAGCAGGCGCAGTTTGCCTGACCAGGACAAAAGCCTGCTTTTTATAAACGAAGCTCCGTTTTCAGGCAAACGGTGCAGCTCGCCACGGGTAAAGATATACCGTTTGCGGGCATTATCATTACTTCTGTGCAGCTTGTCAGTAATGCCAAGGGCTGAGCACAGCTCAAGTGTTTGGGGCTTGTTATCCAGAAAACCGTTTGGCCCCCACTCGCAAAGAAAGCCTTCTTCACGTACCGAATGAATCTTGCCGCCGGTACGCGGTGCCTGCTCAAGCAGACGTATTTCCACTGTTTTGCCGGCAGCTTTTGCCTGATCTGCCAATAGCCAGGCTGTGGAAAGTCCGGAAAGACCGCCGCCGATAATTATAACTTTAGTCATTTACACTCCCTGGAAAGAATAAATTTCAGCACACTTTTTCTGCAAAACAGTTCTCCATTCTGGCAATAAGACGACCAGGATCAGGCTGCATGGCCTTTCTTTCAGCAGATGCAAAATACGCCTCATCCTGCTCTTGCCAGCTTTTATCACCTTCATAGCGTTGCACCCAGACAAACTGGTTTGTTGATTCAACAGTCCAGGCAGCAAGCACTTTAAAACCAAGTTTTTCCCGCAATGGCCTGATTTTTTCGTTCCATTCTGCAACAAACTGATGCAGTTCACCTTTGTTAATGGTGTAAATCCGTATCTGCTCCTGCATAACTTCCTCCTTGACATTTTTTCGACAGAACTACACTCTGCAAAACATCATTATACTGATTGACAGAGCTTTGAAAAACTAGCGGGGGAGGCTGGCAACAAGCCAGTTGCCTTCAATCAAGCGACCAGAATACAGCCAACCCTGCAAAACAAAAAGGATATTTTCAGATTATGTCAGCTTTATACCAAACAGACACTGATTTTTTACAACGTCGTGCCGCTTTAAGGGTATTGTTCGGTGGTATGCTGGGGATGATGGTTGTAATGGGTATCGGACGCTTTGCCTTTACCCCGATAATCCCGCTTATGCAACGTGATCTTGCCATCAGTAACAGTCTTGCCGGAGGTCTGGCTTCTCTCAATTATGTTGGTTATCTGGCTGGCGCGCTGGTTTGTGCTTTCTGGC
>JAVERM010000144.1:0-4282 GCA_034007105.1 Trichlorobacter sp.
ACCTGGTCGCCGGCAAACTTGTCCACCTTCCGGCACCACCGTTCATCACAAGATGTTGTGCTTGAAGAAGGTACTTGAAGAGCAATAATGAAATACTGATACCCACACAAAATGGAAGAGAGCCTTATTTAATGATTTAGTTGAGCGAAAAAGCAGCTCATAGGCAAACAGCTCCTGGTTTCTGTCCAGTATTGGCTGGCGACCAATCAGATATTTTTCAGTTGAATTTTGCATGACTTGTGACTAAAAAAATCCTCTCAACTTTAATTTTCAGCAAATTATTATGAATTATTTGCAAATAAGAAACAACCCACCAATTCATACATTACAAGAAAGAAGACCATCTGTTATCTCAAGCACAGCTTCTGCCTTGTTAAAAGTGTAAATATGCACACCCTGTACACCTTTTGCCAATAACTGTTCAGCCTGTTTGCGGGCATGGGCAACCCCTACCCTGCGCACTGCTGCCGCGCCACCTTGCTGATCAGCCTTTTGCAGTGCAGCCAAAAAGTCAGGGGGGATAAAAGCACCGGAAAGCTGCTTGATACGCTCAATCATTTTAAGACTTAAAATCGGCAGAATACCCGGGATAATCAGTTTGCTGATGCCCCGCTGCCTGGCCTTGTCAACAAAGTCAAAATAAAGCCTGTTATCAAAAAAAAGTTGGGTGATTGCAAAATCACCGCCAAGATCAAGCTTAAGTTTCAGATAGCCAAGGTCGGTATCAGCACTTGCTGCTTCCGGATGTTTTTCCGGATATGCAGCCACACCAATACCGATTTGCGGAAAAGCCTGGCGTACAAAGCTGACCAGATCAGAAGCATAGTGGTAAGGGCTTTCTGTAATCTCGCTGGCTATTTTGTTTTGTGGTGGATCACCACGCAAAGCCAGAATATTCTGGATACCGGATTTTTCAAGATCATCAAGAAAGCGGTTCAGGCGATCTGTCTGCGCCCCTACACAAGTAAGATGCGCCATTGTTTCCAGCCCCAGTTCCTGCTGCATCCTGCCGACTATTTCCAAAGTGTCATTTTGGTTACTGCCACCCGCACCATAGGTAACCGATGCAAACAACGGGTTAAGCCTGGCCAGTCTTTCCACCACCTTGAAAAACTCCGACCAGTCTGACCTTTCTTTTGGTGGAAAATACTCAACAGAAATAAATTGCTTACCACTGGCCAGTTTTTCAGCTATTTTCATTAAAGCCTGCTCCCCTGTTCATAAAAATACGCACAAACTACAGCACAATTTAAAGTATATACCAGAGACAATCTACTTTGAAGCATAAAAACCTGGATCAGTTCAGGAGCTTTATATTGACGTACAACTAATAAATATTTTATAAAAATCAACTATATGCAAAATAAAAAACTATACATAGCCACCTTTGGCTGCCAGATGAATGTCAATGATTCCCAACGCATGATCACCATGTTACAGCAACTTGGTTACCAGCAAACCGATAAAATGCGAGAAGGAGATCTGATTCTTTTTAACACCTGTACAGTGCGCAGCGGTGCTTCGGACAAAGTGCATCAGCATCTTGCCAATCTTAAAAGCCTGAAAAAAAAGCGACCGGGAACACTTTTGGGCATTACCGGTTGTGTTGCACAACAAGAAGGTGACAAACTGCTGGCTGATTATCCCTGGCTGGATCTGGTTGTGGGCACCCACAACCTGCACCTGCTGCCGGCAATGGTAACAGACGCACAACTTGGTAAACGCAGAACAGAAACCGATTTTCTGACTAACAATGAACGGATTGACCTGTTTCCACAAACTGATGCCCCCAAGCGGGTATCAAGTTTTGTTACTGTAATGCAGGGCTGTGACAATTTTTGTTCCTACTGCATTGTGCCCTATGTGCGAGGCAGGGAGATAAGCCGCCGCTTTGATGATATTTTGTCAGAGGTGCAACAGCTTGCAGATCAGGGTGTGAAAGAAGTCATTTTGTTGGGTCAAAATGTCAACTCCTACGGTCTTAAAGGGCAGCCACAACCGGCTTTCAGCCAGCTGGTAAGGGCAGTGGCTGAAGTTAATCAGATAAAACGGATTCGCTTTGTAACTTCTCATCCCAAAGATATGTCCGATGACTTAATCGCCTGCTTTGCAGAACTGCCAAAGCTTTGCGGTTCTTTGCATTTGCCTGCCCAATCCGGTAGTAACCGCATCCTTAAGGCGATGAACCGTGGCTACAGCCGCGAAAGCTACCTGACAACAGTGCAGAAACTGCAAGCAACCAGGCCGGATTTTAAAATCACCGGTGATATGATAGTAGGTTATCCTGGTGAAACCGACGAAGATTTTAGCGAAACCCTTTCGCTTATGGATACTGTCAACTACTTTGATCTGTTTTCCTTCACCTACTCTCCCCGACCAGGCACCAAAGCAGCAGAAGATAAAGATGAGCTGTCCAAGCAGGTAAAACTATCCAGACTTGAAGCACTACAAGAAAAACAACTTGTAACCACCCGTAACCATAATGAAAAATATGTTAACACAATTCAGCAGGTGCTGGTTGAAGGAACTGCCAAACGGGAAGGACAGATCTCGGGGCGTACCGATTCAGGTCGCATAGTAAACTTTCCTGGCAGTACAGAACTTGTCGGTAAAATGGTACAGGTAAAAATTGTGGCAGGTTATTCTAATTCCTTACTGGGGGAAATGATCTGATTTGACACATTAAAAACATGCACTAAACCAGCTTTACCAATAGCACATAAATAAGGAGGCACCTGATGGGCATCAAAATACTAATCGAACTGATCGGTGGAGTAGCCCTGCTTTTATGGGGTCTCCAGATGGTGAACACCGGCATTGTACGCGCTTTTGGTGCCAGTTTCAGACGTTTTTTGGGCAAAGTACTGAAAAACCGTTTTCAATCCTTTCTTGCAGGTGTGGGTGTAACAGCAATACTGCAAAGCAGCACTGCCACCGCCTTGATGCTCACCTCTTTTTCAGCCTCCGGTTTTGTAGAACTGGTACCGGCACTGGCAGTAATGCTTGGTGCCAATGTCGGTACCACCTTAATCGTTCAGATACTCTCCTTTGATACATCTGCATTTGCACCATTACTGCTCATCTTTGGCTTTATGGTTTTCAGGCAGGGTAAACGCACCATCTACAAAGACCTTGGTCGGGTTTTTATTGGCCTTGGTCTGATGCTTTTTTCACTGCGTGTGCTGGTGGAAAGCCTTGCACCGGTTGAAACATCCGGCACTGCCAGAGAACTTTTTGCAGCCATGACCAATGATCCCCTGCTTACCCTGCTCATCGGCACCATTATCACCTGGGCAGCACACTCCAGTGTTGCCACAGTGCTTTTAACCATGTCGCTGGCGCACTCTGCGCTGATTACTCCGGTGGCAGCACTGGCATTGGTGCTTGGTGCCAACCTGGGCAGTGCTTTAAATCCGCTGCTGGAAGGGCTTGCTGATGATAATCCGGCTCACCGCAGGATGCCGGTGGGTAATATGGTAAACAGGGTCATCGGCTGCCTTGTTTTTATGCCGTTTTTGCTGCCCATTGCAAACCTGCTTGGCAATATTGAGCCGAACAGCTCCCGCCTGATCGCTGATTTCCATATGCTGTTTAACATCATCATGGCTATCATATTCATTTTTCCGTTGGGTATAATTGCCGGATTATTGAAGAAAATGCTGCCAGATGCCAAGGTTACCAATGATCCATCAATACCGGTATACCTGGATGAAAATGCCATTGAAGTGCCGACCGTTGCTCTGGCTTGTGCTGCAAGGGAAACCATGCGGATGGGTGATATTGTTGATCAGATGTTCCAGCAGACCCTAACCGCCATCATGACCAATGACCGTAAGCTGGTTGCAGAGATAAGCTCCATGGATAACGCTGTTGACCGCCTGCATAAGGCGATTATGCTTTATGTGGTAAAAGTTACCCGTGACCGCCTTAATGAAACCGAGGGGCGCAGATCAATGGAAATTTTGAGCCTGGCGATTAACCTTGAGCATATCGGGGATATAATTGATAAAAATCTGATGGAACTTGCCAATAAAAAGATAAAGTACCAGTTGCAGTTTTCAGAGGAAGGTGCGGAAGAACTTAAAGAATATCATAAGGTTGTAGGTAACAATCTGAAGCTTGCCATGAGTATTTTTCTTTCCGGGGATGTAAAGCTTGCCAAACATCTTCTGGATGAAAAACTGCGGCTTAAAAAACTGGAACTCAAGTCATCTGAAAAACATGTTACCAGATTACAAAAAGGCAGGATTGAAAGCCTTGAAACCAGTGCACTACATCTGGA
>JAVERM010000145.1:0-4245 GCA_034007105.1 Trichlorobacter sp.
ATGACTGGGATGGCTGGAAATTGCTGACCGACCGCCTTGGCGAGCGGATTCAACTGGTTGGCGATGATCTGTTTGTCACCAATCCTGCAATACTGAAAGAAGGGATTGAGAAGGGAATAGCCAACTCGATCCTGATCAAACTGAATCAGATCGGCACCCTGACCGAAACCCTGGAAGCCATTGAAATGGCAAAACGGGCAGGCTATACAACCGTCATTTCCCACCGCTCCGGCGAGACCGAAGACACCACCCTGGCTGATCTGGCTGTTGCTGTTAATGCCGGACAGATTAAAACCGGCTCCCTTTGCCGCACTGATCGGGTGGCAAAGTACAACCAGTTACTAAGAATTGAAGATGAACTGGATGACACAGCCATCTACAAAGGTCATGAAGTTTTTTACAATATCAAGCCATAGTTTAACAGAGCTTTGTTTTTGTGCTGAACCCCCAAATAAGTTCCCCCTCTTAATTTTAAATCAAGAGGGGGACAGGGGGAGTTACTTAAATAGAGTAACTACTCTACAATTGTTATTCCAAGTATTCTCTCCAGCAAATTACTTTCCTTGTTAAAACCTTCCAGCCCGATGCCAGGCTCAAGTGTTGTAACTGTTGCCTTCCCGATAATATGCCTGAACTCCTGATTATCTTTATCTTTTAACCTGATGCTCCAGATGTTATGGGCAACAAGTGGTTCGTTTTCCTGCACACCGATGTACAGCATTATATGACCCTTCAGATATATTAAAGTAGAAAAAGGTATTGCATTTTCGGTTATGAAATCTTTTTTCTCTTTCGACGTTAATAATGACAAGTCATGATACTTGCCATTTGCTACCTGCGCTTTTGAATTTCTGTGTAGATATTTACCAAACACCATAAAGTAATCCTGGGTAAAGCTTGAGCAGTCTCTGTTGTTTAAAAGTCCACCCCAACCGTAAGGTTCATTCAACAGTTCATTAAGGATTAGCAGTCTGTTCTGTACACTGTTTTCAAAGGGAAAACTGGATATATTGCTCTCTTCAATATCTGTTGATACTAATCTTGCATTTAAGTCATCATCTCGCTTTGCAATTAAAAAATTGTCGCCATACTTGGGAAAGATGGTGGCTACTTTTATATAATCTCTGAAAACAGGATCGTATAATGCAAATTTTTCTTTAATACTTATATAGTAATCTGAAGTTTTAAAACTGTTGATAAAATCCGCATCTACAAAAGCTATGCTGTCTATACTTACCCATCCGCCAACAGAAAATGACTCCACATATGCCCAGGCTCTGTCTTTTGATAAGTGTGACACCATCAAAGGGGTGTTTATCTTTAATCTTGAGTTTTGATTGTAATCAAACGGAAAGCCTTCGCCTGGAAGCAAAGGATTGTGGAATAAGGGAGACATTGTTGGCAGAATTTTCGCATCTGTATTCTTGAGCGTAATCGCTTTTTGTGGTTGCAGGTTGTAATAATCAAAATTGGCATTGTCTATAATCTTCTCAAACCACTCCGCAGTGGCAGGTCGGTAGTTTTCAAGATATATTTTCCTGCTTTTATATGACAATCCCCACATTGCTTCTGTTTTGGAGTATGAAACTTTTTTCTGATCCCAGGGTGTAAAATACTTTTGCAATAATTCACTTGCATCATTTTCCTGATTTAAAAAACTATCACCTGCTTGCAGACTGAGCTTTGCAATTACTTCCTTGTTTATTGCTGGTTGTTTTTTTACAACCACAGCATTTTGCGAGCAGGCTGTTAAAAAAACCGACAAAAGCAATATTCGACTTAAATATTTTATATATTGGAGCATTGTTACCTCTTTTTTGCAGTTACAAAAACCTTACCTGACAGCTTTTTGAAAAACAAGCAGCACAGCTGTATCCAAAACATAATTGCACATAACTGACTATATTTATTGATATAATTTTAGTTGTTGACTGAAACAGTGGTTTTTGTCATATATATTCAAACTAAATTCCACACTAAAACAATAAATAACCTGATTCTTATCAAGAGCGACCGAGGGACTGGCCCTGTGACGTCGCGGCAACCGGCTCTAGTCAGCGCGGTGCCAATTCCAGCGAATCCGTGTATGCGGATTCGGGAGATAAGGAAGAGCGAGCCATACAGAAATCCTCTTCCGCACCCCGGAAGGGGATTTTACTTTTTGGAGGTAACCAATGAAGATTACGACCCAGGCAGTGCAGATCGGACTGGAGTGGGACACCCGTACCGGTTCGGTATCGGTGCCGATCTACCAGACTGCAACGTTTCGACATCCAGGGCTGGGGCAGAGCACCGGCTTTGACTACAGCCGTTCCGGTAACCCCACCCGCCAGGCTCTTGAGGACGGCATCGCCCGTCTGGACAACGGGGTGCGTGGTTTTGCCTACTCCACCGGCATGGCAGCCATCACCAATCTGCTGCTGCTGTTCACCGCCGGCGACCATTTTGTCGTCACCGAGGATCTCTACGGTGGCACCTGCCGCCTGTTTGACAAGCTGTTCAGCCAGTTCGGGCTAAGCTTTACCTATGTGGACACCACCGATCTTACTGCGGTTGAAACTGCCATCAGACCAGAAACCAAAGCCCTTTTCGTGGAAACCCTGACCAACCCGTTGCTCAAGTTTGCCAACCTGCCGGCTCTGGCTGAACTGACCAAAAGCAGAGGGCTTTTGCTGATCGCCGACAACACTTTTTTGACCCCATACCTGTTGCGTCCCCTGGACCAGGGTGCTGATATTACCATTTACAGTGCCACCAAGTACCTGGCTGGGCACAACGACACCCTGGGCGGGCTGGTGGTTGCCAAAGACCCTGCAATAGCAGAGCAGATTTACTTTTGCCAAAACTCCGTTGGTGCGGTGCTGGCTCCCCAGGATTCATGGCTGACTATTCGGGGTATAAAAACCCTGGGGGTGAGGCTTGATCGTCAGCAGGAAAATGCACTTAAAATTGCCCGCTGGCTGGCCAATCATCCCTGTATCAGCAAAGTTCATTATCCTGGTCTTGAAGAACACCCCAATCATCAGCTGATGAAGCAGCAGTCAGGCGGATTCGGTGCCATGATCGCCTTCGAGGTTGACAACCATACCCTGGTGGAGCAAGTTTTGCTGAAAACACAGCTGATCTCTTTTGCCGAGAGCCTGGGGGGAGTGGAGACCCTGATGACCTTCCCAGAGGTGCAGACCCACGCCGATATTCCGGCAGAACTGCGAGCCAGGCTGGGGATCAACAACGTACTGCTGCGGCTGTCGGTGGGCATCGAGGATGCTGATGACCTGATCGCAGACCTGCGGCAGGCTCTGGAGGGATAAAACCATGAAACGCGCAACCCGGATGATTCACGGCAGCCCCACGGTTGATCAACAAACCGGTGCCCTGGGAGTACCCATCTACCAGATATCCACCTACAGCCAAGCCTCCATGGAGCAGTTCGGCAAATACGACTATGCTCGGGGCGACAACCCCACCCGAGAAGCTGCGGAAGAGGTGGTTGCTACACTTGAAGGCGGCTGCCGCTGCCTGGCCTTTGCCTCCGGCATGGCTGCCATCTCCACCACCCTGATGATTTTCTCCCCTGGCGACCATCTGGTGGTCTGCGATGACGTTTACGGTGGTGCCTACCGGGTGCTTACTTCCATCTTCAGCCGCATGGGCATAACCTCCACCTTTGTGGATGCCACCAACCTTGGCGGCATTGAAGCAGCTATTCGTCCCGAAACCAAGGCACTGTATCTGGAAACCCCCTCCAATCCGCTCTTGAAGGTCACTGACCTGAAAGGGGCTGCGTCAATCGCCAAACGCCACGGCATCATCACCCTGGTGGACAACACCTTCATGACCCCCTATCTGCAACGACCGCTGGAGCTGGGCTGCGACATCGTACTGCACAGCGGCACCAAATTTTTAAACGGTCACAGCGATGTGATCTGCGGCTTTGCCGTGGTAAAAGACCAGGAACTGGGGCAGCGCATCCGCTATATCCAGAACGCCTTTGGCACCGGTCTGGGACCCCAGGACTCGTTCCTGACCCTGCGGGGAATCAAAACCCTCAAAGTGCGTATGGATCAGAGCCAGCAGAACACCCGTCAGATTGTGGAGCGGCTGAAAAAACACCCCAAGGTTACTGCCATCCACTACCCTGGTTTGCCGGAGCATCCGGGCTACGCTATCCACAAAGCTCAGGCTGATGGCTCGGGAGCGGTTTTTTCCTTTGAGGTGGACAGTCTGGAGACCACCCGCCGGCTG
>JAVERM010000013.1:0-27549 GCA_034007105.1 Trichlorobacter sp.
TTGAAATGGTAGTTACCAACAACATGCCGTTTTTAAAAGTAGTACAGATGATTTTACTGCTTTTGCCTTCTTTTTTGGTGCTAACAATACCAATGGCCTTTTTACTGGCAGTTTTACTAACCTTTGGACGGCTTTCAAGTGATAATGAAATAACCACCTTAAAAGCCTGTGGTATAAGCCTTGCCTCCCTGCTGCCACCTGTACTCATAACTGCAACCCTGGCAGGATGCCTGACTTTGGTTATCAGCCTGGTAATCGCGCCCTGGGGAAGCAAAAGCTTCAAACATATGACAATTGATGCAGCCCGCACCTATGCCTCAACTGCAATACAAGAACGTATCTTTCGTTATGATATCCCCAACATAATCCTCTATGTTGATCATTTTGACGAGCATAAGCAGCTTATGGAACGCATTATGATTCAGGATGCACGCAACCCTGAGCGTCCTTTAACAATTTTTGCAAAAAACGGTGTTATTCTGACAGATGACGCAAAAGATTCCCTGAAGATATTACTATATTCCGGCAGTATTCATACCAGCGGCAAAGATGGTGAGTACAGGCTGGCAACATTTGCCGAATACCAGCTTACTGCCGACCTTGGACTGCAAACAGAGCCAACTTTAAAAGAAGCAGATATGGGGCTTGTTGAACTTAAACAGCGAGGACACAACCTTGAACTGCCTGTAAAATCCAGAGTTAAAGCTCTTGCTGAAATACATAGCCGTTTTGCCTTCCCTTGCGCTGTATTTGCCTTTGCCTTGCTTGCCATTCCGCTTGGATTGCAAAATCGCCGCTCCGGCAAATCTTCAGGCTTTACCATAAGTATTTTTATCCTGCTCACCTACTATTTGCTGATGACCTGCCTGCGTACCCTAGCCGAAAAGGAAACCATTCCGGTATTTGCAGCTGTCTGGCTTCCCAACCTGCTTTTTACCTTTGCTGGTGCCATTTTGTTATGGTTTGCAGTCACAGAAAAACCGCTCAAAAATCTGACAATAAAATCAAGGGGTAAAAGATAGATGAGCATCATCAGCAGATACATCGCAATAAGCTGGATTAAGCTATTCATGCTCTGTCAGGGTGGTTTTCTGGCTATCTACCTGATTGTGGATTTTATGGAAAAACTGGGGCGATTTTCGCGGGCAGGTGCCGGATTCAGCCAGATAGCAAGGTTTTTCCTGTTTAAAACACCAGAAATGATCGGACAAACCATCTCTTTTGCAATGCTGATGGCTACCTTGCTTACCCTTGGTATGCTTTCCCGCAGCAGTGAAGTTACTGCTTTGCGCAGTTGTGGTCGTTCTATCCCGCAACTAGTAACCCCAATATTATTACTGGCTGTTGTTTGCAGCTCCTTCATGCTGGTTAATGCCGAACTGATTGTTCCTGATAGCTACCGACGCATGGAATATGTTGAAAAGGTGTTAATCCGCAAGGAAGGAACTGATACTTTTTTCAGGCTTAACAATATATGGTTTCGTTCTGAACAGCATATTTTACAGGCAAATGTTTTTGATCCGGAAACTAAAACCCTTAAAGGAGTTACTGTCTGGGAGTTATCGTCTGACATGGAACCACTGCAACGGCTGGATGCAGAGCTTGCAAAACCTGATCAACATGGCTGGTTGCTGGAAAAAGTGACCAACCGCACATTTGCAAAGGACAACAAGATTGTAAAACTGGCTGAAGTTACGATTCCTCTCACCCTTAAAGTGGAAGACCTGCGCATACTGGACAACAATGCCGCCAATTTAAGCTACAAACAGCTGCAAAGCTATGCCAAAAGCCTTGAAAAAGGCGGTTATCCAGCCAACCGCTGGCTAACCATGATGCATATGAAGCTTGCCAACCCCTTTGGAGGGATTATTATGGTCTTGCTGGGTATCCCTTTTGCCCTGAAAACCGGCAGATCCGCAGGTGTTGCCAAAGGTATCGGAGCCAGTGTTGCCATCGGATTTACCTATTTTATGATCAGTGCAGTCATTCAGTCATACGGACGCACCGGTTTACTGCCTCCAATAATTGCTGCCTGGGGAGCAAATATTGTGTTTACCATGCTTGCCATCTGGCTGGCCATGACAGTAAAACAGCAGTAAAACAGTTGTCCAAATACTTTAAAGGTTTGAAAAATCGGTTGGAATTATGCTACATAAACTTAAAAACCATCTTCTGCCTTGCATCTTGCAGAGAATATCTATCGGGTTCACAGTAAGCGATGCAGCCTGAAAAAACCTGCACCGGAGCTTTAATATATGCATAACAAACTATCAATATTATTAAAAAAACTCTTTGTACCCATTACCATCATGATGGTACCCCACTCCCGCAAGGGGGCAATCAACCTCAAGCTGCCTTTAGCTGTATTGGGAATGCTTGGGGTTTTTGTCATGATTGGTATGGTTTACACCGTTTCCCTGACTGTCCATGCAGTTGAATATTTTAAAATGAAGCATAAATATGAGGCCATGAACGGGCAGTTCAAAGCATTGCAAGGTACAATGAACTCCATAAAACAGGCCGATGCAGAGCTTAGAGACCTGGTTTCCAAGGGATCAAAATCCAAAATACTGGATGAAGTGAACCCGGGGCAAAATGAAGGCTCTGTTGACCTTGAAGAACTGCAACGCCAGGTTGAAGAATCCATGGCAACTGTAGCCGGCATACGTCAATACCTGATCCAGCAGCGTGATATTTACCGTGCCACACCAACAGGCTGGCCAGTAAATGGGCGCATGACCTCTGATTTTGGCATGCGTGAACATCCTGTTTACGGAAATCAGCGTTTTCACAGCGGAATTGATATTGCGGCTGGTCGCGGTACACCGGTAAAAGTTACGGCTGATGGCATTATAAGCGTTGCCGGACACAATAAAAGCAGTGGCAATGTTGTTGTAGTTGAACATGGTCACGGGTTCAGCACTGTTTATGCCCATAATGACCGCAACGCTGTCAAAGTCGGGCAAACGGTGCAAAGGGGTGAAATCATTGCCTATACCGGTGCCACAGGAGTTGCCACCGGCACCCATGTACATTATGAAATATGGAAAAATGGCAGACCGATAAACCCAATGGATCTGGTAAAGGCAGAAAAAAAGAAATAATTACAAATATAAGGAATTTTATAATGTTTGGAGCAAAGCAACCAAAGCTTGAAATAATCATCGGCGCAGAATCGGCAATTAAAGGAGACATCATCTCCAAAGGAACAGTCAGAATTGATGGAGGTGTTGAGGGTAACATCACTGCCGACTGCCTGATTATCAGTGAAAAAGGCGGTGTAACCGGTGATGCAGTAGTCAGGCAGATCGTAGTTGGTGGCAATATGGTAGGGACAATCCGTGCATCTGAGTCTGCGGAAATCCAGCGCACAGGTGATGTGCGTGGAGATATTGTTGCGGCACGTCTGGCCATTGCCGATGGCGGTCGCTTTGAAGGTCACTCATCCATGATGGCTGCAAAGGAAATTACCTATGAAAGTGGAAGTTAGGAGTCCGGCAGGCTCCTAAAACTGTTGTGCCAGCTCGGCAAACTCGGCAATTGAAAGGGTTTCACCACGGCGTTTACCATCTATGCCGCTTTTTTCAAAAGCAAGGGACAGTTTATCAGGCTCAGCCAGCCTGGCTGCTTTAAGGCAATTGTGTAATGTTTTACGGCGTTGGGCAAAGGATGCCTTAACCACCTGTCTGAAAAACTGCTCATCTTTCACCTCTGCCAGCGGCTGCTTTCTTGGCACCAGTGATATAACCACAGAATCAACCTTTGGAGCTGGATAAAAACAGTTTGATGCCACTAGAAATTCTTTTTTCACCTCAAACCACAGCCCTAAAAGCACTGTAATAATTCCATAATCTCCACTGCCAGGCGATGCAGACAGCCTTTCACCAACCTCTTTTTGCAGCATCAGTACCAGCCTTGAAAACCGCTTACGTTCTTCCAGAAACCTGAACAATACCGGTGTGGAAATATTGTAAGGCAGGTTGGCAACCACTTTCCAGTTACCAGTTGCTTCGCCAAGCAGACTGGCGAAATCAACCTTTAAAATATCCTGCTCATGGATGGTAACCTGATGATTATCTTTATACTGCTGGCGTAATATTTCTGCCAGCTCACGGTCAAACTCAACGCATACAAGCTTCTTCGCCTGCCTCGTCAACAGATTGGTAAGTGCGCCTCTACCTGGTCCCACCTCCAGAACATGGTCTTCAGGCTGAATATCAGCAGCAGTCAGAATTTTGGCAACAATATTGTTATCAGTAAGGAAGTTTTGACCCAATGCTTTTTTAGGGCGGGGATAAATAGTGGTCACGGTAAAAGCTCCGGCTTTACTACCTGATCCATATTCCAGGTGGCAACAGCATCCAGATCAAAACCGTCAGAGTATCCGGCTGTCAGACAGGCATCAGCTGCCACCGCCAACATGGCAGCGTTATCACCGCAAAGTGATGGAGACGGGAAATAAAGTTTCAGATTACTACGGTCAGCCAACTGTTGCATGGCAGTGCGCAATCCGCTGTTACAGGCCACTCCGCCTGCTACAACCAGGCTTTTTACATCGGTCTTTTGTAAGGCAGCTGCGGTTTTTTTACACAACACCTCGCAAACTGCCGCCTGGAATGATGCACAAAGGTCATTAAGTGCAGCCCCTTGCGGGATTTCCTGCTGTTTTTTCAGGTGGGTTAGCACAGCGGTTTTAAGACCACTAAAGCTGAAGTTAAGACTCCCGTCGTGCAAAAGCGGACGTGGAAATTTAATTGCCAGAGGGTTACCTGTTTTTGCCAGCTTATCAATCAGGGCACCACCAGGATAACCCAGCCCCAGCAGATTGGCTGTTTTGTCGTATGCCTCGCCAACCGCATCATCAATGGTGCGCCCCAAAGTGGTGTAACGTCTCACACCTTCCACCAGATAAAGATGGGTATGTCCACCAGAGACCACAAGCCCCAAAAACGGGAACTCAAGCTGCTGCTCCAGTGCTGGTGCCAAAAGATGCCCTTCAATATGGTGAACCCCTACAAAAGGAAGCGAGCGAGCCAGGGCAATAGCTTTGGCAGCAGATACCCCGACCAGCAACGCTCCCAAAAGTCCGGGACCACGGGTAACGCCAAGCCCTTCAATATCGGCACAAGTAACTCCTGCATCATCAAGAGCCTGTTTGATAACCGGAGAAATCAATTCAAGGTGCTTGCGCGAAGCTATCTCCGGCACCACACCGCCATATTCTGCATGAATGGCGATCTGTGAAGAAACCACACTGGATAATATCTGTTGACCATCCCGCACAACAGCCGCAGCGGTTTCATCACATGACGTTTCTATGGTTAAAAGCAGCATCAAAGCACCTTGTTAGTTATCAATAAACCTCTACAGCAGATTAGCTGCCAACTCTGCCAATTCCGACCGCTCACCCTTGGTCAGTGTGATATGGGCGCAGATTCTTTCGTTTTTCATCCGCTCAACCAGATAGGAAAGACCGTTACTGGCAGAATCAACATAGGGATTATCGATCTGATACGGATCGCCCGTAAGTACGATTTTTGTCCCTTCCCCTGCCCTGGTGATGATGGTTTTAATCTCGTGCGGGGAAAGGTTCTGGGCTTCATCAACAATCAGGTACTGGTTGGGGATAGAGCGACCACGGATATAGGTTAATGGCTCTATATCCAAAAGCCCCATGGCAATCAGCTCTTTATACCCCTTACTGCGCCGCTTTTCAGCTTCATGACCGGAGATAAGCAGCTCAACATTGTCAAAAATCGGCTGCATCCAGGGAGATAGCTTTTCTTCAATATCACCAGGTAAAAAGCCAAGGTCTTTACCCAGCGGAAACACCGGGCGGGAAACCAAAAGACGGGTATAGACATTTTCCTCTGCCACCTTATGCAGACCGGCAGCAATGGCCAGCAAGGTTTTGCCGGTTCCGGCCTTGCCCACCAAAGATACTAGCTTAACATTGTCATCCATCAAGGTATCAAGGGCAAACTGCTGCTCACGGTTTCTGGCATGGATACTCCAGATCCCCTCCTTTGGTACTTTACGTACCGGCACAACCTTACCGCTGTCAGCATCAAAGCGGCACAATGCTGTGTGGCTGTTGTTCTGATCATCCACCAGTGTTGCAAACTCATTTGGCAAAAGCCCCCAGGGTGCTTCCAGCCAGCCTTGCCCGTAAAAGCGATCAATGGCATCAGCTTTAACCTCTATGGTACGTGCACCTGCGTAAAGTTCCTGAATATCAACCTTGTCTGATTCAAAATCCTCGGCATTTACACCTATGGCATCAGCCTTAATCCGCAGATTTGTATCTTTGGAAACAAAGATAACTATTGAATCAGGAAAACGCCGTTTGGTGGCAACAGCAACAGCAAGAATCCGGTTATCATTTTTATCACTGCGCAGTTCATAGGGCATTTCACTTAGAGCAAGGTCTTCACAAAGATCCACCCGCAAGGTACCGCCACCAGCCAAAGCTACCCCTTCTGAAAGGGAGCCTTTTTCGCGCAGAGCATCCAGAATACGGGATATGGTACGGGCATTGCGACCGGTTTCGTTCATATCCTTTTTAAATTTGTCGATTTCTTCAATAACTGTAATCGGAATAATGATGGCATTGTCCTGAAATTTGAAAAGTGCCTGGGGATCGTGCAGCAGTACGTTTGTGTCCAGAATAAACTGTTTCATGGTTTTCCTTTCCTGGTTATATCTTTTATTGCTTTGCAAAAAGCTTCTGCTTCTTCTGTGGTATTAAACCAACCTGGGCTTACCCGCACTGTTCCTACGGGATAACTGCCGATGGCACGGTGGGCAAGGGGTGCACAATGCAGTCCGGCACGGACAGCAAAATCATGGTACCTATCCAGCATAAATGCCAGCTCAGTGGCATCCAAACCGTTGCAATTAAAGGAAACAAGACCGGTGCGCAATGTCGGATCTGCCGGTCCAAACAGCTCTATACCAGGGATATCAGCAAGTTTTTCACGGATAAGCTCGGCTAGTAGTTTTTCATGCTGACCGATAATTTCAACACCTGTTTGTTGCAAAAACTCAATCGCTGCGCCAAGCCCGGCAATGCCTGGCAGGTTGTGCGTGCCTGCCTCAAAACCATCAGGGTAGATTTCAGGTTGCAATTCCTGATCGCTGCTGGTACCGGTGCCACCCATGATCAGCGGACGCAGGCTGACAGCTTTGGATATGGCAAGAAAGCCGGTTCCCTGCGGTCCCATAATCCCTTTATGACCAGGCGCAGCCAGCATATCTATACCATCAGCCTGCATATCAAGCCTTAAAACTCCGGCTGATTGTGCAGCATCCAGCAAAAAAAGCGCACCACAATTACGGGCTGCATCTGCTGCTGCTGCTATCGGCTGAATACCGCCGGTAACATTGGAAACATGCGCCAAAGCTATCATGCGGGTTTGGGCAGTAACAGCTTTGCGTATGCTGTCCGGTTCAATAATACCATCGGTGCCTGCTGGCAGCACTGTAAGTTTTACGCCCGCTTTTTCCATATGGCGCAGGGGACGCAAAAGCGAATTATGCTCCATTACAGTTGTAATTACATGGTCACCAGGCAGTAAAACGCCCTGCACAGCCAGGTTTAATGCTGCTGTTGCATTGGCAGTAAAAATCACCCGTTCCGGATCAGGGGCATTGATCAGGTCTGCCGTCTTATCCCGTGTATCCATCATTATGCGCGAGGCTTCCAGGGAGCGACCATACCCTCCCCGTCCTGGCGAGGCACCTGTGTGCCGCATTGCATCTGTTACAGCTCCATATACCGCTTCCGGTTTGGGAAACGAAGTGGCTGCATTATCAAGGTAAGTACTCAATCCATCATCCCCAATCCAGATCCATTGTGTACATCTTTTGGCAAAATCAGGTCTTTTTCAGTACCATCTGCATAGGTGTCGCAATTTTTGACCACAATGTTGTCAATAGTTGCAGTTGAATCACGTAAATCAATACCCACAATACATTGCTCCAGTTGCAGATTTACGGCTGTCAGCCTGGAATGCTGGGCAGTTATTCCGGTTTGCGCACCTGTTATCTCCAGAAACTCAAGCAAGTTGTTTTTTGTGCTGTCAAGCAGCACAATACCTGCCCAGTCCCCTGCAGCTGGTTCATCAAAAACCGAGCTGAATAATACAGGGCTATCCATATTACCCATTACCACCAGCCTGCCCATCACCAGAAGCTGTGATTTTTCATCTGCACCGCTAGCAGGCGCAAAAAGGATTTTGCTGCCTGCTTCAACCCAAAGAGTTGCCTGGGGTGCCACCACTAAAGAACCTTTAATCAGCACTGTGCCGTTAAAAACAAGATCTTCGGTAATTGTTCGCCCTGTCAATACTGTGTCTGCGGTATTTGCTTCATTATGGATCAAGCGATCAGCGTCTATATGACCAGGAGCAAGGCGATGCCTTGAATCGATCTTTTCAGCGGGTTGCGGTATCAAACTCCTGTCCAGTGCTGCTTCCGGTGGCATTATCTTGTCAATGCCAACAGCATCGGATCTGGTATCAGGCTTAACAGCACGCGGAGGCTTGTCTTTAACCGTCATGGACACATTTACTTTGGGGTCTTTTAAAAACTGGTCACTTTCCTGCAACAGCATCTGGCAGCCACCAATTGTAAAAAAAAGCATAATCAGCACAAAAAACCGTACTATATTGGTTAACATCTATTTGCAGCCTCTATCTGGTCTGTGTCAGATTTATCGTTGACACCCCATATATCTTGTGGTTTTATTTGCCCTCGCACACTAAATATAGACTAAACAAGGAAACAGGAAAAAATAATATGAACACAAAACAGCCAGCCTTGCAAGAGCCAAACCTTACTGCCAATGCCCGCACAGTTCTGGAAAAACGCTATCTGCGACGTGACACCAGCGGTAAAGCCCTGGAAACACCAACAGATATGCTTAAACGGGTAGCCAATACCATAGCTGCTGCTGACCTGAAATTTTCTCCTGCTGCCGATACAACAGAGCTTGCCAACAGGTTTTACAACATGATGGCAAGGCTTGATTTTTTACCCAACTCGCCAACTTTAATGAATGCCGGGCGCGAACTTGGGCAGCTTTCCGCCTGTTTTGTGCTTCCTGTTGGCGATTCCATTGAAGAGATTTTTGATGCTGTCAAGTATACGGCCATAATCCATAAATCCGGTGGGGGCACAGGCTTTTCCTTTACACGGCTGCGTCCTGCAAATGATGTAGTTCTGACCACCACTGGCATCTCCAGCGGTCCTATCTCCTTTATGCGGGTTTTTGATACTGCCACAGAAACCATCAAGCAAGGCGGTACCCGCCGCGGTGCCAACATGGGTATTTTGCGGGTAGATCATCCTGACATTATGGATTTTATCATGTGCAAGGCTGATCAGAAAATGCTTAACAATTTCAATATATCAGTTGGGCTTACCGAAGCTTTTATGAAAGCTGTTGAAAAAGATCAGGATTATGATCTGCTAAACCCCAGAGATAACACGAAAGTTGGCACGCTTAACGCCCGCAAGGTATTCCAGCGCATCGTTAACCAGGCATGGGAAAACGGTGAGCCAGGCATAGTTTTTCTTGATCGCCTTAACCGCGACAACCCTACCCCTCATATCGGCGAAATTGAATCAACCAACCCCTGCGGTGAGCAGCCTCTTTTGCCTTACGAATCCTGCAACCTTGGCTCTGTCAACCTGGGTAACTTCATTAAAGACGGGCAGATTAACTGGCAGGAACTGAAAGAGACCATACACCTTGCTGTGCATTTTCTGGATAACGTTATTGAAGCCAACCGTTATCCGCTGCAACAGATACATGACATGACCCATGCCAACCGTAAAATAGGGCTGGGTGTAATGGGCTGGGCAGATATGCTGATTTTGCTGGGCATCCCTTATAACTCGCCGGAAGCAGTAAAGCTTGGTAAGGAGTTGATGCAGTTTATCAATGAAGAAGGACATGCTGCTTCCAGAAATCTGGGAGCAAAGCGCGGTTCTTTCCCAAACTTCAGTGGCTCAATTTTTGACAAACCTGGTGCCATGCCCCAGCGTAACGCAACTGTCACCACCATTGCCCCCACCGGCACAATCTCCATGATTGCCAACGCCTCTTCAGGTGTTGAACCTTTATTTGCAATTTCATACGTAAAAAATGTACTTGATGGAACAAAACTGGTGGAAGTAAATCCTGTTTTCAAACGTATGGCCATTGAGCGGGGTTTTTACTCACAGGAACTGATGGAAAGAATAGCCGAGCATGGCACTGTGCAGGATATAAAGGAAGTGCCTGACGATATCCGCCATATTTTTGTAACCGCACATGACATTACCCCTGACGACCATATCCAGATGCAGGCTGCGTTCCAGGCACACACAGATAACGCTGTTTCCAAAACCGTTAATTTCCCTAACCACGCAACTGTGGGCGATGTTGAAAAAGTATACCTGCTTGCCTATCAGACCGGCTGCAAGGGTGTAACCATATATCGTGACGGCTCCCGCGATGAACAGGTGCTTTCCACCGGTAAAAAAGATGAAAAAGCAATTATCGCCTCCATCCCGCGGGAAGATGATAAACATGCCATCAAGCGTGAGCGTCCAAAGGCATTAAAGGGTTGGACTTACCAGATGCAGACCGGCTGTGGACCTTTGTATGTAACTGTAAATGAAGATAAAAACGGACTGTTTGAACTGTTTACCACCATGGGCAAGGCTGGCGGTTGCGCCGCTTCACAAGCAGAAGCCATTGGCAGAATGGTTTCCCTGGCATGGCGCAGCGGTGTGCAGGCAAGGCAGGTCATCAAACAGTTGCTTGGTATATCCTGCCATTGTCCGGCAGGTTATGGGGAAAACAGAATACTTTCCTGTGCAGATGCTGTTGCAAAAGCCATCCAGACCCATATGCTGGAAAACGGCTATGATCTTAATGCAGAAACAAGCTTACCGGAAAGGGGAGCATGTCCAGAATGTGGTGGAATTGTGGAGCATGAGGGTGGCTGCATGGTTTGCCGTGTTTGCGGATACTCCGAATGCGCCTGATGTGTACCAGGCTCCTTGATACGCAAAAAGGGCAAATAGATGTTTGCCCTTTTTACTTCTGATTTCATTCATGTTGATTATCTGTTTTATGAAAAAACCGTTTTCTAGATAGCGATTTATTTTACCGAAATCCAAACAGCTTCCAATTGATCGCCTGCTTTAACTCATGGGAATCAAGATCAGGACCATGCCCTTCGGCATCAATAACTCCTGTTTTTTGGCTTATATCCCAAAACCATTTATCAGAACCAACAGCCAGCTTGCTGCCATCTTTGCCATACACAGCAAAATCAACCTGTTCCATCCATTTTTTACTACCCAAATCCGCAATCTTCTCCAGCTTGGTTACCGGACGCTCCGGTCTGGAGCTGCCTTTTGAAGTTACGTAATCGTGGTTCCAGGAAAGCAGCACCTGATCACCCTTTGTAAGTGAAGTAACAGTATCAAAAAGCTCATTATTAATTTTTCGGTTCTTCATATTATCTTCTGTCATAAAACTGAATAAATCTGTCTTCAGATCACCATATTCACCATGTTTTACGTACTTCAAATATCTGCTGATACGAAAGTCAGCCAATGTGCCGGAGTCACCGCAGCGATCAGGGCATAATGAGGTTAACCCCATACAGCGGTGGTATCTGGTGCCAAGAAATTCTGCAACTGTTTCATGTTGTGCAAGGTTTTCCACCTTGAGATCAGTTAATTGTGCTGTATTTGCACAGGATGAAAACAAAAACATGGTCATGATGCCTAAAGCCATATTGTATATTTTATTCTTCATTAACTACAAGCTCCCCACCGCCCTTGACACTGTACAAAAAAAGACCGATTCCAAGTAGAACAAGCGGTAGACTTAATATCTGTCCCATTGATATGAAACCGAAAAAAAGACCAAGCTGCTGATCTGGCTGACGAAAATACTCCACAACAAATCTGAATATGCCATAACCAGCAAGAAACATTGCCATGGCAGCACCGGTTCTGTTAATACGCCTGTTTACAAGGTTTACCAGCAAAAACAGTACCAGACCTTCCAGAAAAGCCTCGTAAAGCTGCGATGGATGCCGCGGCAAGGCTCCTCCAGCAGGAAAAACCATTCCCCAGGGTACTGTGGTTACACGGCCAAACAGCTCACCATTGATAAAATTACCTATTCTGCCAAGGCAAAGCCCTATTGGGGTTGCAATGGCTGCCAGGTCACCCAGAAGCAGCAAAGGAATTTTACGGCTGCGGGAAAACCAGAGTGCGGCAAGAAACACACCGGTCAAGCCACCATGAAAAGACATTCCACCTTGCCAGATGGCAAAAATTTTAAGCGGGTTTTGCAAAAAAGAGGGAAAATCATAAAACAGCATATAACCAACACGACCACCCAGCACCACCCCAATTGCCAATGTAAAAATAAGATCAGCCACGCCTTCATCTGTCAGAGTCAGTTTGCGGTAACGGGCTTCCCGCCTGATCACAAAATAACTCAACAAAAAACCAAGCAGGTACATAAGTCCGTACCAGCGGAGCTGTATCGGTCCAAGTTTTAAGAAAACAGGATCAATATTGGGAAAAGTCATAAATCATCTGCCATTAAAGCTGTTTTGATAATTGCGCTGTGCTACTGCTTCTTCCAGAACAACAAGGTATCCATCAGGATCAAAGCACCATAACTCTTTAATGCCATAAGGTTTTTCCTCAAGATCATAAAGAATCTCCAGCTCTTCTTCCAAAATGGCATCACGGATATCTTCAATATCAGTAACCTCAAAGTGCAGTGTGACACCAACTCCTTTGGGAAACATGGCAAAACGCTGACCAAGTACCGGATGATTGCTGGCTACATCATCTTCTTCCACAAAAATCAGTGCAAGACCTTCAGTATCAATCACCAGATGTTCAGGTGCGCCAGGTGAGGAAAAGGAACGGCGTACCGGCAGCTCCAGGATACCTGCGTAAAAAGCCTCACTTACAATAAGTTGTGATACAGCCAGTTGGATTGAATGTCTGGAACGGTGTGCTTTAACCATGTGTGTTTATTCTCAGAAAAGCAGGTTTGCATACCCTGCCAGGATTGAAAGCCAGTTTGTGAAAATGAGTATTCCCACCAGTATAAGGAATAAACCGGTGATGATTTCAAACATCCTGATATGCTTTTTAAAGCGGTTAAAGACAAGCATGAAGCGATGAACAGCCAAAGATGTGGCCAGAAAAGGCAGACCAAGACCAATGGAGTATAAAGCAAGTAATATAATCCCCTGAGCAACTTTTTCACCTGTTGCAGCAATCATCAGAATAGATGCAAGGATAGGACCAATACATGGTGTCCATCCAGCTGCAAAGGCAACCCCCACCAGCAGGCTGCCCAGGTATCCGGCAGGTTTGTCACGCAGGTTTACACGTTTTTCACCCAGCAGCCAACGGATTGAAATAAAGCCAGTGGTATGAATACCAAACAAAATAATCAGGACACCGCCAATTTTACGGACAGTGTCCATATGCTGCTTTAAAAAAGAGCCTGCAAAGGTGGCAGAAGCACCAAGCATGACAAAAACCAGCGTAAAACCAACTACAAATGCCAGTGCGTGGAAAAAAGTCTGCCAGCGGATTTTATCTTGCAGCTCTTCGTTATCAATATCCTGAAAAGAAAGACCAGTTATGTAGGTGATATAGGATGGAATTAATGGCAAAACACAGGGTGTCAAAAAAGACAGTATTCCGGCAATAAAAGCACCCAGGTATGAAATTTGAGGAGTATCCATATCAAACAGTTTGCGCAGTAATGTTTAGTGCATCAGCTTTTCAAGAAAGGCGATAACATCAGGGCTGTGCCAATCAAGACCGCCAATAACACGCTTGGCTATCACCCCTTCTTTATCAATGATAAAGGTTTCAGGCACACCGGTAAGACCATAATTTTTGATGGAGTCACCGCTTGGATCAAAGTAAGTGGGCAAAGAATAACCTGAGTTATTGAAAAAATCCTGAACAGCTTTTTTGCCGCCCTCATCAACGGAGATACAGACCATCTGAAACGGCTTTTCTGCCATAAAGCTGTTCAGCTTCATCATTGACGGTATCTCTTCACGACATGGCGGACACCAGGTAGCCCAGAAATTAAGCATTACAACCTTGCCTTTAAGTGCATCCAGGGTTAGTTGTTCGTTATCCATGGAGATAAGCTTGACTTCCGGAGCAGGTGATTTTTCCCTGGCTGTAACTGCTGCTGATTTTGATGCATCCTTGGAACAGCCGGCAAGCAGAACCAGAGTACAACAAAGCATTAAAAAAAGTCTTTTCATGCAGATATTCTCCCCTGTTTGAGTAGTTAATTTTAAACTGCCCGGATTTTGGGCAAGTGAGCTTGTAATGAGACGGGAAACCTTGACTGGATTAAATACCCGGTTAACAAAGCAGAAATTTTGTGGCTGACCATGAAATCTTACAAACTACATATTATGGACAAACTCGGATAACCTGGTCAGAACAATTTACACAGAAAGCAGATCAGCTGTTGCGGGTAACTACATACTCTGCCAGCTCAAGTAGTGCTTTTTTTGTCGCACTGTCAGGGAAAACTCCCAGGTGTGCTGCACAGGTATCAACTGATTTGCGGGCTTGTGCAATTGTATATTCAATACCACCATATTGTTTTACCAAAGCAGAAACCTTGCTGAAATCTTCATAGGAAAGTTCATCTTCCTGCTGCACAATTTCTGTTATAAAGCTGATTTCATCTTCAGTGCATTGGCGCAGGGCGTGAATGAGCGGCAAGGTAATCTTGCCTTCCTCCAGATCATGACCAATACTTTTACCAAACTGTTCTTCGGTTGCAGTATAGTCCAAAATGTCATCCATCAGTTGAAAAGCAATACCAATATCCATGCCAAAATCAGCCAGAGCCTTTTCATATTGCTTTGGTGCATTACCAAGAATTGCACCGCACTGGCAAGCTGCGGAAAGCAGCACAGCTGTTTTTGCCTTTACAACCTCAATGTAACGTTCTTCAGTAAGCTCAACATCACCGGTACCCAGAAGTTGCAGTACTTCACCCTCTGCTATGATTGTCGTAGCCTGGGACATGACCCTCAAAACATCAAGACTACCGGCAGCAACCATCAGGGAAAATGATTTTGAAAACAGAAAATCACCAATAAGCACCGAAGCTTCATTGCCCCACAGGGCGTTTGCTGAGGCAGTACCACGCCGCAAAGTGGCACTATCCACAACATCATCGTGCAATAAAGTGGCTGTGTGAATGAACTCTATTACACTGGCAAGCGGAATAGCCTGCTTACCATGGTAGTCGCAAAGTTGTGCAGCAAGCAGCAGCATGGCTGGACGGATACGCTTACCACCACTGGCAAGTACGTATTCACCAACTTTGCGAATCAACGGAACATCTGATTCCAGATCAATTTTAAATTGCTCTTCAACCTGTTTTAAATCATTACCAATCAGATCCAATGCAGCCTGCATCAATTTATCCTGTCTTGATTAATTTTCAGTCAGCTACTTCAATTTCCAGCACACGCATTTCATCGCCAGCAGTTACTTTTACTTTAAAACTTCTGCAAAAGCAACATGGCTCATAATAACTGTGTACATTTTGTTCTTTCCCGCAGTCAAGGCAGCGTCCCTTGCCGTCAATAGTTACAATCTCAAGATTTGCACCTGCAAGCAGGGTATCTGCAATACAGGCCGAGAAACAAAACTCGATTGCATCTGTAATCACATTGCTTAGAGCGCCGATTTCAAGCACCACAAGAACAACCTGTTTACCGTTGGCATGTTGTTCACAAAGGTCAACTATTTCTTTTACAAGTGATAGTTCATGCATGAAATAAACAAAAGAGAGTCAAAGTAATAAAAAAGCCTGCCAGGTTTCCCAAGCAGGCTTTGGTGCTGAAGCAAGTAATCTTACTTCTGGTCAGCCGGCTTTGCTTCGTCAGCCGGTTTTTCTGCGTTTTCTTCGTCAGCAGGTGCAGCTTCGTCCTTTGCTGCATCAGCATTTTCTTCTTCAGCAGGTGCTGCTTCTTCTTCAGCAGGTGCAGCAGCCGGAGCTGGTGCAGGAGCTTCTTCAGCCTTTTTACAGCCGGCAGCAACGCTAAGAGCCATGGCAAGAGCCACTAACAAAGACAGGGAAAGCAACTTCTTCATGATGTTCACCTCTTCACTTGGTGGTAATAATCCCTGACCTAACAGGGCTTTCTTTAACAAAGGATGACTATACGCGCAGCAGAAAAAATGTCAACTTCTTTTTAATGGTGGTAGCGTCCCTTGCGCTCTCTGTGTGCCGGTGTTGGTGCTGTATGGCACTCAAAACAGGGTTGATCTTCAGTTTTGTGCAGATCAAGCACTGAAGCGGGTTTGCTTACCCTTGCAGGGGCATTATACTGGGGTGTCTGAAAAGGCAGTTTGCCACTCTCGCTGGAAAGCTGTACTGCCTTGTAATTTACTTGCCAGTTTTCCGCAATCTCTGTGGTATGACACTGATCGCACCCGCCTGGAGGGGGAATACTTTTCCAAGCCGTAAACATGGCACAACCGGTTAATGTAAACAGACCAACCATCAGCGCAAAGATTATATACTTCATCAGCATCTCCTGATTTTTACAGCCTGAAACGCCCAACAAGTACCTCCAGATCCTTTGCCAGCTGGGCAAGGGATGAGGCAGCAGCAGCTGTTTCGTGGGCACCGCTGGCTGTTTCATGCACAACATCGGTAATCTGGTGGATATTGGTGGAAATTTCGCCGGTTACGGCTGTTTGCTCTTCAGCAGCTGTAGCAATCTGATGCACCTGCATGGTTACTTCGCTGATCCCTTCCAGAATCTGCTGCAAAGCTTCGCCGGAGCGTCGCGAACTGTCCATCCCTCTTTCCACCTCCTGAACCCCCTGCTCCATTGAGGTTACTGCGCCGGATGTTTCCTGCTGAATGGCTTTAATCATTTCACCAATTTCGCGGGTTGCCCTTGTGGTTCTTTCAGCCAGTGCCCGCACCTCGTCTGCCACCACGGCAAAACCGCGCCCCTGTTCACCTGCGCGGGCAGCTTCAATGGCAGCATTAAGTGCCAGCAGGTTGGTCTGATCCGCTATCTCCTCAATGGTGCCAACTATGGCTCCAATCTGGTCAGAACGGGCACCCAAAGCCTCAACTGTGTGGGATGATTCTCTGACCTTGTCGGCAATCATCTGCATACCGGCAATGGTTTCCTGCACAACAGACGCTCCGTTATGGGCATTATGTGATGCCTGGTTTGCCACATCAGATGCCATGGAGCAGTTACGGGATATGTCGTTGGAAGTGGCAGACATCTCTTCACTGGCAGTGGCTACTGTTGCTGATTGCGAGGCAACCTCTTCTGCAGCATTGGCTATCTGTATCGCCGTACTTTGCAGCTGGTTGGAGGCAGAAGCCACCTGCACAGTGGTGCTTGAAGCCTGGGAAATTATGGAGTGGATATTGTTCACAAAGCTGTTAAACCAGTGGCTCAGCTCACCAAACTCATCGTTGCGGTCAACGTCCAAACGGCGGGTAAGATCTCCTTCACCCTGGGCAATATCTTTCAGCATTGCCACCTGCATTGCCAAAGGTGCTGTAATGCTGCGCACAATAATAATGGTAAGTATCAATGTCAAAAGAGCCATCAACAGTGCAAAACCGGCACTGAAATAAAGATTTGTTTTAGCTGCACCGGAAAGCTCGCCTGCCCTTTTTATAACTTCTGATGAAAGCTGATCTTCAATTTCCTTTACCTGGTCTATCTTGGCAGTAATTGCGTTAAACCAAGTCTCTGGAGCAATTCCAAAACCGCCTGCAAAGCCATGTTCAAGAACAGTAGCACGCAGCTCATCAACTTTCTGAAAAACAGGGGTATTGGTTTTTGCATCATATGCAGCAACCGCAGAATCTGAACCAAACTTGCGAAACCCTTCAAGAAAACTGCTTTGTGCAGCAATTATTGCAAAGGTACGCTGGTAGGTCTCGGTGGTAAAACGGTCAGCAGAAATCACCGCATTAAGGGTTGCCCTTTCCTTGCCCATCTCTTCTTTGGTTTTTGAGAAATCAAAATATGAAATGGCAGCCCTCATCAACTCCGGATCCTTGCTGTAGCGACCCACAGCAGCCACCACATCCAGATAACTGTAGTTAAGGGTGGTGAAAAATGCGAAAGAATCCTTTGCTTCAATTGCCAGATTGTCTATTTTACTGCGGGTATCTGAAAGCTTGTCCTGCAACTTGCTGGCTGAGTCAAGGGCAGCTTTTACTGTCTGGGCAGCATCAGGATGAGCCAGCAAGGCTTCAGACAGCTGTTGTGCTGTTTCATTGGTAAGTTTGCGCTGGTCAGCCAGCTCACTTTTGAAACGTTTAGCTTCTGCGCTGATGTAGCCAGAGGAAAGCCCCCGCTCTTTTTGCAGCTCATGCACCAATGCACCAACTTTTACAGATAGCGTAACCAGTTTTTCTGTCTGGCGCAGGTTATTCAGTATACGGTAGCTTTCCAGTACTTCACGACCGGAAAAGAAAACCAGCCCCAAAATAGGCAGCAGCAACAGTAAAAGTAGTTTGGTACGAATTTTGATATTTTTTAACATCCGCCAGACCTCCACCATAGAAAACAGGATAGTTGTTTCTCTCTGGATTTTTAACAGGACTAAAGCACATCAGCAACAACAAAAGAAGCGCACAGGTAAACTTTATTTAACTTGCCTGTACGCTTCCACTAAGTCCTGGCGTATACAATAACGCCAGTATTTCAAGCAGCTCTGTTTAACCTTCAGTCAGAACTCTTTCATTATAAAGCTCTTCAATTTTACGACGATGCGCAAGCTCAACTTCGGCAAAAGCAAGCAGTGTTTTCTGCAAAACGGGGTCTTCGGTCATGCCGGCAGAAACCTTATAAAGCTGGTAGGCATCTTCTTCTGATTTTAACGCAAAGGTCAGGATTTCCTGATAATCCATCTGCGGGTTAAAAGGTGTGTCTCGCAGGTATTTGGCAATGGTTGCTTCAGGAAGGGCACAACTATTTTTATCTGCGATTTTATCAGGGTCAATCCGCATAAATACTTCTTTGTGCATTGCTTCTTCTGCTGCCAGTTCTTCAAAAAGCTTGCGAGCTGCTGCGCTTTCTGTCAGTTCTGCTGCACGTTTATACAGGCGGTATGCAATCTCCTCACGTTCCACAGCAAAATCAATCACCTGCTTTAAGCTTACAAAACCCATCATTGCCTCCTGTTTTTTAATCTTGATTGTATACGGGAAAGCTCAACTTGTCTTAAATACTCGAATCTACTTAAAATTGCAATGCTAATGGTTTAATCTGCCATTTTCATGACAACCTGCAAAACAGCATTACTGCTTGCATCAATAATGTTTCTGACTGGCTGGTTTGTTATATCAGCCATATATTCAGCCAGTTTCAGGATAAAATCAGGTTGGTTGTTTGCTGCTTCTGTGTCAGTTCCCTCTGCATCACTTTCCAGCACCAGTTTGTCAATCCCCAACTCCTTTACAGTTTTAGCCATTTTGCTGCCCTTACGTAGCAGGTTTGTACCTGGAGAAATCAAAAAGCCAATGCGCACAAACTCACGGGCAGATTCAACAGAACCGTTAAAGCTGTGCATAATACCGCCAACAGCACCGGCATTTTCCTCCTTCAGGATTGCCAGAATTTTTCCGGTCATACCAACGTTGTGGATTAAAAGCGGCAGTCTGGCAGCAATTGCCAGGCGTATCTGCTGCCGAAACAGACTTTCCTGCTGCACCAGATTACCGTAACGACGATCAAGCCCGATTTCACCGATAGCAGCAGCCTGTTCAACAAACTGATCCAACCTGGCAAGGTCTGCTGCATCAACCTCTGTTGCATAACCAGGGTGAATCCCGAAAGCTGCATAAACTCCAGTGGTAGTACCGGCAAGCCCTGCTATCTTGTCCCAATCAGCGGGATGCACCCCTGGTACCAGCCATTTATGCACACCACAGGCACGGGCATTTTGCAGATAATCTGCACAAAAACCAGGCAACATCAGATCAAGATGGCAGTGGGTATCAATCAGCATTCGGCAGTCCCCATCCTGTGCTTTAGTTGTAGAGTCAGTAAAAACTACAACAAATCAACAGGATCAATATCAATGGTTATCCTGGTGCCCTGGGTTATTTTCCTTGTCTTCATGTAGGTCTTCAACAGCCTGCGCAGGGCTGTACGGTTTTGATCCTTTAGCAGCAGTTGCATCCTGAATCTGCCTCTTAACCTGTAAAAAGGTGCCTGGGCAGGTCCTAAAAGTTCTGTACGCAAACCAAGTTCTGCCTTTAATTCAACCAGTAGTTTCGCTGTTTCAGCAGCCGTATCACCAACAGTTTTTTCCGATGTACCTGAAAAAGCAATTGCAGCCAGATAACCGGCAGGGGGATAACAAAGCTCCTGCCGATAGCCAAGCTCTTCTGCATAAAAGCCGTCATAATCGTGATTTGCAGCATATTTAACAGCATAATGATCAGGCTGGGTTGCCTGTATCAACACCCTGCCCGGCAGATCACCCCGTCCTGCCCTGCCGATTACCTGGGTAAGCAGTTGAAAAGTCCGTTCTGCTGCACGAAAATCCGGCAAAAACAGGCTACCTTCACCTTGCAGCACTCCCACCAGGGTTACCCCAGGAAAATCATGTCCCTTGGCAACCATCTGGGTACCGATCAGGATATCAGCCTTACCCTGTGCCATCTGGTCAAGAACACGGGCATGTCCACCCTTGCCTGCCACGGTATCACTATCCATGCGGATTATCCTTGCCTCTGGAAAACGTAACTCAAGCTCATGTTCTATCCGCTCGGTGCCGCTGCCCAGTTCTTTCAGGTCAGTATCACCGCAAGCAGGACAGATGCAGGGAAACGGCACCTGATAATCACAATAATGGCAGATGCTGCTATTGCGGCTTTTATGATAGGTGAGGGAAACCGAGCAGTTGGGGCAACTTAACTGGTGTGAACATGATGGGCAGACCAAAATCGTGGCATAACCACGACGGTTGATGAAAAGCAGGCTTTGCTCACCCCTGGCAAGATTTTCAGTCAAAGCAGATATCAACACAGGTGAAAGCGGATTTTCAGCGGTTACTTTTGCGCTAATTAACTTCACTTCAGGTAATGGTCTGGAATGTACCCTTTCGGACAACGAAAGATAACCAAGCCGACCTGTAGCAGCGGCATAACGGCTGCTGACCAGCGGTGTTGCCGAGCCCAGCACCACCACGGCGTTTTCCTGGCTGCCCCGCACCAAAGCCAGATCCCGTGCATTGTAACGTAGTCCATCAGACTGCTTGAAAGAAGCTTCATGCTCCTCATCCACCACAATAATCCCGATATTTGCCAAAGGTGCAAATATCGCCGAGCGGGCACCAATGACAATATCAACCTGGCTGCGCCGGATTCTGCGCCACTCATCATAACGCTCACCGCTGGACAGTCCGCTGTGCAGTACCGCAATTTTATCACCAAAACGGGCACGAAAACGATGCACAAGCTGCGGGGTAAGAGATATTTCCGGCACCAGTACCAAAGCAGTGCGTTTCCCTGCAAGGCAATGACTGATCGCCTGCAAATAGATTTCTGTCTTGCCACTGCCGGTTACACCATGAAGCAGAAAAGGCATAAAACCGTTGGTATCCAATGCCTTTACAATGGTTTCAAATGCAGCCTGCTGCTGGCTGGAAAGCTGCTTTGGCTGATCCTGCGCCACCATCAGACCAGCAAAGGGATTACGGTACACTTCACGCAGTTCCAGCAGAACCAATCCTTTTTCCTGTAATTTTTTAAGATTGGGAGAACATTCACCAAAACGGCTTCTTAATTCTGCCGCAGATACCGCTAATACCTGATCCAGAAACTCAATAATTGCCTTGTTTTTGCCCCGCAGACCAGATTCTGGCAGAGCTGCATCTGTCCTTAAAAACCAACGCTCTTTTTTAATATGATTGCCTGCTTTTGCAGCGCAACCCTGCTGCCGGTTTTGTTTATTAAGCTCAACAGGCAAGGCAGCTTTAAAAACATCTGCCAGAGGATAAAGATAGTAATCAGCAATCCAGTTAAAAAACCGTAACTGTTCAGCAGTCCACAATGGTTCGTCATCAAGGCTGGAGATAATTTCTTTAAGGGATTTATGTTCAGAGCGTTTAACAAAGCCCAGCAGGTAAGCAGTAACAGTGCGCCGTCCAAAGGGTACCAAAACCCGCATCCCTGGTTGCAGCCTGGCACTCAATTCATCAGGTACCAGATAATGAAATCGCTCATTAACAGACAAAGCCACTGCCACCTCGGCTATTAACGCTGCCTTAATCTGCCCAAAGGAGATATTCTCAGACTTTTTTTCAGGCATCAGCCTCGGCACTCATCTTTCTGATGGCCTCTGACACCACAGCATCGTAGCAATCCTTGCAGATGACCAAAGCAACCGCCGGTATCCGCAATAATGCCTTGATCAGACCAAAGCGCAGATCACGGGGCAGTATGGAAAGATAGGCAACCAGGTTTTCCTCCTGTGTTTGTGTAAGTTCAGAATCTGCCTGCAAGGTAGCCAGCAGATCATTAATGGTGGCAGCCTGAAGATCATCTTTTTGTGCAACGGCACGTTCAGCCACTTCTGGCCATTCATCAAGAATTTCCCGTGCTGTCAAGGGGCGACCACCATGGTCAGCCAGCCAACGCATAAAGGTAATGGCAGCCTCTTTGCCGATTACACCGCTGTAAACTTCCATTGCCAGATTATCAGGGAAACGGCAGTTATTACGTAAAATACTGATCATCTCCCAGCCCCGTTCTGTGGGTTCAACCTGCATATCCATGGTCATCCCCTGGTGTGCCAAAAGACCGCTGTTGGCAGCCAGAAATCCCCGTACACCTTCATCCAGCTTGCGCTTTACCGCATACTTTGCCCAGCATTGATAATCTGTTTCAACATAAAGCATCACCATTCTGTCCACCAATGCCCTGTCCAGAGTGGCCACCTGGTAAGTGCCGTCCGGAGGGTTAATGGTTACAATCACTTTATGCTGTGGGGCAAGTTTGTGGGTGTGCAAGGCACGTTGCAGCCCTTCGGCAGGCGGTTCCACAAACTGGAAAATAGCCTGCAAGGTATCTTCCTGCTGGGCACGGTTTAGTTCATCACAATGCACAATGGCAGGCGGCGCATCATCAGCAGGCCACCAGGAAGGACGGGACCAGTGCATCTGGTCAGCTTCACGAAACGGTATCCCCACAAGATCGCCAACCTCCATCTGTCCAAGCCGCAACGGTACGTAATCGCGTCCTGCTTCACGGCAGACCTGTACAATACCGGCTGTTTTACCCACCCCGCGATGACCCACCACACATGGCGTAAGATCTGTATTGGTTAAAATCTCTTTTAACACCTGCTTCATCTGTTCAACATTCATTGCGTTTTATCCTTTATAAAAGTGGACATTACTCACCAGATAGTTTGACTTACATTTTATGCTATGTAAAATTGTTTAATTCTGCAAATGTTGGAAATCAACTGATTTTTAGGGATAAAGGCTTTAATTTATGGACAAACTGATTATAACCGGCGGCACCCGCCTTAAAGGTGACATAACTGTAAGTGGCTCAAAAAACGCATCTTTACCGATCTGCATTGCGGCAGTTTTGGCAAATGGTTGCAGCAACATCAGCAATGTACCTCTGTTGCGGGATATAAACACCACCAAAATGCTGCTTGAATCCCTGGGAGCAACGGTGGAGCGGGAAAACTCAACCTTGCGGATTGATGCAAGTTCGATCAACAGCGCAGAAGCCACCTATGACCTGGTAAAAACCATGCGGGCATCTGTACTGGTTTTAGGACCTTTACTGGCACGCTTTGGTCGCGCCAGGGTTTCACTGCCTGGCGGCTGTGCCATCGGTACCCGCCCCATTGACCAGCATCTTAAAGGGCTTAAAGCAATGGGAGCCGAAATCAGGCTGGAGCATGGCTATGTGGAAGCAACTGCAAACAAGCGGCTTAAAGGCACAAGAATCAACTTTGATGTCTCCACTGTTGGCGGTACCGAGCATCTGATGATGACCGCAGCCACTGCCAAAGGTGAGACAATACTGGAAAACGCTGCCCGCGAGCCTGAAATTGCAGATCTGGCAGCATACCTTAATCTGATGGGGGCAAAAATCAGCGGTGCCGGTACAGACACAATCCATATCCAGGGTGTGGATGAGCTTCATGCTGCTGATTATGAAGTTATGCCGGACAGAATAGAGGCAGGCACTTTTATGATCGCCGCAGCCATTACCAATGGTGATGTCAAAATACATGGCATGAAACATGAACACCTTGATGCCCTTTGCTTTAAACTACAGGATTCCGGTGTGGAGATAATCAGTAAAGATGGCGTTGTCAGGGTAAAAGGTCTGCGCCGTCCGCTGCCGGTAAATATCAAAACCCGCCCCTACCCTGGCTTTCCCACTGATATGCAGGCACAGTTTATGGCGCTTATGTGTATTGCCGATGGTGCCAGCGTTATTTCCGAGAACATATTTGAAAACCGCTTCATGCATGTATCCGAACTGCAACGCTTTGGGGCTGATATTACTGTTGTTGGCAATGCCGCAACTGTTAAAGGGGTTAAAAAGCTGTCCGGCGCAAAGGTAATGGCAACAGACCTGCGTGCCTCTGCCTCGCTGGTACTGGCAGGATTGGCAGCAGAAGGCAGTACTGAAATCCAGCGTATTTACCACCTTGATCGGGGCTATGAAAAGATTGAGGAAAAACTGGCAGGACTAGGTGCAAAAATCGAACGGGTAGAGGAATAAATGAACAAGACATTAACAATTGCCATCCCCAAAGGACGTATTTTAACCGAATCTGTGGAGCTTTTTGCCAGAATAGGCATTAACCTTGGCAGTATGCTGGATGATTCCCGCAAACTTGTTTTTGAATACCCTGAGCAACAGGTACGCGCCCTGATTGTTCGCGCCACCGATGTGCCAACCTATGTGGAGCATGGCTGTGCTGACCTGGGTATTGTAGGGAAAGACACGCTGCTGGAGCAAGGCAAAGACCTTTACGAACCACTGGATTTGGGGTTTGGCTATTGCCGCATGATGGTGGCAGCCCCCGCAAATGTTAAGGATGCAGATACGCCGGATTACCTGAGCAGTGTGCGGGTAGCCACAAAATACCCCAATGTTGCTGAAAAACATTTTGCTGCCAAAGGGGTACAGGCAGAAATCATAAAACTGTATGGCTCCATAGAGCTTGCCCCGCTGGTGGGCTTATCGCAACTGATTGTGGATTTGGTATCCACCGGTGAAACCCTGCGCCAAAACGGTCTGGTTGAGCTGGAAACCATTGCAGAAATAACCACCAGACTGGTGGTTAATCGTGCCAGCCTGAAGATACGGCATCAACGGATCCGCAAAATTATTGATGGTCTGGAGCAAGTTCTAAAAGAAAAATAGCTTCCGGACGAAAAGGGCTCTTTTCCCTTCAGGAAAATATATAATGAGAGGTCAATTAACATATGCTCCAACAATTTACACCCACTGCCATTTTGGTAACCGGTGGTGCCGGTTTTATTGGCTCCAACTTCATAAACCGTTTTCTTCCCCTTAACCCGCATTGCCGCATAATCAACCTTGATTGCCTCACCTACGCCGGCAACCTTAAAAACCTGACCGCTGTTGAAAACAGCCCCAACTACAGGTTTGTGCATGGCGATATTGGCGATGCTGGCACTGTTGCAAAACTGCTCAGGGAAGAAAAAATCAACGCAGTAATCAACTTTGCTGCCGAATCCCATGTTGATCGTTCCATCAGCGGGCCGGAGATATTTATCCGCACCAATGTGCTTGGTACCCAGGTGCTGCTTGAAGAAAGCCGCAAACATTGGCAATCCGGCACTGTTACTGATTTCCGCTTTTACCAGATATCCACAGATGAGGTTTACGGTTCATTGGGGGAAAGCGGTTATTTCACAGAAAACACGCCCCTTGCTGCCAACTCCCCCTACTCAGCCAGCAAAGCAGGTGCTGATCTGCTGGTACGTGCCTACCATGAAACCTTTGGGATGCCCACCCTGACCAGCCGCTGCTCCAATAATTACGGTCCCTACCATTTTCCGGAAAAGCTGATTCCGTTACTCATAGCCAACATTATTGCGGAAAAACCACTGCCGGTTTACGGTGATGGCAGTAACGTGCGGGACTGGCTGCATGTAAAAGACCATGGTGCGGCAGTTGAGCGCATACTTAAGCAGGCTGCCCCTGGCTCTGTCTACAATATTGGCGGCAACAACGAGTGGAAAAATATTGATATTGTAAACCTGGTTTGTGATCTGCTGGATGAAAAGCTGGGACGTAAACCTGGCGAAAACCGCAAACTGATTACCTTTGTGAAAGATCGCCCGGGGCATGATCAAAGATACGCCATTGATGCCGCAAAACTTAAAAACGAGCTGGGCTGGTCACCTGCATACAGCTTTGAAAAAGGAATTACTGAAACCATTGACTGGTACCTGGCAAATCAGGATTGGGTAACAGAAGTTACCAGCGGTGCCTACCGTGAATATTATCAGCAGCAATATGGAGCGAAATCATGATTTTGGTTGTGGGATCAAACGGTATGCTTGGGCAAGACCTGCTTTCTCTTCTGGGAGACAGGGGGCGGGGAGTGGATCTGCCGGATATTGACATTACTGATCTGCTGTCAGTACAGCGGGTGCTCACCGCACTGCGTCCGCAAGTGATTGTAAATTGCGCCGCCTATACCGATGTTGATGGCTGTGAAAATGATGCTGAAAAAGCGATGCAGGTAAATGGAGAAGGGGTTGCTTTTCTGGCAATGATCAGTGCCGAAATCAAGGCAAAACTGGTGCAGATAAGTACTGATTACCTTTTTGACGGTAAAAAAGGCAGCCCGTATCAGGAAGATGATCTGCCCAAGCCGCTTAATATTTACGGTGAGTCCAAACTGGCAGGCGAGCTTAATGTGGATGTAAATCCTGATAATCTGGTGGTGCGTACCCAGTGGCTTTACGGGTTGCATGGCAAAAACTTTGTGGAGACCATGCTGCGCCTGGGGCAGGAACAAAAAGAGCTGACCGTTGTGGATGACCAGATCGGCTGCCCCACCTGGACAATGGATCTGGCAAGGGCAACCATCAGCCTGATCGACCATAACTGCACCGGTGTTTACCACTGCACCAACAGTGGTTTTGTGTCCTGGAACAGTTTTGCCAGTAAAATTTTTGAGCTGGCCAACATGGATGTAAAGGTTTTGCCCATGACCACCCAACAGTTAAACCGTCCGGCAAAACGCCCGTTAAATTCAATACTTGATTGCAGCAAGTTGGCAAAAGACACCGGCTTTACCCCCCGCCCTTGGCAGGAGGCTCTTGCTTTGTACCTTGAACTACGCAACCAAAGGCAGCCAAAATGAAAAACAAAACCGGAGAACGTCCCTGGGGCAGCTACACTGTACTTGATCAGGGGATTCATTACAAAATCAAACGGATTGA
>JAVERM010000014.1:0-27460 GCA_034007105.1 Trichlorobacter sp.
CGGAGGAGCACCCCTGGAGATCATTAAACAGTATATCGAAAACCAACGCGCATAGCGCACTATGAGTCACTGTTTTGCACCTTATATCCCCGCCCTGAACGACGAGGTTTTACGGTGGGGTCGATAAAGCCCTCCTTGTTTTTCTCTCTTCTATCTATAAGAGAAGGGGGGTGTCCGGATTTTGCGCCAAAGGCAGCAAAACAGCGGCTATTGGAGGGTTTGCGCTGCTTTGGAAACAGCTTCCAGGTCAAAGCCTTCAACAGGGTTTAAGACGCTGGATACGCCTTTGCCGTTTCTTACAATTACAGACGGCGTGGAGTTCACGCCTGCCTGCCTGATGATTGTTTTATACTTCTCTGCCAGGACAGTTATTCCTTCGATGTCAGGGGTTACTTGAATGCCGTTACGCAAAAGCGTGGAGCTTATCTGGGCAGGAGAAATTGGCTCGCCTGATGCAGCCATGTCGAAGAATAACGGACGGGCAAGCAGATAGGCGTATTTGTCGGTCAGCTGGAGCGTCATAGAGTACGGAAGAAATGCCTTGGATTGCTCATGTACGGGCATGTCGATGAAGGTGTATTTGTACTGTTTGCCAAGCGCAGGCAAGAGGTCGGTTGTCAGCGTTTCGGACTTTTGGCAAAAGCTGCAATACCAGTCAGAGACAAAGATAACCTCTATCTCGCTGTCCAGGTTGCCGTACCAAATGTCCTGGTATACGCGCCCTTCAGATTGGGTTTTCATGTTGACGGAGGGAGCAGCGGGTTTTACCGGAATGTCAAAAGATGTGTCGCGGACTGTGAAGACAGCGACCAAAAGACCAATAAGGCAAAAAACGGCAATTTCAGCGGTGGCGCGTTCTTTTTGCTCCCGGAAGTACTGGCGCTGAACATAAGTCCCGTAAAGCGCAAGCACGGTCGCAAGAGTGACGCAGGTTGGGCAGAATTTACCCAGTTTTATCTGTAGTGACAAAAAGTGAGATTCCGCACCCATACCCATCAACACCAGCCAAAACGTGTATTTGACTGTCCTGAAAAAAAACACCGATACGGACAAAAGCGCGAAAAACAGCAGCCCGAATACGGGGAAGGAAACGCCCGCAATCTTGTACGCTGCAAGTGCGCTACACGGCCCGGCACAGGCGCGAAAGGAGTAGAGGGTGAGCCCCAATAAGACGAGAAGAAAAAGGGCTTCTGGAAGCGAGCGGAGCGTGGGCTTTTGTAGGCTATTTGGCATTCAGGGTATCCTCTATGTCGTGAAAGTCAGCGTCCTCTATCTCCGGAAAAGGTGTTTTCTGGATCACATCTTCTGCCGTTGGGCGGACTGCTTTTTGGGGCGCGGCTTTCCGGAGTACCCAGGTGGACAAAAAGAAAAAAACAACCGCTGAAATAATGGCAATGGCAATGTATTTGCCGGAACGACCGTCTCTGAACAGGGTGACGGCAAGGGCAACGCTCATGGCCACCACAACAGTATCAATACCTTTCAATCTATTTTTCCTTTGCGAGGGGTGTTTTTTTGCAGGTCGCTCATAGCCGCTTTTGTTTTGAGCAGCTCCTGGCCTACGGCGGCTTTTGCAGCTTGGTTTTGATCTAGGGCCTTCTGAAGCACCCAAAAGAACAAAAAGAAAAAAGCAACCGCAGGAACGGCAATAGCAATGTACTTGCCGAAACTGCCTTTCGTGAACTGGGCAATCGACGGGGGGGTCGTTGACCACAACAAAAAAAGGTCAATGTTTTTCAATGCTCTTCTCCTTTGTCACTCGAAGTTACCGCTGCCAATCTGCACGAGGTCGCGGGCAATCTTGACCCGCTTTTCGCCACGGATTTTTTCCTGCCAGTGACGCTCTTCATAGATTTCGTCCAGTTTTTTGTGTTTGCGGATGCGTTCCCGCTCTTCGTCTATGTCTGACTGTTTGATTACCACCTGCTTCAAGTGAGGCGGGACAAACGCACGCAGGAAATAGACCAGCATAGCCCAAAACAGGGCTGGTTGTCCAAGCTCTTTGACGGCATAGGCTATGTCTGGATCAAGTGGGAGCATTAGACACCAACTGCGTGTTGCAGCCGCTCTGATAGGCGCGTGAGCCTTCTTACTGCTTTGTGGGTGGTGACGGCTGTCCGCAGTGCTTTAGGCTGTCCCAAGATAACTACAAGCTGTTTACCTCTGGTGATGCCGGTATAGAGAAGGCTGCGCTCCAAAAGCACGTAATGCTCCATTGCAACCGGCATGACGATCACAGGGTATTCCGAGCCTTGGCTTTTATGGATGGTTACCGCATAGGCAAGTCGCAGCTCGTCCAATTCCGCGAAGCAGTATTTGACGGTTTTTCCGTCATAGTCCACGAACAGATCGTCCTCTTCTGTGTCAATATCCACAACAATGCCAGAATCACCGTTAAACACTTCTTTTTCGTAGTCATTCACTATCTGCATTACTCTGTCGCCAACGGCATATGTCACACCATAGCGTTCAATTTTGCACGAAGGGTGAGGGTTTAGGGTGGCTTGCAGTTTGGAGTTTAACGCCTGACAGCCAAGACTGCCTTTATTCATGGGCGACAAAACCTGTATCTGCATGGGGCTTATGTTGTAGTGGTCAGGAATACGGCGAGTGACCACATCCACGAGAATATTCGGGATTTCCGTGGAATCTTCTACGGGCACAAAAAAGAAGTCCGATTTTTCACCTGACTGCACCGGCGCAGGCATTTGACCTTTATTGACCAAGTGAGCGTTGGTGATGATTTTGGAGGTGGCTGCCTGGCGATAAACCTCGGTCAGGCTGACCACAGGCACAGCCCTGGAGCTGATGATGTCCGACAGAACAAAACCAGGGCCAACTGAAGGTAGCTGATCCACATCGCCAACAATAATAAGCCTGGCGTGAGAAGGGATTGCGTGGAGCAGGCTGGACATCAAGCGAATGTCCATCATGGATGCCTCGTCAATAACTACAAGGTTGGCATCAAGCCTGTTGCTGGCATTACGCAGAAAGCCACGCTCTTCTCGGCTGTATTCAAGCAGGCGGTGAACCGTACTGGCATCAAGCCCAGTGGTTTCAGATAGCCTTTTTGCTGCACGACCAGTGGGGGCGCACAGGGCAACTTCGCTCGGAGAGAAGGCCGTAAGGATTGACTTTACCAGGGTGGTTTTGCCTACACCCGGGCCGCCGGTGATGACGCATACCTTGCTTTTCAGGGCAAGGCGCAAAGCGTCTTTTTGTGAAGGTGACAAGGCAAGACCAAATTCTGATTCTGAGTTTGACATAAGCACAGACACGGCAGAATCGCTTGGCGCGTTAAACCGCCCATTTACAAGTCTTTTGAGGTTTTGGGCGGTGCTGGTTTCTGCTGCCAGTATGCGGGGGAGGTAATAAAGCGCTTGGGAGTCAGTCGCAGTGTCAACAAGTACGTGTCCCTCTGCCGTAACCTGCTCAACTGCTTCCTCCACTAAAGCCCCGTCCACTTGAAGTAGCTTCACAGCCTCTTTCACGATGGTGGGCAAAAGAGCAGCACAGTGACCTTTGTCGTTAAGTTCACCCAGTACGTGCATGATGCTGGCTTTTATCCGCATCATAGAATCAGGGGCTACCCCAAGGCGCAAGGCTATGGAGTCGGCAACCTTAAAGCCAATACCGGCAACTTCAAGGGCAAGACGGTATGGGTTTTGGCGCACAACAGCGATTGAGTCGTCGCCATATTGTTTGTATATCCGTACCGCCCGGCCTGCCCCCACCCCGTAGGACTGCAAGAAGACCATAATGTCCCGCACGGCGCGTTGCGCTTCCCAGGCAGCGGTGATTTTAGCGATTCGCTTTTCACCAATGCCTGGGATTTCTTTGAGGCGATGAGGATGCTTTTCGATAATCTCAAGGGTTTGTACGCCAAATGCCTTTACAAGCTTTTCGGCGTAGTGTTTGCCTATACCCTTTACAAGACCGGATGAGAGATACTTCTCGATCCCTTCGGCGGTGGAAGGGGGTAAAACCTCCAAGTCCGACGCCTTGAACTGCTTTCCAAACTTCTTGTCGCTAGACCACATGCCTTTGCACTTAACGATGTCGTCTTCTTGCACGAAAACCGTGACCCCAACAACAGTCATGGGTGAACCATCGTTGTTGTTTGTTGCGGACAACACGCAAAAGCCGGAATCGGGATTGTGAAACACGATCCTGTCAACTCGTACTGTGTATTGGAACAAATCGCCTGGCGACCAGTCTGGTGCAGCAGGGCTATCGAAAAGCATATACGCCTCCTGCAATACTCAAAACGTGAACATATAAACACTGATGTAATAAATAACTCTCTGCATAATCAGGTATCCGACATAGGCAATGCCGGAGATGAACAGCAGGCCAATGGTGGCTGTAAACAACTTGTTTAGGATGTTGCTCATTTAAGCTCCGGCAAGGAAATTGGACGAAAAAATCAAGCCCTGGCTGCACCTGCCATCACCTGCTCGGCAAGATTGGATTCCGCCCAACATGTGGACTTAATTACCCTCACCAGGTCTTTTGGTGTCTTAACCAGTATCTCACCTTCGCCAGCAACCAGAACGTACAGCGGCTTGTCTCCGAGCTGGCACTCAACAAAAAACCAATCCAGCCAGTCCTGGGTATCCCCAATCCTTTCTGAAATAAGCCTACCGATAAAAGACGCCTGCTGCGCAATGTGACCAAGCAACGGCGCGTCCTTGGCGTCACCAAAAAGCTCCCCTGCTTTATTAAAAAACTCGTTGCCCTTTTGGCACAACTCCACCCACTCGCATATCAACTTCTCAGCTTCCATAGCTTTCATTTGCTCTTCTCCTTTTCTTATTTATTTCAAGGCAAAATAACTTTGTAACAATGACATATTTTCTTTGTTTTGTATACTCTTTTTATTTATATACCTTACACTTATTTTGGGTTTTATAACAAAAAATATACGCTTTCGTATAAACAAAAAGTACAAGACAGTGTATAATGGGCGCACTGTAAACACAAAAAGGAGAGCATTTTGGGCAATCGCATTTTGGAGGTTCAGGTCAGCGAAGAGCTGGCGCAAATGGTTGAAAACACAGGCGCAAACCTGCCGGTTTTGGTGGAAAGGCTTTTGCAGGCGTATATACAAAAAGAAAGAAATGTTGAGATGGAGACTGGCTTGTCTGGTCAGGAGCGGCTTTTTTTGCATGGAGGCACTTGACCGCTCCCATCTGTTTTGTGTGCAGGAGCGGTCAGTTGCTGAGGTGTTTGCTGGTCAGTCCAAGTCGTAGTTAAACTCTGGTGGATCAGCGGTCGTGGCTCCCTTTGGGGGATCCTTAACAGAGGAGCAGATAACATCTCTTTTAGCTGTGCCTATGGCCTCGAAAGCCCCAAATATCAGGTTCATGTCACCTGCGTCAGAGCAAGTACAAGGCTCCATGATTATGTCGCCGTCTTCTCTTTGGCAGATGCCGCCTTCGCCGCCTTCACAGTCTCTGTAAAAGTACATAAAGCCTTCTTTAACCAATGCTGCCTGCTCCATTAAATCAACTGCTGCGCCTTCGGTACCAACCTTGGAATCCGGCATGACGACCTTAACCTTACAGGTGGCCTCACAGGGCGTATCTGGTGGCATATCGGTGATTTTGTAGCTGCGAGAGATACCACCGTCTCTGTAGGTCATGGTGGAGTTACTTTCGCTGTAGCTTGCATGTTCGGCGTTTTCGGAAACCCGCCTGGTGGGTGTTTCCATGTCGTAGTCTTCATCTGTGTAGCACCAGTGCCTGCGTTCTCTTTTCCACCACTTCTGAAGCTCGTCCACTCCGTTTAGCCTCTTGCGGATGTTAAACATTGTGTAGCCTGTCAGCATACCGTCCTTGCGGAAGTATCGACCGTCCCACTTATCCTCGTAGGGTTCGACTTCACAGGTATAACCTTCCGGCACGGTTTCGCACAATTGCCTGTCATCCAAGTTGTTTGTACCGTCTGGTTTGAGACCTTTTGAATACCGCTCCAAGACACAAAGCCTACTTATGGTTTTAGGGGCGTTATTGGCTGTTCCCATGTATATTCTGGCCATTGAGTGGGGGTTGACTGCCATTGACTCCAAAATGTCCGCTTCTTGTGAAAAGGTGTGTACCGTTTCTGGGGTGGCGGGGGAGTATTGTATCGGGTTTGCTGCTGATGCGTTTGTTGCGGCCAAGTCCCCGCTTACGTTATCAACCCTGCTGCCGTAGTAAGAGATTGTGTTTGAGGATGCGCTGGCAGAGGTTACTGACCAACCGTTTACCCCTGAAAGAAAAGCCCCTAATACGCCGCTACCGATTTTTGATGTAATCGTCTCCATGCTGGACATAAGCGTGTTGTTGACCGTGGCGCAGTAGTTGCTAAAGCAAAAGCAGCTTGTAAGGGAGTGCACGCTGGGCATACCAGTCAGACTTACTTTTTTTGTGTTTGGGTGGGTAGTCCACTTTAAGTAGACACAGTTATCAAAAGTGCCGCTGGTGCAGGCAATAAAGCCGTCATTACAAACCCCGACACCTGCCTTGCCTGGTGCTGCGGAAAGGGCGTTTGTGGCAGGGCCAAGGGTGCCACCCGGGTCAGCTTGTTGGATGTTGATACTCGCGATTTCGCCCCTGGCTGCCGATGGTACAACAACAATCTTTAAAACTTCCTGCCCCTGGGAGGCTATTGATCCCGCTGAAAAGGTGGTTTTACCGTCCAGTGTTTTCATGCCGGTTCCGCCGGAGTTCATGGGGTCTAATACTGTGTTTTTAAGCCCCTTGGCTGTGCCGTATTTGTTCAAGATGTCAGAGTTATACAGGTCGGACGCCTGCTTGCCTGGATCAGGTGGCGGTGGTGTAGTGCCTGCTGCAAAGGCAGTGGTGCTAATGAAAATGCCTGTGATGGCTATGGTTAAAAGTCGGGTGTACATGATGCTTCTCCTTACTTACTTGCCTATTTGCTCAATGAATATCAACCAGGGCTGCGTACAGAGCTCGTAAGCCGTTTGATGATGTGTTGCCTTTTTGGTCAAGAAACAGACGGGTTGCATAGCGGATGGCAGGATCGCCGTAGAGCATTAGGGCGTTTGATACGTCCACTGTCGCGTATTCGGACAGCCCTTCGCTTGCGTCGCTGTCAAATACAGAAAGCCCGTCTACATAAACAAAAGCTGGGACTACTTCTGGCTTATAGAGGTTAAAAAGGTTTGGGTCGATGACCACCTGGGCATTAAAGCCGTCACAGCCTGTTCCTGTCTCAAGGCATTCAGGGTTTCTGATCAATATCTTTTGCAGCCAGTGCATGGTGGGAGCCACCTTTTTCCCGCCGTCTACAAACCCCCTCATAACCATAAAAATATTAGGGTCGCCAAGCTCGTGAATAACCCTGGCGTATTCCCGCAATACATCCTGCGGTACACTGGAGGACACGAAGATGTAAATCCGCTCATCTTGAGCCAGGTATTTAGTGAAGGGTTGGGTCATGGCATAGGCTGAATTGTTTGCCCCATACGTTTGACCTGCGTCTTTTGAGTAGTCGGGATCAACGAGTTCCAAGATGCGCTGTGCGTCTTTAAACCTGTCTCCGGTGAGTAGCTGGTGCTTGTAGCCATCGGTGCGGACAGCGTGTTCTTTTGATTGTATTACCTCGTTAGCCTTCGTGGCTGCCGGATCCGCTTTTACCTCTGGCATGTTTGGCACTGGCGGCAGGTTTGGTTTGGCTGCTGAGGGTATGGGTGGATTACCCTGTCCTGTTGTTGCCCTGTCTATTTCTTTAAGTAGCCGGTCTCTGTCTGCCTGCGCCCTGTCCATGTCAGATAACGCGCCTTTTGGCAGGTTATACCCACCTGGCGCGTTCGGAAGCGTGGGAGTAACCGGACAGGCGGGAAGAAGGATGCCCCCTGTCGCAGGTGGTGCGCTGTGCGCCTGGGGTGTTTTACAGGCAAAGATGGCAGCAGCAAGAAGTATGGTAAGGGTTATTTTTGGTAACATTGTACGCTCCTATGGGTGCAATGGTTGTTTTTTTACACAGTGCATGGTTGCTTATAAAAGCTTTTCGCAGCAAACTTTCTTTTGATAAAGAAGAAAAAGGAAGTTCCCCTCGCGAAATGGTGGGTTTTTGTTGGTTCCCCAAATCAGCTCCGTTTGTCCTGCAATAAAGTGCCGTGGTGTTTTCTTGGGCTTGGCCAGGGAAAAACGCCATTCGTCTTTTTTGGGAAACGGCTCGATGGTGCCTGTGCACTGGTTTGTCACGCGCCCCTGAATCAAACCCACGCGGGCGCGTTTTCTAAGCTGTTTGGCTGCTATCTGTGCCGATGATGTCATATCTCTGGGTGAAGCCACGTTACCGCTTAACGGGCAGATATTGCCCCACCACATCCATTCCATTGCGTTATAAGCCGGAGGCATTGTGGAGACAGGCAGGTGCGCCAGGGCGATGTTTGCTGGTTCAACAAGGGTAAATGGTGGCGCGGCGTACAAAAAGCACCAGGGGTCCATACCCATAGCGAGCAGGTCGCTTTGGTGCGTTGGGTCAAGCTCTGAAGGGTCTCCAAATATGATGTCATCACCTGGGGCGATGCACTGAATATCCCTCATTAGGTTTAAGATGCCAAACAGGGGGAAGTGTATCCAGTGGGTTTGCTTAAAAGTCATTGCCGAGCCTTCTGTTTGGCCGCTTGTGCCGCCCATGTAGCCTTGACCTCCAAACCCGAAGTTTGTACCCAAGACGGTGGAACAGCCTGGCGTCTGGACGACTTCAACCATGTCGGAGATGTCTGAAAAAGACACGGTAAGACCAATAAACGGTGCGCCCTGTTTGTCTTTACAGGTTACGCAAACAGGAGAAGGAGTACCGGCTGCGCCAGAGGCTTCAATGCCTGAACCCCGAACAATGGGGAGCCCACCGATTTTAATGGGTGTTATTGCGTTCCAGACCACATCAGTTATGGGGTTAAAAGCCCCTGTGTTGCATTTACCGGCGTGGGCAGATGGTGAAAAAATTAACATGGTGGCGATGGTGGCGATGGTGGCCAGTGACTTTTTGATTTTCACGATGAACTCCTTGCTGCGTTTCAAAGCTTTTGCGGCTTGCCGTGAAGCCAGCCCTGCTGAATGGTTGCACCAAGCTGTGCAAGAGCTTTTGATTGCTCTGGTGATTCAATGCCTTCTGCTACGATTTTAGTGCTGTAGATAAGCCCAAACGCCAATAAGGTTTTGATGATCCCTCTGGCTGTGTGGTTTTTGTGTACGTTGCGTGTAAAAGTTTTATCTATCTTGATCTCGCCAATGGGGTATTCGGCAAGACGTTTAAGCGAAGAAAAGCCAGTACCGAAGTCGTCTAAAGAGATGCAAATACCGTGCGAGGCAAGGGCTTTTATGTGCGCTTCGGCTTGCTGGTTGCCTTCCATAAGCAGGCTTTCAGTGAGTTCAAGTGTGAGCAGGTTTGGCTGAAAGTTTGTACGGCGAAGTATCTTTAATACATCGTCTAAAAAGCTGTTTTCCATAAGCTGACGAGCAGAGACGTTTACTGAAAGCCTTACATTATCCCCTGCCCAGTGCCGTGACACCACTTCAGCGCAGGCGGTTTCAAGTACCCATAAGCCAATGGGTACAATGGTTCCGGTTTTTTCCATCTGAGGCACAAACCCGCTTGGAAGTACGGTGTTAGCGCCTTGTTTCCACCTAAGCAGTGCTTCGTAGCCAATTATGGTGTTGTTGGCGACGTTTTTCTGGGGCTGGTAGGCCACAAAAAGCTCGTCTGTTGATTTTGGGTGGAGGTTTTCGTGGTGACAGATACAGACAGAGCTTCTATCCCAAAACCTGAGCTTTCGCGCCTCTTTTAACGCCTCTTTAGCCTGGAGCGTAAAGTCAAGTGGGCAAGGGGGCAAAAAGCTGCCTGGGGCGTATTCTGTGCGCCCACAGTTAAGTTTAAGCGCCAGACCTATGCCGTCGGTTGATGCGTTGAAGTCATTTACTGCGTTATTTAGGAGCCGATCAAGAGCAGCGGTGTCTTCCGTAGAGGCCACTACTGCGAAAGTGGTCACGTTGTACCAAAACATCTCATGAACAGGGATGTTTTGAAACGACCAGGCAAACCAATGCCATACAGTATCCAGATAACGAGCAGCCTTTTCGTGACCAAGCGCTGACACGTAGTTGTTGATACCGTTGATTTCAACCAGGGTGAGTGTGCAGGCCGTTTGTTTTTTTATGTTTTCGTAAAAAACATCCATCTTAGTTCTCGCTTGCTGCTTCTTTTTGCCGGACAAAGAAGGCGATCTCTTCTGCTTCTTCGTCGCTTACCGAAAGGCGAAAGCTTATAAAGTCTATTAAAGCGGCGTAGGAAGCTTGTTCCTCACGGGTTTTAAAGCCTTCGGTGGTGCTGGTGAGTATGAAGGGTGCCTTGTTGTCTTTATTGCGGCCTAAAAAAACCCCAGGCAGGACAATCTCCTGGCTGACGTGTTTACTTATGTGAATTGTCATTCGCAGGTCGCAAAGAGCGTGTTTTTGTATTTTCGACAAGCTCTCTGGTTCTAGTTGCAGAGCAATACCACTGGCAGATACGTCTACAAGTGTGCCTATCAGCACATCGTCGGTGGAGGTTAGTACCGTTACCCAGGTTTCCACAAAGGGAGCAACGCGGGGGTGGCGACGTCTGTCAGCAACACCGTTTACTGCAACGATGCGGCTTTGCGCCCGGTCAACGTTACAAACCAGCAGGTTGTTTACTCCTGTGAGTAAAAAAGCATATTGAGTGACTTCGCGAAATTCGTAGGCATAGTGAGGCGGCCCGTAGATTTTAAAGACCTCATCAACCGGTTTACCCAGAAGAAAGTTAAAGCGACTAAACTCTGTAAGTTGGCTGTGCACGCAAATCTCCTACTTTATGTGAGTGATTACTGACGAGAGTAAAGCAAGGCCAGTGGCTATAATGGCAATAGGGGAGTACAGGTTAATTTCGCGCCAGCCAGCACCTATCAGGCGGCAAAAAGCCTGATCTGGCGAAGGTTCGGGCATGGACAGCCCCTTTTTTTGCAAGTACCTCAATCCCCGAAGCTTGCTGCTTTGCAGCTTGGTGGCAGGGACTTTTTCCAGGTCAGCCAGCAGCCGCTCTGTGTCAGAGACTTGGGGGTAAGCAAAGACAGCCGGTTTGCCGTCTGTACGGTTAAACCCTGCAAACGGCCAGCCCTGCCCTGAAAGACAGGCAGGGTAGCTGGTTTCGGCAAATAACATTGATTGTCGCCACAGGATAAGGGCGGATAACCAGATGTATGCAGCCAAAACCACAGGCAGGGCAGACGGGTGGAGCGTGCCAAGCCATAAAACGAGCATGGCAAGCAGGCAAAGCCCTTGCAGAAGGTTGCTCATTCTGAGAATGGTGCGGAGGGTACCGCCTATAACCTGATACTGTGCGCCCATGCTAGCCCCCTCGATATTTTCTGATCATTTCTTCTATGGCTTGCTCCCAGGTAAACCCACTGGCAACCATAGCCTCCATTTCCGAGTTTTCTTTTGGGTGGGAGGTGAAGATGAAGTAGTTGAAGTTATCAGCAGAAAGGCGAACTACGCCGTCACCGTAAGGGGTGCTGCAAAAGACTTCAGAGTATTTTGGCGCGTTGGTTTTTACGGTTTTCATGATCTCAAGCGCAAAGGGATCGTAGTCGATGATGTTTTCTGACTGCGCTTTGGTAAAGGCGTCTGATTCAAGTAAGAATTTGAAGTCAGCGTTAGCCCAGATGATTTCACCCAAGGCACCAAACTTTTTAAGGTCAAGTAGTGACTGTACGATGATGAAGAAGCTGCCAAAGTATTTGCGGGCGCGGCGATAGCCAGATTCAATGATGTCAACAATCATTTTGTTGGAGCCGTCCAGAAACTGCCAGGCTTCGTCGAAGATGATCTGGGTGGGCTGACTGCGATCACCCAGGTACAGCTCCCGCTGGGCTGCGTCAAGGATAGCCAGAATAACGACTTTAAAGAGGTCTTTGGTGGAGCGTAGTGCGTCAAGTTCAAGGACAACAAGTTGCTCTCCAGAGATGTCCAGCGTAGATGGCCCGACAAAGTAGCGACCGTATTGCCCTTCCGAGGTGAAGTTGTGCATGGAAAACGCCATACGGTGGGCGGTTTCAACAATGTGGTCAGTGGTGGCTTTGCTGGCGTATTTGGGGTACGTGGTAAGGTATTCAAATACGTTGTTTACGCTTCCTTCTGAGCCGTAGTTCTGGATTGTCCAAAGCACTGCGTCTTGAGCCAGGGTGTTTTCTTCTTTGGTTGGCTGCGGGGTGTCAGAGGCTGCATAGACCATTTGAAGGATGATGGCACTGATGGCTGCCGAGTCTTCTTCTATGTCGCGTACGTTTGTAAAAGGGTTTAGGCATATTTCAATGCCAAGCTTTTTGTCAAAGTCGATGTAGCGACCGTCAAAGATGTTGCAGAGTTTTTTGTACGAGCCACCAAGGTCAACAACACGCAGTTTTACGCCGGTGGAAAGGTGGTTGTAAGAGATGAAGTTCATATAGAAAGATTTACCTTTACCTGAGCTTGCAGCAATGAGGCCGTTGTAGTTGTCAGCACGTTTGCTGAAGATGGACATGGGTACTATCTGACCCTTACGACCCTGTAAGAGGAATACGTGTTCGTTGGAGCCCGCAAAGTCTGCCTGGATGGGTAGTATGTTGATGATGCTTTCGGCAGGCGCGATGGTGCTTCTGTCCATGATGTTTATGTTGTTGGCGCTGGAGGTCATGCCCAAGGGCAGGCTGGATAGAAACAAAAATACAGATGCCCGCTTTTCTTCTTGCATGTGATAGCCAGCAGTTTCCCAGACGTAGCGAGATTTAGCGCGGGCTTCCAGGGCTTTTTGGCGGTCGGTGTCGTAAAACCAGGTAACCGGCATGACGTGGCAAAAGACTTCGCCCTGTTCCATCTTGTCCACTGCCCAGATGTATTCTTCTTGCTTACGCGCCAGTTGGCGGGCAAAGGAGCCAAACGCACCTTGGGACAGAGCAAGGTCGGTTTTGGTGCGCAGGGAGGTTTTTAAGTCGTCAAACACCACGTTTAACGTGTGCAAAAATGGTGTGCGTATTTGGGAGTTGTCTGATGACGCGCCCCATACTCCACCAAAGAGTTCGCTTGTTTGCAGCGGGTCTACGTTTGAGGGGTAACTTTTGGGTGTCATGCAGTACCAGTAGTTATCACCTAGTTTTATGTGGTCTGGATGCTTTTCAAATTCGGTTTCCGCATAAAGCACCTGTTTGTTAATCGGGGTGTCAATGAGGTAGCGCGAGGCGTGTTCATGTCCGGTGTTAAGTATCTGTTCTGGCACCGCGCCATTAAACATGCGGCGCATCCATTCTATGAGCATGGGCGGCTCAAAGACTAAAGGGCAAAGGTTCATGCTCTCAAGTATTTGTTCTGCCGCAAGGCCTGTGTCAGACCAGTTTATTTTGCCGTTTGCAGGGACTTTCAGGGTTACAAAAAGCCGGTAGTTGCGAATTGGGATGCCAAGGTTGCCACCGTCAGCGGCACTTTTAATAAGGTGCGCAATGGCTCTTTTGGTGGCAGCACCAATTAGCGGGTTGTTGTTGGCCCGGGCTGCTTCAAATGCACGCAGGTTTGGTTTTATGTTTGGATCAGCGTGCAGGATGAATTGCATGACCGAGTGCTTGGGCAGGGGAAGGCGAAATAACGCCTCTGCCGTTTTCAGTGTTTTTTCCGAGGAAAAGGCAAGGGGCAGGCATTCCCACATCATGGATTTACTGTCGTCCTGGTTAGTGTAGACACCGCTCTTTTCGTCGTAGTTGTGCCAGGGCAGGTATTTACTAAGCGGAGCGTTGTAAAACAGGTCAGACATCTCATTACTTGTGGCACCAAGGTATTCGGACATGCCGAACACCTTGGATACAAAAGAAAGTACTTTAGAAAGCATCAATAAAGCTCCTCTCTTTCGTCGTAAAGGTAGTCACCCATAACCCAGCGTGGACGGTCAAGCATGAGGTAGGTGTAGCGCATGAGGTTTAAGCCGTTGTCTTCGTCTTCGTAGGGAAGTATCAAAAGGCGCATGACTACCGGAGGGGCTACAAGGGGTGTTACTGGTGCTTCAATGAGGCCAGTCATCCGCTCAAGGCGAGCTTTTTGGTATTTGGATTCAGCAGCAGCTATTTCGGCTCTTGAGAGACGGGCTGGGGAGATGTTCTCCTCGCTATCCCTACTTTGGGCGTTCTTCGCCTCTTTTGCTTCTTTTTTGCGGGTTTTGTCGCTTTTGTACTCGCGGTCTTCAAGAGCGTCTTTGTAAACTTCGGAAACCCCTGAACAGATGCCACCGTCGATTTCGCTGCCTGGGTTTAGCTTGCAGTGAAAGTCGTCTTCATACGGGTTTAAGGCAGTGCCAACTATGGAGCAGCCCGCAAGGGAGGCAAAAGCAAGGCAGAGCATAAAAAGCTTGCCTGCTGTTTTAGTTAATTGAGGAAGTTTTAAGAGGTTTGACATTGAGTTCGACTCCTTGTGTGATAACGACAGTGAGCTTTTTCCCTGGTAGTACTTCGATGACAGGGATGGTTTCTTTTGCCAAATCAAGCATGAATGTACTGATGTGCCGCGCGGCTTCTGATGCACCGCTACCTAGTCCAGCCAGTGCGATTTTGTCAGGTTCGACGGTGGGCTGGCTGATGTTTCCAATGGATGTAAGGGTGTTGGTTTCGGTGGATTGCTTTAATCCATCGCCAAGGCCTGTTACAAATCCAGCCAGTAGCGAGCGAGCTATTACTGCCCCAAGTCTTGCTACTACACGTCCACCAACGCCTACAAATCCATCTTGTTCATCTATGGCATAGCCCTCTATTGACTGGTCTATGAGCGCGTCTCCTTTGCGGGAGATGCAGGAGATGTTGCTGATTTTTATGTGGGCGCGTTCGTCTGCCAGTGCGCCTACTGCTTTGCCAATTAAGAAGCACCCTTTAAGGTTTGCTTTAACTTCGTTTGGAAGTTGTGAGGGCGTCTTGATTCTAATGAGTGCTGGCGCCGGGTCGCTTCTGCCTCGGCCAGATGTAGGTGCGTAAATCCCCGACAGAAGTGTCGCCTCCGTGAAGGAACCGGTCGGTAAATACAGGGTCGGTTTCTCTTTTTTTTTATCCAAGGCTTCTTCGTGGGCTTTGATCGCGTTTTGGTCACCGCTTATGATGGCGATGTCACCAATGATTACTTCCCTTTCACGTTCTCTTTCGTGGGCTGCGCCAGGTGGTGGCGGGACGTGTGTGCCGTCCATAGGGTCGCCTTCCGGAAGAGGAAAGTCGTGTTCAGGGTTTAAGGCTTGAGCTTTGGGCATTTGCCCCATTCCCATTCCCATGTATTCGTCCGGCATGCCTACCCCTGGTGGGGGCAGTGGGGGCAAGGGGGGCAGGTTTGAAGAAGGCGCGTTTGCGTCAGAAAAGCCAGGTACGGTTGATCCGTAGCTTTTGATAATCTTCTCCATTTCATCCATCCGCTTTCGCATTTCAGCGGATTCAGTCATCATGGTTTTTTCAGCAATTTTGCTGTCTACACCTACGTTGGTGACGTTTTCCTTTTCAGCGGCTTTGCGCTGGGCTGCTGTGCGTGTGGCGTCTTTACCTGATAAGGAAGAGGTTATGCCTATGGAGACTGCTGCAACGGCAACAATAGCCCCAAAAACTAGCAGGCGACGTTGTTTGGGTTTAAGGTTTTTAAAAAACTCTTTCACAGAACACCTCCGGTGGTTCTTTCAACCACAAACACGCGGATGGGTTCGTTTTTCTTTACCTTCAGCTTCTCCAGACCAATGGCTACAGGGTTTTTGGAGAATTTCGGGTTTAAAAACATACGTTCGGTAAGCTCGCGGTTTTTGTCGGAGATGGCGGTAAATTCTTTTAAAAGTAACCCTTCGCCTTCAATGCGAACTGTCCTGCGAAGGCTCGTGATCAGTCCTTTGTAGGCCGGTATGTCAACGTCTTTTTCGTCTGTTACCTGAAAGCTCTCGGGGAAGTCTTCTATGAATCCATAGTTTATGAGGGTGCGTATCTGCTTCTCAAAGGGTTGACCTTCAAAGAGACTGGCGTTTTTCTGCACTCGTTCGGTTTTACCGGAGTCAAGTCTTATGGTCTGAGAGGTTACGCCTTCAGGGACAAGCATTATGTTGTAGGTGTTGCCACCACAAACTACATAGATGTCCACAGGCTGCTGGGCGTATAGGGTTTCAGTGCCTAAAACCTTGGCCTGGAATTTGACAAAGACGTTGTTGCCAGATACCTGGGCTTTTAAACCTTTTTCCGGTGAGAAGATGATGTCTTTAATCGGGCTTTTGCAGGCAATGCGGTTTACGTCACTGTTGGATACAACAGCTTTCATCCCAATTTCAGGAATAAGTGCCTGGTCGCCATAGTCTGTGTCAACCAACGCTTCCATTGCAGCAGGGCGCGAGGGTCTGGGTACAGGTATACGGGCAACAGGTTCTACAACAGGGGCAGGCTGGTTGTAGTTTTTTAAGGATATGGTGGTAAATGCCGGTACGTCTGCCTGCACTTCTTGAGCGTCAACAGGCTGGTTAAGGCTCATTACGGGTAAAGAAGAGTGGGTTTCAGCGCTTGCTGTTATGGCAAAAAGGCATATAGCAAGGGCGGTTAATCCTGTGGTTGTTTTCAACAAATCGCTCTCCTTCCTTTCTAGTTAGTGACTTTTATGTTCTCGTTTAAGAAGGCTTCTTCTGTTTCTGATCCAGTGGCGTTTATTACGCCTTCTTTGATGTATTCGATCTGGAACTTGCCGTTTTCAATGCTGTAACCAATTATGTATTTTCTTAGCTGAGGCGATTCGATGAAGGCGGTGTCTGTCCACATGCGCTGCGAGCCCTCAATGGTCATGGTTCGCTCTTTAGTGTCTACGACCACCTGTTTGTTGATAATAAAAACAGATGAGGTGCGGGTGGTTTCAATGGTGTCAACCGCGCTGTTAAGCGCGTCTTTGGAGTTGACAAAACCTTCTGGAGAAAAAAACTGTAGCAGTTCGCCGTATTGGGCGCGAACCGTTGGGTAGCTGTATGTGAAAGCCAGGTTTACGATGGTGCGAGCAAAGGATTTCACATAGTCGCGGCTCGCGTAGTCACCGGTCAGCTGGACTCGTGTATCCAGATTCGGGGGGACAAGGATGGTGCGCTGGTTTTGGAGGGCGTAGTTAATGCGAGAGCCGAGAAATATCTGGCTAATACCAATAACTATAACCACAAATTTAAGCAGCAGGTTGTCCACTAGAAGGTTGCTAAGTTTGTTTTGATAAATTTTTGTGAGCATTCAGAGGTTTCCTTTACTCGTAAAATTCTTGTTCGTAGTAGTGCGGGTATCCGTCAATTTTGACGAGTCCAAGCTGGTAAAGCAGGTGCTTCAAAAAACCTTTTTCGGCGCGTTTTTTAAGCTGGCTATACACAACAGGTAAAACAAAAAGAAGGATCCACCAGATGTTGCCAAACAACAGACACATGCACAGACACATCATGATGATGGCTACTTCGTCTATCTCCCACCACAGGATGTGCAGCGGGGAGGAGAGGTATTTGGGGAATCTGCATCCGTATTCAACAGCCATTTTAATCCTTTCATTGCGCCTGCCTTAGCCCCGACACCTTTTTCAAGTATCAGGGCTAAAAACAGTGTGTGTGTTCTACTTAGGCATTGCGCCTTTATTGAGAGAAAGAAAAAACCGGCGGGGGAAGAGTCAAAACTTAAAGCCAAAGGAGCTTACGATGTCGGTGGATTTAACAATGGCGATAGACCCCATTGCAGAGCCTACGGCAGGCAAAACAGCCTGCTTAAAGAGAAAAAATGCAGCCATAGCCATACCGCCCAGACCAATGGTGGCGCCGATAGGCCCTTCGGTCATGCCAGCAGCCATGTCGTAGAAATCTTTACCCACACCAGTGGTGGGGTTAAATGCGCTGGCATAGGTGGCACAAGCAACCACGCCAACTACAGCCAGGGTGGCAATTACTTTTTTACGATTTTCGTTCTTAGTTTCCATTTTGTTAGCCTTTCTAAATTTCAAAGAGTTCGAGTACACCCTCAAAGTCTGGGGCGGACGGGGGAGGAGTTTCATGTTCAAACAGGGCAGGTTCGCCGTTTACCCAGAACTCTCCCACCAGCATGATTTTGCCATTGCCTTTTTCCGGGTAGATGTAAACACCTTTGCCGTTCAGGTTTACTGCCTGAAAACCTGAAACAGGGGAGGGGATTGCGTTTTCTGTAACCGGAAATTCAGCACCGTCAGGGCGAGCAAGAAGTTTGCCGAAAAACAGACCCTTTGTAGGTTCGTGAAAGTAGATAGTGTTCTGCCCGGCTACGATGCGCCACAAGCCTTTCACTTTTGTGGGAGCGATGGATTTATAGCTACGGGAAGTACCAGGGTACGATGCACGAAAAAGGGCTTCGGCTTGGTTAAGTTCTTGTTCTCCTGTGAAGGCGTGGGCTGCTGTTACTGATAAAACCGCAGTAACGATCACTACAGCCCGTTTGAGCAATGGTGTAAAACGCGACGTTTTTACCTCCTTTCCAATTTTTTCGAGACAGTGCGCAGTCATTGTCTAACCTCCTTTATTTCTACGCGGCGGTCGTACTGACTGCCCTGTCCCGTTGGTTTGTCATAGCCATAGCCAGTTACGCTTTGGATGTTTACGCCTTGTTCGTTTGCGATACGTGCTGCGTGTTCAGCACGGTTGCGAGATAGGGCTTTGTTGTAAAGCCGTGAGCCTTCGTGGCTGGCATGGCCGCTTATTTGTACAGGCTGACCTTGGTTGTTTTCCCTGAGCATGGTTGCCAGGGTTTGCGCGTCGTGGCGCTTTAAGGTTGCCTGGTCATAGCCAAAGTATGCGGTGTATGTGTTCCCTTCGCTTTGGGCGATAGGGGTTTGGTTGTTCACCAGGCTTATTGAGGCAGTGCTGTTGGCGGTTTTGGGTGCCTGGGTGGTGTCCAGGTCCTGTGTGCCGGTTGCTGCCATTTTCTGCTGAGATGCTTGTGTTTGCCTCGGTATGTAAGGGACTAAGGGTACGCTTTCGTCGCTTACGGTGCGCCCTGCTGCAACAGGTGGTGCTGGTTCAAGTTTTGCCACTTTGGGGCAGGTGTTGCAGATTACGTGCTGGTTGTCTGCTGTGTGCGATGTGACTGCGGTGGTGCTGTAGTCGTATCTGTAAAACCAGGCATGGAGTTTGCTCGATGCGTGTGCCTGGGTTGCCAGTGCTGTGCAGATTAAGCATGTGCCGATGAGGGCTTTGGTTGTTTTTGAGGTCATGGTTTTTTCCTGTTTTGTGTGTCTCGTTTTCTTCCCTTCTATCTATAAGAGAAGGGGGGTGTCCGGATTTATGGAGTCGGTTTAGCGGTTTTTTGTGGCAAAGTAGTAAATATCTTCCATAACTATCTGGATTTCTTCAGCTTCTTTTTTTAAATAATTTTTATCAAGGTAGCCCTTTTGCTGGCAATAAAGGCCAAGACCGCCAAGTGCTACGATGACGACAAGCGTTTCGCTCATTCTCCGTGTGATGTAGAAGTTCGCGCCGTATGTTTTGCGGGGGAAGATAAAGGGGATTCCGCTTTTGCTGAAGCTGTCTTGCAGGAGGTGGGCGCAGTAGCCAAGGAGTAGGTAAAAAGCTATCTGGGCTTGTATGCCAGGGTGTGCAAGTGTCCATTTGTGGCAGGCATAGAGTAGTCCCAGGGCAGGTAGTACCCAGTGGGTGTATGTGCGATGGGGAATTATGCCCATTTCAAGCCGGTCAGGTAGCGTGGAGGCAAGCATGGAGATGACGGCTCCTGCGAGGTATCCTGTGACTGCGTAGACCATTGCAAAGGTGAGTATGCGGTGGTTTTTCCAGGTCACGGTCAGTCGCCTCCAAAGCCGGTGGCGTGTAAGATTTTGGCGATTGAGGGTAAAAAGCGCTCTTCTTTTAGCCGTTTGCCGTAAAGTTTGTCGCCTGCGTAGATGCCAAGGTCGGCTTCGATGTAGTTGCGGCCAGCTCTGTAGAGGTAGGCAATCCAGGGAAGGGCAGCAAAGATGAGGCAGGAGATCAGGAAGAACCACGATCCTTGTATGATGGGTACTTTTAGTTCAATGAGCCAGTTGACCATGCCAGCTGTTTTGTCAGGGGTGATTTTGAACAGGAGTTTGTAGGAGTCGGCAAGCCATTGTACGGTGGAGGCCAGGCGTTCGTCGGAGAAGAAGACAAAGCACATGTACTGGACGAATATAAAGGAGATGCTGGATAAGATTACGGTGGCTATGGAGGCTCCGGTGATTAGTCGTTTGACCATTGTGCGGGTGTAGTCGCCGTACCAGCGAAGGCCTGCTTTGGCAAAGAAGAAGTAGACGCCAATGGGGAAGGCAAGGGCTAGCATGAGGCAGTAAAGCCCGTCAAAGTAGCTGCGGTTGCCGCCAAATAAAGGTAGGTGCCCCTGGTAGCCAGCAAGGGCAAGAGGGGTGGTGACAAGGAAGATGCAGAGGGTTTTTATGGCGTTTGCCCAGCCAACGGCCAAAAAGTCCAGTTTCTGCATGTCGGTAAACATTTCGCTGTTGGTTTCTGCGCCGCCTCGTTCGTTGGCGTATTGTTGGCTTACGAAGGCAAGGGCTTCAAAGAGGCTGTGCGGGATTATGTGGGTTTGACCACGGTCTTGGGTGGTGGTGTATTCAGAGCTTATTCCTTTGGTGTTGTCAGGGCCGGTCATCATGGGTTGCGCCCTCCTTTCTTAGTGGTTTAGGTGGGAAAAGAATTGCAGGGCAGCTTGGCCAAAGGCAGCGATGCAGGAGACGATGATGCAGCCAAGGGCAAGGGGAAAGTTGCGAGCGCGAAGGCCTACGTATACTGCAACGCCCATTGATGAGAAGGCGACGATTCGCCACCAAAGGCCTGCAAGGGTGGATTCAAAGAGGGTGTGCCACCAGGTGGCGTAGGCGACGTTGGCAGTCATGGCTGATTGGACAATTTCGTTTTCCATTTTAGGCTCCTTGTTGGTGCTGGTGCGCTATGCGACCGGCTTTGGTGGTCTGGTTAGGGACGATGATGTTTCGAAAAGGGGGGTCTATTTCACCGTCACGAAGGGTTTTTATGGACATGACTTCTTTAGGGCGGATGGATGAGAGCGTTTCTTCGGTGATGCGAAACATGGCAGCAGCTTTTTTCCAGTAGCTGGTGTGGATGCCAAGTAAGAGGGTGGTGCCGCAGTTAGTTAAAAAACTTTCGGGGAAGCTGGTGGGTTCCTGGCTGGCGCACCATAGGGCAAGGCCAAATTTGCGGGCTTCTTTGGAGATGACGTTGATTATGTCGTCTGGGTCGCTGCTGAAGTATTTGTGAGCTTCGTCCAGAAAGATTACGTGACGTAGCCGGTTGCCGTCTGTGCGACCGTTGCGTTTGCATTGGTCAAAGATGGCTTGCAGGCGAAGTTTTACGTACATGACTTGCTGGGCGGTGCTGATGCTTTTAAGTTGGTGGATGCGAGGACGGTTTTTGTCAAAGGGCGCAGGGGTGGCGCTAAATATCCCACTGCCGGTTATCAGGGTGAGCCGATGCAGGACGGAGGTGAGGGTTTGACTTGAGTCGTATTTGAGGATGTCGTCGGTTTCACGTCCGGTTTCAAGGCTGTCTATGAAGTCGCAAAAGGCTTGTTTGCAGGCGGCGGAGGTTTCTCCAATTTTGCTGCGCAGGGTTTCAATGGGGCAGTCCGCGCCATTTTCCGTTTCTATGTGTCCAGATGAGCCGGTGAGTTTGGCGGCGGTGGTGTCCCAGGTTTTTAAAAGCCGGTGGAGTTTGCGACGTTGTTTGCTGAGTGCGTCGAATAATCCCATGCTGGGGTTGTCTCCACCTACAGTAAGGGTGATGATTTTACGGCGGGTGTAGTCCAGCAGGTCACTCATGGTGGGGTAGTGGTTTCTGTGGAGGGTGGTCAGGTCGTTTGTTTCTATAAGGCGCAGTCTGGTGGCTTCGGTGATGTTTTTGCGATGCCAGGTGCTGGGTTTGTTTTGGTAGATGCCAAAGGTAGCGTAGACGTCGCGCAGGAGGTAGCGCAGGGCTGCTTCTTGTTTTGAGCCAAATTGGGCGGTGTTTTCACGGACAAGGGAGATGAGGAAGTTTATCTGGGTGTCTACGCCGCCGGTGTGTTTGTCGCTGTTCAGGGCAAGGGGGTTTATGCCGTATTGGGTGTGTTGGCTAAAGGTGCAGGCTACGCTGCCAGTTACGTCAGAGAGTTCGTCGTGTACGTCAAAGACGTCAAGGGCAAGGCCGCTTTTGGCTGCGCTGTTTAAAAGACGTAGTGCTTGAAATGACTTGCCGGTGCCAGACATGCCACACAGAAGCAAATGCCCGTTTATAAGCTCCGAGGGGCTGTAGTTTACAGGCGTTTGGGTACGGCGATAGCGAAGGTCTGGGTCGTCAAGTCCAAGGTAGTGGTGCAAGTTTTTCCTCCAAAGGGTTGTTTGGTTTTTTTGGCTATGAGGGTTTGTTACACAATCAACCCGTAAGTATTTCAGGGGTTTGGTCGCCGTTGGCGCCTTCCATGTCGTCGGCAAATAAAAATTCAACGCGCCAGATACGGCGGCCGTTGGGAAGGTCTACTTCTGCAAGTTGACCAAGGCAGTTGAAGGTTTTGCCGCTTTTAGGGCCAATAAGGTTTTTAAGGGGTATTTGTTCTCCGCGAATTAAGCGCACGGCTTCGGCGTTGGTGAGGGGGCCACGACCAAAGTTGGTGAGTCCGCTACGCCAAAGGATAAAGTTGCATTCGCCTGGTTCGTCTTTTACGTAGTCCTGGCATTTGAAGAATTTAGCGTGGGCTTCTATGTGGGCTTCGTGACAGGCAGGGCAAAGGAGTTCGCGTTTGCCCGATGCGGCAGCAGGGGCCGGTTTGGGGATGTCGCGGATGTCTATGTCAGGGTTTTCAATCATTGCTTTGATTTCTTCTGGGGTGGCAGCAATGGCGATTGTTTGCGTGGTTTCCATAGGCTCAAGGTTCCTTTCTTAAGGTTGTTGGGGAGGTTCAGGACGCTTTTCGTGGTGGGCGTCTATGTCAGCTATAAGGGCAGCTATAAGGGCAGCGTCGTTTGCGTTGTCCAGGGTGAGGCTGCCAATCGACCGACCCGCGTCTGTTATAGGGCTAAGTTTTTGTATTAGGAGGTTGCCAAGGGCTTGAAGCCAGGCAGCTTCTTTTTGTTTGTGGTCTTCGAGTTGGATGGCGCGTTCAAGTTTTTTGATGGCAGCGCGGTGTTGTTCGATTTTGCGACGGTTTTGGGCTTTGAGTTCAGACATGGTGACTCCTTTGGGTGTGTGGCGCAGGGCGCATGTTGACTGCGAAGGTTTTGTTTTCCGATAGAAGGGTTTTTAGTTCTTCGTGTTGTTCTGGGCTAAAGACAGGGAGCCAGTTTTCATCGACGTTTAGGTGGACAAGTTCGTGTAGTACAGGGTTGCCTTTGGCGCGGACAGTGCAAGAGCCAAGTAAGAGGGTGCGGACAGGGGCAGTATCGTCGTGGGTGAAGAAGGGCAGTCCTGTGGTTAAAGGGGTTAAGAAGGTGAGGTAGGGCAGGTGACGAATCACAAGGCGACCTCCAGTTTTGTGGATGGTGTGGCTTTTTACTTCACCAAGGATGAGCATTTGTGCGCCGTCAGGGAGGGTTCGACAGCGGTCTGACCATTCTTGCGCATGGGTGTCTTTGTGGCTAGTGCGGTAGACGGAGGGGATGTGGAGAAGGTCAAGTAAGGGCGTTTGTCTAAGCAGTAGCGTTTCAGCGGTGCGCAGAAGGTGGTGACGAATGGTTTGCCAGTTGCGTTTGCCTGCCATGTGAGGGTGCCAGTGGTTAAAGCGGGAGGTTTCCCACAGTTTGATTAAAAGACGGTGGAGTGTTTCCCGAGGGTAGTGGCTGCTGGTGGAGGCGCTGGCAGCAGGACGAGGTACAACGGTGATGTCAGGGTCAGAGATAGGGGTGTCCAATGCCTTTTGTGTGGGGATGGTGTGGGGTAGAGGCATGGGGGAGTAAAAACGACAGGTGGGAGCATGGCGATGTCCAGTGCCTGGCATTTTACGAAGGGCGTAGTGGTCGCCGTATTTGGTGATGCCAAGGGGTGCGCCAGGGGTGGTGCAGGTGCAAAGCGGGCGCAGTTGGCTTTTGTGCATTTTGGCAAGTTGTTGTTGGCTAAATTTACTTTCCATTTCCTTTTCCTTTTCAATGCCGGACGCGACTAAAGACGACGCGCGTCATGCAGTTTTTTTAGTAGACGGTCGGTGTGGGCAGGGTGGTAGCCAGAGAGGTAGTTGCCGTCTGAGTAGATGCAGGGAAGGTTGCGAAGGCCAAGGGTGCGACAGGCAGCGTCGTGTTGGCTAAGGGTTTCACTGGGGACGTAGATTTCATGGGCAGGCCAGGTGTCCATGTGACCCATGTAGATGTTTTCAAGCATTTCAAGGTTGTCAGGGTCGGAGAGGATGCGACGGACGTAGCTGTTACTACGAGGGTCGCAAGGGTCTATGTGAAAGAAGATGTGACGGGTGAGGTTGGCTGCATGGTGAGGTTGGGAGAGGTGGTGGTGCAGACGACGACTGTTTTCCTGACAGGGGGAGCTAAGTTCTATGATCTGGATAGGCCCGTTTCCAATGGTGAAGGCAGCGGTAAGGTCAAGGCAGCCAATGCGTTGAGATAGGGCTTTTTCTACGAGGGTGTTGGTTACGCTTTTGTTGGTGCTTAGGTCGAAAAGTTCGTCGCCAACTATCATGTAACCGCTTTCATGCAGGTAGGCAATGTTGCGTTCGTAAATGATTGCGTCAAGTCCACGCACAGGGGTGGGAAATCTTAACGGAGGGTGTATTTCTGTTGCGCTTTCAAACATATGTGGTGGTCTCCTTTTTTATAGACGGACGGTTGGCTCTTTCCAGGCAGTTGGACAGCAGGTTTTAGGCTGTTCGGAAGAGAAGTTTTGGTGTCCAGGTCGGGGGAGGGTTTTTATCTCCTCTTACCTAACAAGAGAAGGGGGGTGTCCGGATTCCAAAGAGACGGTGAGTTATGTTGCCGTTTTTATTGGGGTTACGCCAAAACAGAGGGAGAGAAAAAAAGCCAAGGACGAAAAAGTTACTGCAAAAACAAAATAGAGGCGTTTTAAGGGGGTTTTAGGGATAGAGGGTATAGTCAGGGTTAGGGTGTGAGATAAAAATAGGTTGTGGGCTGAAAGAGGCGGGTAATTTACAGCTTTACATGATGACAGATAGGGGTTGGTTTTGATGCTGAGGAAGGTGACATAAAGAAAGACGTTTTTCACTTGCAAGGGCAGGTTTAAAAAAAAGAAAGACAAAAGGACGGTTTTTTAGCCGTCCTTTTTTGTCGAGGGAGAGGAAAAAAGTTACAAAACACCCCGCCGAGAAAGCCTCGCTCTTTGGGCGGGGATGGTAGGCGGCAAGATCAGTAGCACCTGTCCTGTATGTGGGCATGTGCACAAGCCGAAAGGAAGAACCTTCCGGTGTTCCAGGTGTGGCTTCACTGCCCACCGGGACGGCAAAGCGGGATTCATGATGCTTTGGAAAAAGCATCCTGAAATCCCACTGCCTATCTGTTTCAAAATTCAGCATGTGCAGTCATTCCCCAAGTATCGCAAGCCTGCTTGCGTAGATGGCCCCGACGTGGTCCTAAGTAGCTTGGCCATAGCCGACTCCCTGCTCTGCGAACGTCTCGCAGCGTAAAGCCGGTGTTCCCAAGAATCCTCCTCTTTCAGGGGGGAGTACGTCAATGGTGGTTTGGAGCTACTTTGACAGATAGCGCGTTAAGGGCAGCTTCACGAGAGGGAGCTGATGGCTGCGCAGCTGGTGCAGGTGCAGGGGGTGAGGGTGCAGTTGCCTGTGCAGGTGGAGAGGCTGCAACAGGTGGCGGGGTAGCCACTGATGTTTTCACTGGTGCTGAGGCAGCAGGTACCGTGTCAGGGTTAGCCAAAAAGCTTTGCATGTGCGAAAGGAATTTACTCAGATATTCGATACCAAGTTCGTTGTCAAAGGCAAGGGTAGCTACGAGGTCGCTAAGACCAAAACCAGGGCTGGCTGCTTGCAGGGCAGCTATGGGTTCATATAGAGGGTGGTCAAGGGAAAGTTGTCGCTTGAATTTGATGTTAACTGTGATCGGTTTTTTTAAGTCAGTAGACATAAAGGCCTCCTTAAAGTTTCAGTGAAAAAAGCAAAACCCGACCTGCCCCATCGTTCCCAAAAAACAACAGGGCAGGGATTTTTCAGGATAGGCTTTCCATGAAGCCACGTGCGTTGGCAAATTCAGGTGAGTCCAAGACGGTGCCGTTGATTTTTTCGCAGGAACCAAGAAGGTTAGCGCCACCACCAAAAAGGACGATTTCGTCAACAGGGCGAAACAGGTTTAAGGTGCTAACCCAGTCGTAAACTCGATCAAGCAAGTCGGCAGCGTAAGATTCAGATGCCTCGGCAATTTGAGCACTGACATCATGACGCTCAAGGCCGTAAGGGATGGTTTTGGTTTCAAGGATGTATGAGTAGTCAGCAGGGGTGATTGCACGACCTGTGGTGTAGGAAGAGATGAGGCGATAGAGATGGTTTTTTACCAGGTCACAAACACCTTGGCGATACAAGGTGGTGGTCTCGACAATCTTACTATTTGCGTTATCCCAGACAGTCAAGATGGCTGTGTTAAATCCAATGTCAACTCCCAAGACCAAGGAGGGATTTCCTGCGGGCTTTTGAGAGATAAAACTGGTGATGCCACCAAGGCCTTGAGCAAGGACAGCCACCGAAGAAATTTGGGGAATGGACTTCAAAGAATCAGTCAACATTTCCACCTTCCCACCAGGGAAAGATTCGCTGATCAAAAACTCAGCAGGAAGACCAACACCAAGCGAGAGACTCTCGTCAGAAGACAGGCCAGCAGACGAGATTGCTTCAAGGACAAAGAGCTTGTAAAGATCGACAAGCTTATCGACTGTGAGCACGTCAGATGGGGTGCCGTGGTCGATGGCAGAGTTGCCGACAAAAGTTTCCCTGCCAACAGCTTTATACCGTGAGGGAAATTTAAAGCAGACGTCATCTGACAAAACCTTGGTGGAGGAAAAACCAAAATCAACAACAAATTTTTTAGCCGGTTTAGAAGTTTGCATTACAAAATCCTTTCTCTTGCTTAAAAATAGAAACACACACAAAGAGCTTTAAAGTAAAAGTTTAAAAGTGTCAAATGAAAAATGAAAAACGAAAAATGAAAAATGAAAAAGTGAAAACGAAAAAGTGAAAACGAACTTTCATAAAAAAGGGCGAGAGAAAAATAAGTGCAATGTCAAAAATGAGTGCGGTATTATATGAATATATAAGTATAGAGGCAAAATAAGTGCATTGTCGAAACTGAGTATGTAGGTAATCCCCCCAAAAAGTAGTAGCATTTAAAAGTAGAATTTCCGAGAATAAATTAAGCGGAGATTTTGCAATGAAAAAGTCACGATTTACTGACAATCAAATTCTGGATATCTTAAAGCAGGCCGA